>NZ_PZPL01000001.1:967004-1289339 GCF_003044275.1 Rathayibacter caricis DSM 15933 | reverse complement strand
CGGCGAAGAGCTCGCCGTCGTCGGCGCACGAGCGGACGAGGGCCGCCAGCTCGTCGAGCGCCGCCAGGGTGCCGTCGTACAGGTCCAGCGCCCCGTCGGAGCAGGAGAGCAGCGTGTCGCCCGGGAGGAGCGTCGTCGCGCGCGCCTCCCATCCGACGTCCTCGCCGATCCCGATCGGGAAGTCGAACGACGTCAGCCGCTCGGCGGTGCCGTCGGCGCGGACGATCACGGTCAGCCCGTGGCCCGCGTCGGCGTAGTGCAGCTCGCCGGTCCGCGTGTCGAGGCTGGTGTGGACGAGGGTCGCGAACGTGCCCGTCGCGGACAGGTCGGCGAGCAGTTGCTCGTTGACCGCGGTCACGGCCGCGCCGGGCTCCCAGCCGCGTCGGGCCTGGAACGCCGAGCGGACGGCCGAGGCGACGAGAGCCGCGGACACGCCCTTGCCCATGACGTCGGCGAGCGTCGCGTCGACGCGCCCCTCGAGCACGTCGACCGAGAAGTAGTCGCCGGCCACCTCGGAGTGGGGCCGCGTGAATCCCGCGAAGGAGTAGCCGTCGACGCGCACCGGCGCGGGCAGCATCTGCCGCTGCGTCCAGCCCGCGTGGTCGGCCGCGCGCTGCTCCACGAGCTCGCGCTCCACCCACCGGCCGAGCTCGTCGAGGAGCTCCTGGTCCTCGCCGCTGAGGTCGCGCGGCGCCGTGTCGACCAGGCAGATGGTGCCCACCCGCGCGCCGTCGGCCACGCTGAGCGGGCGGCCGGCGTAGAAGCGCACGTGCGGCGGACCGGTGACCGTGCCCCGCTCCGAGAACCGCGGGTCCTCGAGCGCGTCCTGCACGACGACGATGTCGGGCTGCTGCACGACGACGTCGCAGAAGGAGTCGGTCCGCGGAGTGAAGTGGGACCCTCCCGGCCGCTGCGGCGACTTGGTGAACTGGTGCTGCTGGTCGATGAAGTTGATCTCGGCGATCGGCACGCCGAACAGCTCCTTGGCCATCCGCGTGACCCGGTCGAACCGCTCCTCCGGACCGGTGCCCACGATGTGCAGGTCGTCGAGTGCCGCGAGCCGGATCCGCTCCCGCGCCACCGACCGATCGATCGGCGCATTCTGCGTCACCTGGCAGCACCTCTCCTCGAACTGCACCGTCGAGTCGTCCGCGCTCTCCGGCGGAAGCAGTGCTGGATCGAACTCTGGCAGACGACCCGTGTCGGATCGACGAGATCCGGTTCTACGCCCCTCAGACGGGGGTGGACCGCCGAGCTGCAGACGCGGCGGAGGGTCTCCGGTGCCTCAGAGCGACTCGCGCAGGGCGGCGCAGAGCGCTTCGGCCCGGATGTCGTCGTCGCCGCCCGCGCGGGACGTGTGGTAGCCGAATCCGAGGCCCAGTCCCGGGTGCGCGAACGCGAGGTGACCGCCCGCGCCGTCGTGTCCGAAGCTGCCGGGGCCGGCCATGCCGCGCCGGGCGGAGTGGAGCATGAAGCCCGTTCCCCAGACGTCGCCCTTGTCGGGACCGAGGAACGGCTTCCCGTACGAGAGCGGCCGCGTCGCCTCCTCGAGCACGGAGTCGCCGACGAGCCGGACGCCGTCGACCGTGCTCACGACGGCCGAGAACAGCCGGGCGAGGTCGCGCGCGCGGGTGACGACGTTCGCCGCCGGGCTCTCGGGGCCGAGGAAGCGGGCGGTGGTGGCGGCCGAGAAGAGGTCGGGGCCGTAGGCGCCGTCGGCGAGGACCGAGCGCAGCACGAGCTGTTCGTGGTCCTGCAGGGACAGGGGGATCTCGAGGGTCCCCCGCGCGGGGAGGACGACCGGAGCGAGCTCCGGGTGGTCGGCGTCCGCTCCGTAGGTCATCAGCAGGCCGAGCGGCTCCGTGACGTACCGCGCGAGCCACTCGGAGGGGCGGAGCCCCGTCGCCCGGCGGAGGACCTCGCCGGCGAGGAAGCCGACCGAGACGGGGTGGTAGGCGAACGCGGTGTCCGGCTCCCAGAGCGGCGACTGCCCCGCGAGGTCCTCGACGATCGGGTCCCACGCGGCGAGCGACTCCGCGCTCCACGGCTGCGTGAAGCCGATGACGCCGGTGCGGTGGGCGAGCGCGTGCCGGACCGTGATCGCGCCCTTGCCGTGGGTGGCGAACTCGGGCCAGTAGGAGGCGACCGGCGCATCGAGATCGAGGAGGCCGCGGTCGGCGGCCATCAGGAGGCAGATCGCCGTGACGGCCTTGCTGACCGAGAACACCGCCGTGCGCGTGGCCCGCGTCCACGGAGCGCCGTCCCGGCCTGTGCCCGCCCACACGTCCACCACGGAGGTGCCGTCGATCACGACCGAGCAGGCCGCACCGACCTCGTCGCGGTCGGTGATGTTGAGGAGGAACGCGTCGGCGACCCGCTCGAAACCGGGCTCCACGTGGCCGTGCACCGTCGTCATGTCCTGCTCCTTCGAAGTCCCGCGTCACCCGAGGCGGAGTGACCGTCGAGAGCATAAGTGGAAGTAGTCCACTTCGGCAAGAGTTCACTCCGGTGATCCGAGCACGGCGCCCTCGCGACGGTAAGGTGCTGGAGATCTCAGGAGGCGCGGATGACGGAGCCCGGCGACCAGGCGCGCGCACCGGCGACGGGCTCGACCCGCAAGCGCGGCCCGTACGCGAACGGCCAGCAGCGCCGCGAGGAGTTCGTCTCGACGGCTCTCGAGCTCTTCGCCTCCCAGGGTTTCCAGCGCCTCTCGCTCCGCAGGATCGCCGAGGCGCTGGGCGTGAGCCACGCCGCGCTCTCCTACCACTTCTCGTCGAAGGAGGAGCTGCTCGAGGCCGTCTTCGAGGAGCAGGCGCAGCGCGAGCGGCCGGCTCTCGAGCAGGGCCTCGCCGAGCGCGGGATCCTGGATCTCCTGCCGGATCTGCTCGAGGCGAACAAGGAGATCCCGGAGCTGATCCGACTCGACGTGACGATCCTCGCGGAGGCCGTCCGGAGCGACCACTCGGCGCACGCCTGGGCCGACCAGCGGATGGAGGACGGCATCGCGGCCATCGCGGCCGGCCTCGCGGTCGAGAAGTCCCGCGGACGGCTCCGCGCCGACCTCGACCCCGAGGTCACCGCGCACCAGATCGCGGCGATGGTGCGGGGGCTCCAACTGCAGTGGCTCTACCGCCGCGACCTCCCGCTCGGCGAGCACCTGCGGTCCTACCTCGACCTGCTCCGCCCCTGAGCCGGCGCGCGCGGGCTCAGCCCCGCCGCCGGACACCCGCGAACGCGCCGTCGACCGCCGCCCGCATCACGTCCAGAGTCCGCCGGTCCTCGCGGGCGACGGCGCTGAGCCGCTCGAACTGGTAGAGCACCCCCGCGAGCACTCCCAGCACCACCTGGACCGCGACGTCGTCGGAAGTCGTCCCGAGATCGGCGGCGACGGCGTCGGCCGACGCGCGCAGCATCGTCCGCGCCTGGTCCGTTCCTCCCGAGCCCAGCTGGGGATTCCGCTCGAGCATCCGCGAACGGAGGAGCCACTCCTCCTCGCCGACCAGCGCGGGTTCGCGCTCGAGCCAGGCGAGGAACACCTCGGTCACCGGCGCTCCGGACGGAGCTTCCGCGAGAGCCGCCGTCAACCGCGCGGCGGCGGCGTCGGAGGACGCGAGCGCGATGTCGAGCTTGGTGTCGAAGTACATCGAGACCGATCGTGTCGACACCTCCGCCTCCGCCGCGATGTCCGAGACGGTCGTGGCCTCGTAGCCGCGCTCGGCGAACAGGCGCATGCCGGCCACCTGCACCGCGCGGCGGCGGCGCTCCTTACTGCGCTCGCGGAGAGACGGTTCGGTCATGGTCCGATGCTACTCGTCGTAGCAAACATGCCGGACTCTGCTAAATTGCAGTTGCTTGCAAACTTGCTGCCGAATGAAGGAATCCAATGGTCCGAACGATCGTCCCCCCCTCTCCGCCTTCCGGGAGCCCTGGTCCTCCTGGGCGCCGCGACGCTGCTGTCCACCGCGCTCGGATCCTTCGTGGTCCGGTTCGCCCCCGCCTTCAGCGTCGTCAGTGCGCTGCTCGCCGCGACGATCGCGGTCGTCGCCCTTCGGCACGACCGACTCCCGGGCCGGCACCTCCTGGCGGGATGGGCGGCGCTCACGCTCGTCGCGCAGCTCGCCTCCCTCCTCACCGGCCTCCACCCGGTGTGGATCGTCGCCCTCGGTGCATCGGCGGTCCTTGCGGTCGCGACCTGGGTGGGCGCGTGGAGGAGCCGCCGGCCGGCGCGCGGTCGCGCCGGTCGCGTGCTCCGCGGTGGCGGGGTCCTCGTCGCGGCGATCGCCACGGCACTCTCCGTGCTCCTGGTGAGCATCGCCGCCGATCCGCGACCCGTCGCGACCCTGCTCCAGTCCGTCGGCGGATCCGGCAACTCCTTCGAGCCGCGCAGGGCGACCGAGACCCTCGAGCTCAACGGTTCACTCGTCACGAACGACCTCGAGTACGGCTCGACCTACCCCAACAGCTTCCTCGACGTCTACATCGCGGACGGCGACCCCTCGGTCAGCCGTCCGACCTACGTGGTCGTCCACGGCGGCGGGTGGATCGCGGGCAGCAAGAACGACGGAGACCCGAACGCGCCGACGGGGAGCGCGGCCTACTTCGCCCTGGGCGCGGGGCCGATGCTCGAGAACGGCTACAACGTCGTCACCCTCGACTACGCGCTCGCCCCGGAGGTGCCCTACCCGACCCCCGTGATCCAGCTCGGCGAGGCGATGGAGTTCCTCGAGCGGAACGGCGCCTCCTACGGGCTCGACATGTCCCGCGTGATCCTGGCCGGAGGCAGTGCCGGCGGCCAGATCGTCGGCCAGTACGCCGCGATCCAGACCGATCAGGACTACTCCCGCGAGACCGGGATCGCGCAGACGCTGGACGCCGAGCGCCTCGAGGCCGTCGTCTTCGACAGCGCCGGTCTGGTCCCGGCCGATCTCGGGCGGACGGAAGCTCCCGACCTGATGAACGACTGGCTGTTCGACCTCTCCGGCCGCACCTACTTCGGGACGTCCCGCGCGGTGCTGGACGAGGCCGACGTGATCGAGCACGTGACCGCGGGCTTCCCGCCGAGCTTCCTCGCCGACGGCAACACCGGCACGTTCCCGGATCAGGTGACCGAGCTCGCCGACACCCTCACGAAGCTGGGTGTCGAGAACCGGACGGAGCTCCCTCCCCTCGAGGACGCCGTCCTCGGTCACGGGTACATGGCGGCGGAATCGCCGTCGACCGACCGCTACAACGAGCACAAGCTCGCGTTCCTCGCCTCCGTGCTCGGCTGACCCGCCTCCCGACGCCGTCGGACCCGTGCTGGTCGAGCAGCTCCGCAGGGCCGTATCGAGACCCCGCACCGCCCGGTGGATCTCGATACGCCCGCTGCGCGGCCTACTCGATCAGCAGGGACACCGCCGACCACTCCTCGCTGGTCGAGTAGCCCCGCAGGGGCGTATCGAGACCCACCCCCACCCGCGGACCGGACACCGGCGGACCTCGATACGCCCGCGGAGCGGGCTCCTCGATCGGCACGGACACACTCGCCGGAGGCCCCGCTAGCCGGCGACGGGCGTGCTGTGCGCGACCCGGAGCACGTCGAAGGTCTCCTGACGCCAGTCGCGCGCCGACTCCATCACCGCGGTGAAGGCGCTCGACCCGTGGATGTGCCCGAGCTGCAGCGAGAACGTGGCCGGCACTCCCGCCGCGCGGAGCCGCTCGGCGTAGCGCTCGCCGTCGTCCACGATCAGGTCGTACTCCGACGACATGATGTACGCCGGCGGGAGACCCGTGAGGTCGTCGGCCAGCAGCGGGGAGGCGTAGGGGTTCGTCGCGTCGGCCGGATCCGTGAGGTAGAGGCGGCGGCAGAGGTGCAGCGTCTTCTCCGTGAGCCCGTAGCCGGTGGCGAAGCGGCGGATGGACGGGCTGCTGAAGGTGAAGTCGAGGGACGGCACCTCGAGCAGCTGGAAGGCGATGGCCGGGCCGTTCTCGTCCCGCGCCTTCAGGGCGAGCCCGGCGGCGAGGTTCGCGCCGGCCGAGCCTCCGCCGACCGTGATGCCGTCGGCCCGGCCGCCGAGCTCGTCGATGTTCTCGGCGACCCAGAGGAGCGCCGCGTAGCCGTCCTCGAGGGCGGCGGGGAACGGGTGCTCGGGAGCCTTGCGGTAGTCGACGGCGACGACGATGCAGTCGGCGCCCACGGCGCGCTCCCGGCAGAGGATGTCGACCATCCGGGAGTGGATCGTGCCGCCGATCCATCCGCCTCCGTGGAAGTAGAGGTGCACGCCGTGGGGACCGGCCGTGAGCGGGTGGAAGACGTTCAGAGTGATCTCACCGCCCGCGACGGGGAGCGTCACGGTGCGCGCACTGAGGACCTCGGGCGCCGGCTCGAGGAGCTGGGACGCGAGCGCTTCGGCCCCGGCGAGCTCCTGCTCGCGCCAGGCGGGGAAGTCGTCGATCTCGGCGGGAGCAGGGGGCAGGCTCGCAACGAGGGGGGCGAGGAACGGGTCGAGCGGCATGATGTCTTCTCCTTCGAAGAAGTGGTGGGGGGGTGGAGTGGCGACAGCGTCGCTCCGGGCGTCGGGGCGGACCGTCCCGACGCCGTCTTCAAAGTTATCCAGTCCGGCAGAGATTCACCAGTGGTCGCAGACGCCGGGCCGCGGGACCGCCGGCGTGCGGGCGGCTCGCGTGAGGCGGGCGATGACCGCGACGAACTCGGGCCAGAGCGCCTCCGCGATCTCGTGCCCCATGCCGGGGTGAAGGTGGAGCTCCGCCTGCGGCAGCTCCTCGAGCAGGAGCATCGACCCGGCCGGCGGGATCAGAGCGTCGGCCCGTCCGTGCACGAGGGCGACGGGCACCGTCACCTCCCGGAGACGCGGGCGGGTGTCGGGCATCGCCAGGATCGCGGCGCGCTGCCGGGCGTGACCGGAGAAGTCCCGGTCCCTCCGCCACATCGCGGCGGCGAGGGCGCGCTGGCGCACCTCGTCGTACCCCCACGCCGGCGATGCGACCCCGCGGTTGCCCGCGAGGAACACCTCGATCGCCTCCTCCTCGGTGGTCGGCTCGACCAGGTCGCCCTGCAGCGCGTCCGCCGGGATGATGCCGGTCGTGGGAGTCGTGTAGAAGAGGACGAGGCCCGAGACGAGATCCGGGCGGTCCATCGCGAGGTGCTGCGCGATCAACCCGCCCATCGACTGGCCGACCACGGTCGCGCGACCGGCCCCCGCCTCGACGAGGACCTCCGCCGCGTCCCGCGCCATGTCAGCGACGGAGTAGACGGTGCCGGGAGCCTCGTGGCGGGAGAGGCCGATGTCGCGGTTGTCCATGCGGAGGACCCGCAGCCCGCGCTCGACCAGCAGGTCGCAGAACCCGTCGCGCCAGCCGATCAGCTGCCCGGTGAACCCCTCGATGAGCAGCACCGGCGGAGCCTCCTGCGGCCCCCGGCTGTCCCAGTGGATCCCGGAGGGCGTCGCGGGCATCAGCGGTCCCCGGGCGCGAGCTCGACCCGCTCGCCGGTCACCCGGATCGGGAGGGGATCGCAGATCCCGCCGACGAACTCCTCGCCGTCGTCGCTGAGGCGGAAGGCGAGGAGCACCGGTCCTCCGGTCGTCTCGATCACGCGTCCGCTGTAGAGCGCCGGACCGGTGAGGTTCACCGCCCGAGCCAGGTCGATCTCTTCGTCCCACGGAGCGATCCACGTCCCGGTCGCGCCGCCCCGCTCCCGTCGCTCCGCCGTGAGCACGGCGCGGTTCGCCGAGAAGACGAGGAAGCGACGGCCGTCGAGGACGACGCTCTGCAGCACCTCCACGTGGGCGAAGCCCGCCCCGCTCGCCGAGAGGGGGGGCCCGATCGTCCAGTCCCGCAGATCGGGCGAGGTCGCCGAGCCGACGACGCCCCGGTCGTCGACCGCTCCGGTGGCGGAGCGCGCCGTGAGGAGCATGCGCCACCCGGTCTCGTCGCGGTGGACCCACGGGTCGCGCCACGCCTCCTCGGGCCAGGAGGAGTCGCCGAGCCTCTCGTACCACCGCGCGTCCGCGGTCAGCACGACGCTCTCGTCCTTGACCCAGGTGTGCAGGTCGTCGGACGTCGCCAGGGCGACGACTTCGATGTTGGCGTGCGAGTCGGGCGTGAGGAAGGTGGAGCCGGTGTAGAACATGCGCCACCGTCCGTCGTCGCCGCGGACGACGGATCCGGTCCACGTCGCGGTCGCGTCGGGCGAGCCGGGCGGCCCCGGCTCCAGCACGGTGCCGAGTTCCTGCCAGTCCACGAGGTCGCGGGAGGTGGCGTGGCCGACTGTCGCGTTGCGGTGCCGGAGCTCCGGGTCGCCCAGCGAGCGAGGGGCCTGCAGGTAGTAGAGGTGGTGCAGACCGTCGTCGTCCTGGACGTGCCAGAAGTCCCAGATCCAGCGGTCATCGGGAGAGAGCACGGGTGACGTCCTTCGGGAAGGGGTGAGCGGAGCGGCGGTCGCCGACCCGCCGAGGGGAGCCGGTCAGGCCGCGGTGGAGGAGTCGCCGGCGGTCTCCGCGGCGCGACGCTCGCGCTGACGGCGCGGATCCGCGATCGGAGCCGCCAGGAGTAGCGCCCGCGTGTACGGGTCGCGGGGCGAGGAGGTGACCGAGGCGGTCGGCCCGGACTCCTTGATCCGCCCGCGGTACAGCACCGTCACCTCGTGGCAGAGGTGCTTCACCACGGACATGTCGTGCGAGATGAAGAGGTAGCTCAGCCCGCGCTGCTGCTGGAGGTCCGACAGCAGGTTCAGGACCTGCGCCTGCACCGAGAGGTCCAGGGCACTGACGGCCTCGTCGCAGACCACGACCTGCGGATCGGTGATCAGGGCGCGCGCCATCGAGATCCGCTGGCGCTGGCCACCCGAGAACTGCCGCGGTCGGCGTCGGGCGACGTCGGCCTCCATGCCCACCGCGTTCAGCACGTCGGTGATCCGGGAGGCGGCGTCCACCGAGCCGAGCAGGCCCTGCGCGCGCAGCGGCTCGATCAGGCTGCGGCCGATCGTGAACGAGGGGTTCAGCGACGTGTTGGGGTCCTGGAACACGGCCTGCAGGGTCCTGCCGAGCCGGCGGCGGTGGCGCCCGGTGAGCCGGGTGACGTCCTCCCCGAGCAGGGTGACCCGGCCCGAGGCGATCGGAGTGAGACCGAGGATCGCCTTGGCCAGGGTCGACTTCCCGGATCCCGACTCGCCGACGAGGCCGACGGTCGTGGCGCGCGGCACGGTGATGCTCACGCCGTCGAGGGCGAGGAAGTCGGTGCGGCCGCGGCGGTAGCGGACCGTGATGTCCTCGGCAGTGAGGACCGGCGCGTCGGCCGGGGTGGTCGGTGCGGTGCTCATCGGGTCAGGGCTCCCTGCTCGACCAGCTGCTCCACGCGGATGCAGCGGGTGACGGATCCCGGGTCGACCCGCCGCAGCGGGATCGGAGCGCTCGTGCACTCCCGGGTGGCGAAGGCGCAGCGGCCGGCGAACCGGCAGCCCACCGGGCGGTCGCCCGGCGCGGGGACGCGCCCGGCGATCGTGGTCAGCCGCTCTCTCGGAGCCGCCGTGCTCGGGTCGGCGGCGAGGAGGGCCGCGGTGTACGGGAAGCGCGGGGTGTCGAACACGTCGTGGACGGTCCCGCGCTCGACGACCTCGCCCGCGTACATGACGACGGCGCGGTCGGCGATGTCGGCGACGACCCCCCAGTTGTGCGTGATGATCAGGACGCTCATCCCGCTCTCGCGCTGGAGGTCGCGCAGCAGCCGCAGGATCTCGGCCTGGACGGTGACGTCGAGGGCGGTGGTGGGCTCGTCGGCGACGATGAGGCGCGGTCGACCGGCGAGGGCGAGAGCGATGTTGACCCGTTGCGCCATGCCTCCCGAGATCTCGTGCGGGTAGAGGGCGAGGACGCGGTCGGGATCGGGGATGCGGACCTGCGCGAGCAGCTCCTGCGCCCGAGCGCGGGTCGCGGCCGACGCGAGCTTCTCGTGCCGGGTGATCACCTCGCGGAGGTGGCTGCCGATCGAGTGCGTCGGATCGAGGCTGCCGAGGGCGTCCTGCGCGACGTAGCCGATCCCGCTGCCGCGGAGGGCGGAGTAGGCGGAGGGGCCGCCCCGGGTCAGGTCGACTCCGTCGAAGACGACGCTGCCGCTCTCGACCTCCAGCCCGTGCGGGAGCAGGCCCAGGACCGCCAGAGCGGTGACCGACTTGCCGCAGCCCGACTCCCCCACGACCGCGACGACCTCTCCGCGGTCGACGGTGAACGAGGCCCCGTCGACGAGTGCCACTCCGCCGTCGAGGACGACGCGGAGGTCGTGCACCTCGAGCAGGTGGTCGCCGGAGGTGTCGTCGAGCGAGGAGGTCGACGCGGATGTCGCGGTGCCGTCGGAGACCGCCCGCGTCCGCCGCCGGACGCGCGGAGTGCTCTCGTCGGCCGTGGAGTCGCGCACCGCGTCTCCGACGATGCCGAACGCGAGGACCATCAGGATGATCGCGAGGCCGGGCGGGAGCAGCGGCCACGACGTGAACGAGACGACCTGAGACGCCTCGCCGATCATCCCTCCCCAGGTCGGATCGTCTCCGGAGGAGAGCAGGCCGAGGAAGGCGAGCGCGGCCTGGACGACCAGGGCCGAGCCGAGGAACAGCGACGCCTGCACCAGGAGCGGGCCGAGGACCCGCCGCAGCACGTGCGTGCCCATGATCCTCGAGGGACGCACGCCCGAGACCGTCGCCGCGGTGACGAAGGCCTCCTCGCGCACCACCAGGGTCGCTCCGCGGGCGACGCGGACGAGCCCCGGTGCCGCGAGGACGCCGAGCGTCACCATGGCGGCGACCGGGTTGGAGGAGAAGACCGCGAGCACCACGAGCAGGATGATGACGACCGGGATCGACAGCGCGATCTCGCCCACGCGGCTGATGATCCCGTCGATGCGCCCGCCGACGTACCCCGCGACGATCCCGAACGGGACGCCCACGAGCAGGAACACGGCCAGCGCGATCAGGGCGTAGCCCAGCGACGGGATCGTTCCGTGGAGCAGCCGGCTGAGGATGTCCCGGCCGAGGGTGTCGGTGCCGAGCAGGTGCTCGGCGGTGGGGCCGCTGAGCGTCGCGAGGAGGTCCTGCTTCCCGGCGGGGTACGGCGCGATCACGGGAGCGAGCGCCCCCAGGACCGCAACGAGCAGGATGTAGCCGGCGGCGACGACTCCCAGCGGCTGGTCGCGCCAGGTCCTGGCCGCCCAGCTCGATCGGGAGGCCTTCGCGTGGCCGACGGCGATGGCGGTCGTGGACTCGGTCATTTCACTCTCACTCGGGGGTTGAAGTAGCCGTAGGCCAGGTCGACGAGAAGGTTGACGACGATCGTGATGACCGTGAAGTAGACGACGACGCCCTGGATCAGGGGAAGGTCCCGCGACGAGGTCGCCTGGACGGCGGCGCTGCCCAGGCCCGGGATCGCGAAGATCGACTCGACGGCGACGGTCCCGCTCAGCGCTCCGACGAAGACCAGTCCGATGACGGTCAGGATCGGGACGGCGGCGTTGCGGAGGGCGTGGCGGTAGGTGATCGACCACTCCGGGATCGCGGCCGCCCGCAGGGTGCGCACGAAGGTGCCGTCGAGCGCGGTGCCCATCGAGTCGCGGGTCTGCTTGGCGACGCGCGCCAGCGCGGGGAGGGACAGGGTGACCACCGGGAGGACCAGGCTCTGCAGCCAGAGCCCGGGATCGGTGCCGAGCGAGACGTACCCGGTGGGCGGCAGCCAGCCCAGCTGGACGGCGAAGACCACGACCAGGACGAGGCCCAGCCAGAAGTCCGGGATCGCCAGGGCGACGAGGGAGGTGGAGTCGACGACGCGGCCGAGGACGCCGCGCCGGGCGGCGCGCACCCCCATCGCCACGCCCACCACCGCGGCCACAAGAGTGGCCCCGATGATGAGCGACAGCGACGGCTCGAGGCGGGAGTTGAGGATCTCCGTCACCGGCTGACGGCTGATCAGCGAGGTCCCGAGATCACCGCGGACCGCGGCGGTCAGCCAGTTCCAGTACTGCTCCCAGAGGGGCAGGTTCAGGCCCAGCTCCTCGCGGATCGCGGCGAGCTGCTCGGCGGAGGCGGTGGGGCCGGCGAGCGCTCGGGCCGCGTCCCCGGGGAGGAAGGGGATGAGGACGAACGAGATCATCGACGCGACCAGGGCCAGCGGGATCGAGAGCGCGAGTCTGCGCAGGGTCAACCTCAGCACGGTGACGGAGTCCTCACTCGGCCGGGCGCAGGTCGGTGATCAGCGGGACTCCGCCGTTCGCCGACGTGGCGTCGAAGCCCTCGAGACCCTGCACCGTGTAGTAGCTCAGCGGCGCGCCGACGACCGGGATCGTCCACGCCTGCTCGACGAGACGGCGGTTGATCTGCTTCTGCAGCTCGTCGCCGGTCGCCTCGTCGGCGGTGCGGTACTCGGTGTAGAGGGCGTCGAGCTCCGGATCGACCGTCTGGAACCAGTTGAAGGGCCCCGCCGGGTTCACGAATCCGGAGTACAGCGAGTTCATGTCGGCCAGTCCGTAGCCGATGACCGCGGCCGGGAACTCGCCGGAGGTCATCGAGGTGAAGTAGTCGGGCGCGGTGGCCTTCGTCGTCAGCTCGAGCGTCACTCCGACCTCCTCGAGCTGGCCGGCGACGGCCTGCGTCAGCTTGTCGAGCCCCGCGAGGCTCGCGGTGAGCACCGGCAGGGTGAAGCCGTCCGGGTAGCCGGCCTCGGCGAGCAGCTCCTTCGCCCGCTCGGGGTCGTAGGGGTACTCCTCCGCCAGCTCGGGGTCGAAGCCCGCCTGGCCGTCGAGGGCGTACTGCGAGAGGGCGAGGTCCGCTGATCCGTAGAGCGCCTGGGCGATCGTCTCGCGGTCGACCGCCATGTTGAGGGCCTGGCGGACGCGCACGTCGCCGAGCGGTTCCGACAGCTTCCCGCCGCGGTCGGCGAGGTTGATGCCGCTGAGGGCCTGGGGCGGATCGATGACGACGAGCCCCGCCTTCTCGGCGGCGGCCAGGGTGGTCGCGTCGCCGAGCGCCGCCTGGACCTGACCGGACTGCATGGCCTGGATGGTGGAGGAGGAGTTCGCGATCACGCGGAGGGTGACGCTCGTCCAGTGCTGGCGCTCGGCGTCCCAGTACTCGGGGTTCGGCACGAACGTGTAGTGGTCGCCCGCGACGGTCTGCTCCTCGTCGAGCATGTACGGCCCGGCTCCGGCGGTGTCGGCGTCGAGCGAGGTGGGGTCCTCGATCGCCTTCGGGCTGATCACGTAGCCCGCGCCGAACGGCTGCGCGAACGCGAAGGTGAGGCCGGGGTCGGGGCGCGACAGCGTCAGGCGGACCGTGAGCGGATCGACGACCTCGACGGTGTCGACGGCCGCGAGCAGCGTGGTGGGCGTGCCCAGGGCCTGCGAACGCGCGTAGTCGAGGTAGGTCTTCAGCGCCTCGGCGTCCAGGACGGCTCCGTCGCTGAACACGACGCCGTCGCGGAGGGTGATCTCGTAGACGGTGTTGCCCTCGCCGACGTAGCCCCACTTCTCGGCGAGACCCGGCGCGTACGAGCCGTCGCCCGTGAGGACGACCAGCGGGTCGTACGCCCACTGGTAGGCGAGCGAGTAGGCGGGGTCGCCGAGGGCGGGGTTGAGCGACGGCGGGACGGCCGACGTCGCGAAGGTGAGCGTGTCGCCGTCGTAGCCGGCGCCGGCGCTCCCGCCGGCACCCGCGCCCGGGGCGCATCCGGCGAGCGCGAGCAGGAGCGATCCGGCCGCGGCGATCGCGACCGACCGACCGGCCGAGCGGGTGCTCGGGCGGCCGGTGCGAGTGGGAAGGGCACCGCTGAGGGCGCGCGAGTTGTCCATCTGTCCTCCGTTGGATCGTGTAGGCATCAGCGCCTAAATGGATTTAGGTAAGGATGCACGGGCAGCGATCCGATGTCAATCGGCAGGAGGAGAGACCGCCGGAGAGGCCTAGGCGGAGGCCGGACGCGTGGACGCGCGCAGCCGCAGGGTCATCGGTTCGAGGTGCTCGCGCGGCTCCGGCGCACCGCCGAGGGCGAGCTCGATCGCGCGCCGGCCCATGGCCTCGAAGGGCAGCGCGACCGTCGTCAGCCGAGGGCGGAGGAACGACACGATCTCGTCGTCGTCGAAGGAGACGACGGAGACGTCCCGCGGGACGTCCAGGCCCGCTGCGCGGAACCCCTCGTACGCGCCCGCGGAGAGGGAGTCGTTCAGCGCGACGACCGCCGTGACCGGACCGTGGTCGCGCACCGCGCGGGTCGCCGTGTCGAAGCCGGTGTCCGGATCCCACACCGGCTCGTCGAGGTCCACGTCGACCACGTCGACGCCGTGCTCGGCGAACTCGCGGTGGAGGCTCTCGATCCGGCGGCGCACCGGGATCGTCCAGTGCACGGGATCGGAGGTGCCCAGGACGTGCACCCGACGGTGTCCCAGACCGATCAGGTGCTGCGCGGCCTGGCGGGCGCCGCCCTCCTCGTCGGGGAGGACGGCCGCGTACTCGTCGGCTCCCGTCGTCCCGTTCAGCAGGACGAGCGGCACCGGCAGCGGCTGCCGGGGAAGCTCCACCCGCCCGGTGACGGTCGCGAGCACGATGGCGTCGACCTGCCGGTCGAGCAGCGCCTCGATCGCGCGGTCCTGCTCGCCGCGGTCGCCGTCGGTCTCGGTGACGAACATGGTGTGATCGCGCGAGCGGGCCGTCTGCAGGGCGCCGCGGATCATCGATCCGGCGTACCGGGACGACGCGATGCGGTCCGAGACGAAGCCCAGCGTCGCGGACCTCTCGACGCGCAGACCGCGGGCCATCAGGTTGGGCCGGTAGTTGAGCTCGGACGCCGCCTCGACGACGCGCTTGTGCGTGTCGGCACTCAGCCCGGTGTTCTGCTTGCCGTTGAGGATCAGGGACGCCGCGGTGGGCGAGACGCCCGCGCGCGCGGCGACGTGGGCCAGCGTGACTCGCTGCATCCGCTCCCCCTCCGGCCGACCGCGCCAGGACGGACGCTGCACCATTGTGCCAGCGCGCCCCCGTCAGTCGTCCGTCGGACGCCGCCGCTGCCGCTTCGTCGCCGACCGCTGCTGCTTCGCCGCCAGGTGGCGCCGGGCCGATCCGCGGGTCGGCCGGGTCGGGCGCCGCGGAGCCGCCGGGGGCGCCAGCGCCGCGCTCACCAGCCCGCGCAGCGACTCGAGTGCCGCCTCGCGGTTCCGCAGCTGCGACCGCTGCTCCGACACCGTCACGGTCACGGTCCCCGCGACCAGCCGCCGCTCCAGCCGCTCCAGGAGGCGCGCCCGCTGCTCCTCGCCGAGCACCGCCGATCCCGCCACGTCCCAGGTCAGCTGCACGCGGCTGTCGGACGTGTTCACGTGCTGCCCGCCCGGCCCGGACGACCGCGAGAAGCGCCACTGCAGCTCCGACGCCGGGATCGTCAGGCCGCGCCCGATCTCGAGATCCATCGCGGCCTCCCCCTCGTCCGGCGGTCGCTCCCGCACGCGGCGGCCCGGCACGCTCGACGGCGGCGACTCCCTCCGCTCACGCTATACGGCGGTCACGGCGCAGCGGAGTGGGGCCGGGGCGACCCTCCAGACACCCCGGCCCGAGGAGCGGACGCGGACGCCCGCTCCCGTTCAGCCCGGGACAGGACGGTCCCGGTGGTCTGCGCTCACGCCGGAACCGGCGCGAGGTCCCTCCTGGGCGCGACGGCCGGGAACGACGGCGCCTGGCCGCCGGCCAGGGTCTCGAGGACGCGCACGACCTGGCAGCTGTAGCCGAACTCGTTGTCGTACCAGACGTAGAGCACGACGCCGTCCTCGGTGGCGATCGTCGCGAGGCCGTCGACGACGCCCGCATGACGGGAGCCGAGGATGTCGGTGGAGACGATCTCGGGCGACTCGAGGTAGTCGATCTGCCGGCGCAGCGGCGAGTCCAGGGAGGCGCGGCGCAGGTGCGCGTTGATCGCGTCCCTCGTGATCGGCCGCTCCGTGCGCAGGTTCAGGATCGCGAGCGACACGTCGGGCGTGGGAACCCGGATCGAGCTGCCGGTGAGCCGTCCCTCCATCTCGGGCAGGGCCTTCGCGACGGCGGTCGCCGCTCCGGTCTCGGTGATCACCATGTTGAGCGCCGCCGAGCGGCCGCGGCGATCACCGGCGTGGAAGTTGTCGATCAGGTTCTGGTCGTTGGTGAACGAGTGCACCGTCTCGACGTGCCCGCTGCGCACCCCGACCAGGTCGTGCACCGCCTTCAGGATCGGCGTGATCGCGTTCGTCGTGCACGACGCGGCCGACACGATCCGGTCGTCGGCGCTGATCGCGTCGTGATTGATGCCGTGCACGATGTTCTTCAGCGCGCCCTTGCCCGGCGCGGTCAGCAGCACCTGCCGGGCACCGGGCGATTCGAGGTGCCGGGCCAGGCCCGCCTCGTCGCGCCAGCGGCCCGTGTTGTCCACGACGATCGCGTCCTCGATCCCGTGGGCGCGGTAGTCGATGCTCGCGGGGTCGTCGGAGTAGAGGAACTTCAGCAGCGTCCCGTTCGCGAGGATCGTGTCGTTCTCCTCGTCCACCGTGATCGTGCCCGCGAACGGGCCGTGCACCGAGTCGCGCCGGAGCAGGCTCGCGCGCTTGCGCAGATCGTCGGCCGAGCCGCGGCGCACGACCACGGCGCGCAGCCGCAGGGTCGAGCTCTGCCCGCCCCGCTCGATCAGGAGTCGCGCCACGAGGCGCCCGATCCGCCCGAACCCGTACAGGACCACGTCCCGCGGACCCTGCCCGCCCGCGACCCGCGGCACCCCGCCCACGACCTCGGCGAGCTGCTCCCGGAGGAACTCCTCCAGCGACTCGGACCCCTCCCGCGTGCGGAACAGGAACGCGAGCTGCGCGACGTCGATCGACGCCGCGCCCAGCTCGAGCCGCGTCAGGACCCGCAGGATCGGCAGGGTCTCGGCCAGCGACAGCTCCGACTCGTCCAGGTGGCGGGCGAAGCGGTGCGCCTTCAGCAGCTCGATCGTCGACCGGTTGATCAGGCTCGTCCCGTGCAGCGACGTCACCACCCGGCGGCGGCGGTAGAGATCGCCGATCAGCGGGATCATCGTCTCGGCGAGCGCCTGACGGTCCTCCCACGTCGCGGCCTGCAGCTGGTGATCGGTCAGGTTCACTCGGGGCTCCTGGAGGGTCTCGCGGTCGCCGGAGGGTGCGGCGTCCCGGTGGCGTCGATGGGCCGCCGCGGAGTTCTGCTCCACGGCCGGCCGCCGGTTCCCGCTCCGCTCGGCAGGGGCATCAGCGTCGTCGCGAGTCCTCGTCGAGCAGCGGATCGGGTCGCTTCGAGCCTGGCGCAGAGGCGCGGGCAGGTGCCGGCCGGAGCCACCGCAAGAACAGTACTTTTTACGCTCTCGTCAAAGCTCGGACCGCGCCGACCCTCGCGGCGGCCCTCAGCACGCCTGGGAGGGGCAGCACCCTCGGCACGGTCGCGTCCCTCCTGCGAGACCTGCCGGAGGGTCGCTGCACTCGCCCGCAGCCGAGCAGCCCCGCCTCCCCCTGCTGGTCGAGTAGCGCCGCAGGCGCGTACCGAGACCCGCACCTCCAGAAGTCCTCCCCGTCCCGCTCCGGCACCGAAGCCGCCCCCTCCCTCGCTAGGGTGGTCCCGGCGGAGCGCGAGGGGGTTCGGGGTGAGCTTCTGGGTCGTCGTGCCGTTCTTCAACGAGGAGAAGCTGCTCCGCGGCACCCTCGACGCCCTCGCGGCGCAGTCCGATCAGGACTTCACCCTCCTGCTCGTCGACAACGGCAGCGCCGACGGCTCGCGCGCGGTGATCGACGCGTTCACCGCCGAGCGCCCCGAGCGGCCGGTCCTCACGATCGGCGAGGCGCAGAAGGGCACGGGAGCCGCCTCCGACACCGGTTTCCGGTACGCGATCGCGCACGGGGCTTCCGTCGTCGCGCGCACGGACGCCGACTCGCTGCCGGACGCGCGCTGGGTGGAGCTCCTGAAGGCCGACTTCCGCGCCGGATTCCGCTTCGTCGGCGGCCGCGTCGTTCCGCGCACCGACGAGCCCGAGTACCGCTGGTACGACGGAGTGATCGGCACCGTGCTCATCCGGATCCTCGAGCGGGCACCGGGCATCGTCTACCGCCGCCCCGGCCAGCGCTACCGGTTGTTCATGATCGCCGGCCTGAACCTCGCCATCGACGCCGCGCTGTACCTCGAGGTCGGCGGCTTCCCGCGCTCGAGCATCGACGACACCGACGAGGACCTGGAGCTGCACCTCAAGGTCTGCCGGGTGATCCCGGGCACGCAGGCACGGCTGAACCGCCGCGCGATCGTCCGCTGCTCCATCCGCAAGGGCAAGGCGCTGGGCTACCTGGGGATCCTGCTCTGGTACTGGGGCCGCAAGAAGGGGCTGGAGGTCGTCGATGTCCGCTGATCCATCGGTGTCCGCTAGGCCGTCCGTGTACGCCGAGCCGCGGACGCCCCGCCGCGTCCTCGTCACCGGCGCCACGGGCTTCCTCGGCGGCCACGCCGTGCGCGAGTTCCTCGCCGAGGGCGACGAGGTCGTCGCCGCCGGCCGCAGCCTCCCCGCCCTCGAGCGTCTTGCAGCCGAGGGCGCCGAGACGATCGCCGCCGATCTGGCCGACCTCGCCACCCTGCCCGTGCGCGCCGACGTGCTCGTCCACTCCGCCGCCCTGTCGAGCCCGTGGGGCCGGTGGAGCGAGTTCCGCGAGGCGAACGTCGACGGCACGGAGGCCATGATCGGCCTCGCCGAGCGCGTCGGCATCCCGCGCATCGTCTTCGTCTCCTCGCCCAGCATCTACTCGGCCCGCCGCCACCAGCACCTGGTGCGGGAGGACGAGTTCGATCCCGCGAGCCGGATGAGCCTCTACATCCGCAGCAAGATCGAGGCGGAGCGCCTTCTGCAGCGGGCGCTCGCCGAGGGACGGATCCGCGAGCTCGTGATCCTGCGCCCCCGCGGCCTCATCGGAGTCGGCGATCCGAGCCTGATCCCCCGCTTCGTGGCCGCGAACCGGCGCCGCGGCATCCCGCTCTTCGACGGCGGGCGCAACGTCGTCGACGTGACCTGCGTCGAGAACGCCGCCCGCGCACTGGTCCTCGCCGCCGGCACCGAGCACGCGGACGGCAGCGTCTACAACATCACCAACGGCGAGCCGACCCCGTTCGGCGAGCTCCTCCGCGCCTTCTTCGCCGCGATGGGCGAGGAGCCGCGCTTCCTCACCGTCGACCTGCGCCTCCTGACCGCAGTCGCCGAGGTGCTCGAGCGGGTCTACGCGCGGCTGCCCGGCGGGGCCGAGCCGCCCTTCACCCGCTACACCGTCGCGACCCTCGCCTACGCGCAGACCCTCGACATCTCGCGCGCCCGCGCCGAGCTGGGCTACGAGCCCGTCGTCCCGCTCGCCGAGGGCATCCGCCGCGTCGGCGAGCACTACCGGGCCGCGTCCCGTGCCTGAGCGCGAGCCCGCCCTGCGCGTCTTCGCGTGCGGAGACACCACCTTCCCGCTCTCGCGCGTGTTCCGCGGCGAGGGCCTCCCCCGCCGCACCTTCCCCTCGGCGGTCTTCCTCTACACGCACCCCAGCGGCCGCCGCGTGCTCGTCGACACCGGCTACCCGCCGTCCTTCGCGGGCACCGGCCCTGTCGGCGCCCTCTACCGGCGGATCCTGCCGGCGCGCGTCACTCCGGCCGAGACCGTCGACGCCCGGCTGCGCTCCGAGGGCCTCGAGCCCGGCGACATCGAGTTCGTCGTCCTCACGCACCTCCACCCCGATCACGTGGGCGGCCTCCGACACTTCCCCGACGCGACCCTCGTGCTCTCGCGCGGCCAGCTGCAGAGGATCGAGCGGAGCCGCGTCACCGACGGAGTCTTCGCGGGCTTGATCCCGCCGTGGTTCGCCGACTCGGACCGCCTCGTCGTCGACGAGCAGCCGGTGAGCGCGGTCGCCGGGGTGAGCGGCTTCGACCTCTTCGGCGACGGCCGCTGCGTCGTCACCCCGCTGCCCGGGCACGCCCTCGGCCACCTGGGCGTCCTCGTGGAAGGCCGGTTCCTGATCGCCGGCGACGCCGCCTGGGGCCGCGAGTTCCTGGAGTGGTCCGACCGCCTGCGCCCGCTCCCCCGCCTCATCAGCGACGACCCGGCGGCGCACCACCGCACCTCCGAGCAGCTGCTGCGCCTCGAGGCCTCCGGCATCACCCTCTGCTTCAGCCACGACGCCTACCCGTCCCGGGTGCTCCTCGACTGAGCGCCGCGGCGGCATCCGGGACACGTGGATCTCGATACGCACGCTGCGCGCGTTACTCGATCAGCAAGGGGCGGCGCTCTGTCGGGAGACGCGCGCCCACTGCTGCTGGTCGAGCAGCCGCGCAGCGGCGTATCGAGACCCACCCCTCCACGCGGAGCGCTCCCACGCACTCAGCCCGGGAAGTCCTCCGGCCAGCCGCGCTCGGCGAGCGAGCGGCGCACCCGCTCGACGTCCTCGTCCGAGGGCAGCTCCGAGGTGACGCGGGCGATCGCCGCGGCGACGTCGATCCGGCTCGCGGGCAGGGCGCCCTCGGCGGCGAGGCGGGTGCCCACCTCCGTCACCTCGTCGTCGGTGAGTCGGCGGCGCAGCAGCGCGACCAGCGGGATGAAGTCCTGCTCCGGCAGGCCCGCCGGGTAGCCCGCGCGCAGCCAGCGGACGATCCGCGTGACGAGCCCGGCCTGCGGCGCGTCCTCCTCCGGGATCCCGAGCGGCCAGCCCGCGCTCGCGAGGCGGACGGAGACGCGCACGAGATCCTCGGGCAGGGCCGGACCCAGCAGGAGCTCCTCGATGCGGTGCCGCAGCTGCGCGCGGTCGAGGGGCACGCCGTCCGCGTCGGCCCGCGCGGCGTCGAGCACCAGCCGCTCGACCACCTGCTCGACCTCCTCCGCGGTGAGACTGCGCCGGAGGATGCCCAGCAGCGGCACGTAGTCCTGCTCGGGCACTCCCGTCGGGTAGCCGGCGCGCAGCCAGCCGACGACGCGGGCGACCGGCCCCGACACGGTCTGCTCACCCACGCTCAGTCCTTCGGGACGAAAACGGGCACGCCGTGCGAGAAGTCGACCTCCTGGCCGAAGCCGGTCGCGAGGATGACGCTCAGCCCCACGACCACCGCGAGCACCACGATCGCGAAGCAGGCGACTCCGATCGCGCGCAGCAGCGGGACGGGCAGGCGCGGCTGCTCCCCGGCCGCGCCACCGGCGACCGCGAACGAGCGCACGCCGAGGGCGAAGAGCACGGGGAGCCCGGCCCCGAGCAGGACGGCGACCACGGCCACCTGACCGGCGGCCTCGAAGAACAGTGCGAGCACGGTGCGACTCCTCAGGCGTTCGTGGGCTGGGGCGAGCGACGGGCGTCCTGCCACTCGTCGTTGACGTTGTGCGAGCCGATCGCGTCGCGGCGCGAGCGGAGGTAGATGAGGACCGCGACCGCGACGAGGACCGCCGCCATCAGCAGTCCGCCGAGCGCCCCTCCCGCGAGGTGCCCGATCCACCACATGACCGCGCCGACGAGCCCTGCGGCGGGCAGCGTGATCACCCACGCGATCACCATCCGCAGCGCCACGCGCCAGCGCACCTGGGCGCCGGGGCGGCCGACGCCGGAGCCGAGGATCGAGCCGGTCGCGACGTGGGTGGTCGAGAGGGCGAAGCCGAGGTGGCTGGAGGCGAGGATCACCGCGGCCGACGAGCTCTCGGCCGCCATGCCCTGAGGCGTGTCGATCTCGACGAGGCCCTTGCCGACTGTGCGGATGATGCGCCAGCCGCCGAGGTAGGTGCCGAGCGAGATGGCGAGGGCGCAGCTGAGCTTGACCCAGAACGGCACCGACTCGGTGTCGCTCCATCCGCCGGCCGCGATCAGCGCCAGCGTGATCACTCCCATCGTCTTCTGCGCGTCGTTGGTGCCGTGCGCGAGCGAGACGAGGGAGGCGCTGCCGATCTGGCCGATCCGGAAGCCGTGGTCCAGGCCCTTCGAGGCCAGGTTCCCGACGACCTTGAAGACCAGCCAGGTGCCGATCGCCGCGACCGCTCCGGCGAGCACGGGCGACATCAGCGCCGGCAGGATCACCTTGCCGACCACTCCGTCGAGCTTGGAGCCGTCGCCCGCCCAGTTGACGCCGTCGACGCCGAGTCCGGCGAGCGTCGATCCGATCAGCCCGCCGAAGAGGGCGTGCGACGAGCTCGAGGGCAGGCCGAGCAGCCAGGTCAGCAGGTTCCAGATGATCCCGCCGATGAGTCCCGCGAGCACGATCAGCAGCAGAGCGGATCCGCCGCTCTCGAGCAGCGCCGGGTCGGGTGCGCCGGACGAGTCCTGGATCCGGACGACCGCGTTCGTGACGGTCAGCGCCACCTCGATGCTGAGGAAGGCGCCCACGAGGTTGAGCGAGGCGGAGAGGGCGACGGCGACCTTCGGCTTCAGCGCACCGGTCGCGATGGACGTGGCCATCGCGTTCGCGGTGTCGTGGAAGCCGTTGGTGAAGTCGAAGGCGAGGGCGGTGACGACGACCAGGACGAGCAGAACGAGGGGATCCACGCAGGAATCATGCGCTTGCTGACGGGCCCTGTGGCGGGGTCCTCGGATGTATTTACCGGCTATTCACATTCGCCGAACGACTGGTCTGCAGGACCTCGGTCGGGAGTGCTCCTCGCGCACGATCGTGGCTGACGAGCACTCCCAACCGAGGGTGCGCTCTCAGTGACCCGAGGGCAGCGGCGGCGTGAGGTCCGGGGTGTGCTCCGGGTCGGAGTCGACGACGGGCTCGTCCTCGTGCGGCACGCTCGGCAGCGGCGGAGTGAGGTCGGGGGTCGTGTCGGGATCGACGGCCGGCGCCGCGTGCTTCGGCTCGCTCGGCTGCGCTCCCCGCTCGGCGGCGGCCGCCTTCTTCGCGGCCTTCTCCTGCTGGCGGCGCAGCTTCTCGGTCTGCTCCGACAGCTTGCGCGCCTTCTTGCGCAGCTTCTTGCTCGAGTCGCGCACGGCCTCGTGCGCTGCGCGGACCGACTTCTCGGCCTTCTTCAGAGCCTTCTTCGCCCGCTTCTGAGCCGCCTTGTCGTTCCCGGTGGTCTGCGCCATGGTGTCGTCCTCCGCTCGTCGGGCCCGATCGGCCGTGATCCTCCTAAAGTACCGAGCCGGGCCCGTGCGGCGCCTGGGCGATCCGGCGGTGGCGGCCGGGCGCGGGTCGGCGTAGAACTGCCGCATGAGCGATCGGATCTCCCCCCGCACCTTCCGCGCGACGCCCGGCACCGAGGGCTGGCGCGTCGTCGGCGACGGCGCCCGCGCCTGGTTCCCCACCGGGTCCTTCGCCCGCGGAGCCGCGCTGGTCGCCGCCGTCGCCGCTCTCGCCGACGAGGCCGACCACCATCCGGACGTCGATCTGCGATTCGGCGGCGTTGGGGTGCGCCTGATCAGCCACGACGTGGGCGACGTCAGCCGCCGCGACGCGGAGCTGGCCGGCCGGATCTCCTCCGCGGCGCAGGAGCTCGGGCTGGTCGCCGATCCGTCGGCCGTGCAGAGCCTGCAGATCGCGATCGATGCGGTCGACGTCGACGCCGTGCGGGCCTTCTGGGCCGCCGTGCTCGGCTACTCGCCCCGGGAGGACGCGGATGCGGCGGATCCCCGCGGCCTCGCCCCGAACATCTGGGTCCAGCGCATCGACGAGACGCGCTCCGAGCGCAACACCGTGCACCTCGACCTGTACGTCCCGCGCGACGTCGTCGAGTCCAGGATCGCCGCCGCCCTCGCCGCGGGCGGCAGGGTGGCCGACGACGACCACGCCCCTGACTGGTGGACGCTCGCCGACCCGGAGGGCAACGAGGTGGACCTCGCCCCCTGGCGCGACGACAGCCCGTGGGGCGAGTGAGCGCGGTCCGCCTCCTGCGTCTGGGAGTCCCGTTCGAAAGCCTCCCGCCCCGCAGCACCGCCGGGCAGGCTGAGGTCATGGCTTTTCAACCGGACCCCACGGGCTTCTTCGGGAAGGCCGCCCAGCGGCGGCCGATGCGCGGCCCGAGGCGCGACCGCTGGATGTGGTGGCGCCTGGGCACCGGAGTCGCGGTCGTCGCCGGCGGGGTCGTCGCCCTCCTGGCCTTCACGGCGGGCTAGGCGGGACCGTGGAGAGAGTCACGGGGATCGGCGGCCTCTTCTTCGCCGCCCGCGATCCCGCGGCGCTCGGGCGCTGGTACGCCGAGAACCTCGGCGTCGACGAGCCGCCGACCTCGTACGGATCCTCGTCGTGGCGCCAGGAGCCCGGAGCGACCGTCCTCGCGCCGATGCCGGTCGGCTCGGAGCACCTCGGCCCGACCGGCTGGGCCGTGAACTTCCGCGTGCGGAGTCTCGACGCGATGGTCGAGCAGCTGAGGGACTCCGGGACGACGGTCGTGGTCGACCCCGAGCACTACCCGAACGGCCGGTTCGCCGATCTGCACAACCCCGAGGGCAACCGGATCCAGCTCTGGGAGCCGGCGGGCGCCGACGACTGACCGAGCACATGACGGCCGGACATGCGAGCCCGCACGAGGGGGCTTGACTGCTCGCCTCGGACGGTGAGCGGTCTCCCAGGTGCGTTCCGGAGGATCCCGGGTACCCTGGAGGGTCGTACGGTGCGGACAACCCCTCCGCGCCCGACGGTTCCCCGCCCCAGCCGCGCGCATCTCCGCGCGGCGCACGACCCGGAAACTCTGACTGCATGCACCACTCCGATCTCGCCCCGACCCCCTCCCCCCGGGGAGTCGAGCAGACCGACAGCTCCACCGTCCTCCCGACCCGGAGGCAGCTGCGCGCCCAGCAGGAGGCGCAGCGCACCGCGTCGCGTCGCGCGTCGCGCCGTCCGACCAGGCCCCGCGCCTCCGCTCTGGCGGCCATGTCGTTCGTCGTCGGCATCGCGGTCACCACGACGATGCCCGCGTTCGCCACGCCGGGCGCCCCCGACTCCGAGCTCGCTCACGACACGGCGACCGCCGTCGCGGCCGCCCGCCCGCAGAGCTTCGTCGCCGCCGGTGCCGTGCAGCACACCGTCACCCGCGACGCCTTCGCCGCCGAGGCGAAGCCCGAGGTCCTCGTTCCCACCGCGTCCCTCGACGCCATCACGGCCGGAGCGGGCGAGTCGACCGCGGCGGCGAACGGCGCCTCCGGCACCTGGGTCCTCCCCGTCTCGGGCCGCATCAGCAGCAGCTACGGCCCGCGTCCCGACGCGCCCGTGTCGGGCGTCAACCTGTTCCACAAGGGCACCGACCTCGCCGCGGCCTGCGGCACGCCGGTCGTCGCGGCCTCCGGCGGTGTCGTCGAGGAGTCCCGCTACTTCGGCACCTACGGCAACTGGGTCCTGATCGACAACGGCGGCGGGATCGAGACCGGCTACGCCCACAACAGCGAGCTGCTCGTCGGCGTCGGCGACGTGGTCGAGGCGGGCGACGTGGTCGCGCTGCTCGGATCCACCGGCGCCTCCTCCGGCTGCCACCTGCACTTCGAGACGCGCGTCGACGGCGAGGCGGTCGACGCCGTGCCGTTCATGAGCGCGCTGGGCGTGCCGCTGGGCTGACCCGCGCCACTCCCCGGACGCGCGTCAGCCCGGGGCCGGCACCGTCCGCGGTCCGGTCGACACGGTCCCCGACCAGCGGGCGTCCGCCGGCACGGTCGTGACCACGATGCGGGCGTCCTGGTCGACGGAGATCTGCATGCTCGCGCCGTTGCCCTCGTTGGGGTCGCCGCGCGTGATGCCCTCGTTGTAGAGGCACTTCGAGCCGCTGGTCATCAGGCCCTCGATCTCGACCGTCACCTCGGCGTCCGCGGTGTCGCAGGCGACGGCCAGCCGGATCGAGAGCGGCTCACCTACCAGGCGGACCGTCTGCGGCTCCGGTGCCCCGATCTGGTCCGTCCAGGTGACTGCCGCGGCCTGACCCTCCGGCAGATCCAGCGGTCCGATCGGACCCGGAGTCGGAGTCGACGCCGGCGTCGACGTGGCCGTCGCGGTCGGCGTCGCCGCCTCCTCCTCGGCCGGTGCCGTGCAGCCCGCCAGCGCGAGCACCGCGAGCACCGTCGCGGCCCCTGTCGTGGTCGTCCTTCTCATCACCATCGCGGCTCCCCCTGTCCGTCTCGGTCCTTCCGGTCTACCCGAGGTCGGCATCCGGCGGGACGGTCTCTGCGGCCCTTGCCAGGGTCCGCCGGCGCGGCGCTGCGCCCCGGCACGGAGGCGGCACCCAGAAAACCGAGCAACACTTGGGAGCGAGTCGAAGGGCGTCCGTGAACGAGCACGGAGCCGGACTCGCCGGCCCGCCGACCCCTTCGCTCCACGAGCAGGAGGTCACCATGTCCACCACCCAGCGCTTCGCCGACCGCGTCGTCCTCATCACCGGAGGAGGGTCCGGACTCGGCCGCGCTAGCGCCGTCCGCCTCGCCGAGGAGGGAGCGAAGCTCGCCCTCGTCGACATCTCCGAGCAGGGTCTCGCCGCGACCGTCGAGGCCGTGACCGCGGCCGTTCCCGGTGCCGAGACCCTCACTGTGACCGCCGACGTGTCGAAGGAGGAGGACGTCGACGCCTACGTCGCCGCGACCCTCGAGCGCTTCGGCCGGATCGACGGCTTCTTCAACAACGCCGGTATCGAGGGGAAGCAGAACCTCACCGAGGACTTCACCGCGGCCGAGTTCGACAAGGTCGTCGCGATCAACCTGCGCGGCGTGTTCCTCGGCCTCGAGAAGGTCCTCAAGGTGATGCGCGAGCAGGGCTCCGGCATGGTCGTGAACACGGCGTCCGTCGGCGGGATCACCGGCATCGGCAACCAGTCCGGCTATGCGGCCGCCAAGCACGGCGTCGTCGGCCTCACCCGCAACTCCGGCGTCGAGTACGGCCGCTACGGCATCCGGATCAACGCGATCGCGCCCGGTGCGATCTGGACGCCCATGGTCGAGAACTCGATGAAGCAGCTCGACCCCGAGAACCCGCGGAAGGCCGCGGAGGAGTTCATCCAGGTCAACCCGACGAAGCGCTACGGAGAGGCGGCCGAGATCGCCTCCGTCGTCGCGTTCCTGCTCTCGGACGACGCCGCGTACGTCAACGCCGTCGTCCTCCCCATCGACGGCGGCCAGTCCATCCAGTACTGACCCCCGCGTCGGACGGACGGGACGCGCCGCCACGGCGGCCGATCCCGTCCGTCCCTCCGCCTCCGCGGGGGAACCCCGGCCGCCGGCTCGACCGGAGGAGAATGAGCGCATGAATCCCACCGGGAGCTTCCGCGCCGCGCGCGACGTCCTGCTCGAGCACCGCACCGACGTGGCGGCCGCCACCGAGGCCTTCCACTGGCCCGATGTCGGCCCCCGCTTCAACTGGGCCGTCGACTGGTTCGACGCGATCGCGATCGGCAACGAGCGCCCCGCGCTGTGGATCGTCGAGGAGGACGGCTCGGAGCAGAAGGTCTCGTTCGACGAGATGCGCTGGCGGTCGGACGAGGTCGCCACCTGGCTGCACTCGGTGGGCGTGGAGCAGGGCGACCACGTCATGCTCATGCTCGGCAACCGGGTCGAGCTGTGGGAGTCGATGCTCGCGATCATGAAGCTCGGCGCGGTGATCCTGCCGACCACGACGCTCCTCTCGCCCGCCGACCTGGCCGACCGGCTCGAGCGCGGCGAGGTGGCGCACGTCATCGCCGACGCCTCTGAGACCGCCAAGTTCGACGACGTCGAGGGCGACTTCGGCCGCATCGCCGTCGGCGGCGCCGTGGAGGGCTGGCTCGACTACTCCGACTCCGCGGAGCCCTTCGGCATCAGCCCGACGGTCAGCGTCGAGAGCACGGATCCGTGCCTGATCTACTTCACGTCGGGCACGACCTCGAAGCCCAAGATGGTCGTCCACACCCACGAGTCGTACCCGGTGGGCCACCTCAGCACCATGTACTGGCTGGGCGTGCAGCCGGGCGACGTGCACTCGGCGATCAGCTCGCCCGGTTGGGGCAAGCACGCGTGGAGCTGCTTCTTCGCCCCGTGGAACGCCGAGGCCACCGTCTTCGTCTACAACTACAGCCGCTTCTCGCCGTCCGCGATGCTCGAGCAGCTCGATCGGGCGGAGGTCACCACGTTCTGCGCGCCGCCCACCGTCTGGCGGATGCTGATCCAGTCCGAGCTCGGCGCGAAGCCCCGCGCGCTGACGCAGATCCTCTCGGCGGGCGAGCCGCTGAACCCCGAGGTGATCGGCACGGTCGAGCGCGAGTGGGGTCTGGGGATCCGCGACGGCTACGGCCAGACCGAGACCACGGCCATCATCGCGAACCCTCCCGGCTCCGAGATCGTGCCCGGGGCGATGGGCCGCCCGCTGCCAGGAGTGGCGATCGCGCTGATCGACCCGCTCACGGGCGAGCGCTCCTCCACCGGCGAGATCTGCCTCGACCTCTCCACCGAGCCGGTGAACCTGATGTCGGGCTACCACGGCGACGACGAGCGCACCGCCCGCGCCCGCGCCGACGGCCTCTTCCACACCGGCGACGTCGCGGTGCGCGCGGTCGACGGCACCATCACCTTCGTCGGCCGCACCGACGACATCTTCAAGTCCTCCGACTTCAAGATCTCGCCCTTCGAGGTCGAGAGCGTGCTGCTGCAGCACCCGGCGGTCGCCGAGTCGGCGGTGGTGCCCGCACCCGACGCGGTGCGGCAGAGCATCGTGAAGGCGTACGTCGCGCTGGCCGAGGGCTGGGAGCCGACGGCCGAGACCGCGGCGGCGATCTTCGCGCACACCCGGGACGTGCTCTCGTCGTTCGAGCGCGTGCGCCGGATCGAGTTCGCCGAGCTCCCCAAGACGATCTCGGGCAAGATCCGCCGCGTCGAGCTGCGCCAGCGCGAGCAGGAGGCCTTCGACCGGGGCGAGGAGATCACCACGGAGTGGCGGAGCGACCGCGTCCCGTCCGCGGCGACCGAGCCGGAGCGCCGTATCGAGACCCGCTGACTCCGAGCGAGGGGGGATCTCGATACGGCCGCTGCGCGGCCTACTCGATCAGCAGAGTGCGCCCCCCCCTCGCTGGTCGAGTAGTCGCGCAGCGGCGTATCGAGACCGACACGTCCAGCGCTCGCGGATCTCGATACGGCCGCGGAGCGGCCTACTCGATCAGCAGAGTGCGCCCCTCCCTCGATCAGCAGAGTGCGGCCCTCCCTCGCTGGTCGAATAGCCGCGCAGCGGCGTATCGAGACCGACATGTCCAGCGGTCGCGGATCTCGATACGCCCTCCCCGCGGCCTACTCGATCAGCAGCGTCGCCGTGCTGGTCGAGGAGGCGCGCAGCGGCGTCTCGAGTCCCCGGATCGGGACAGCGGGACGGCCCTCCGTGCTCTGCTCGGCGCCGGAGACGGGCGCGGGAGCGGAGGCGCGGCTCGCTCCCGTCCGGAACCATGCGGCGAGAGCAGGGGTGCCGCGCCAGCGGCGGAAGTCGCGGTCGAGGGACGGGACACCGCGGTAGCCGGAGGCGCGGGCGATCTCCTCCAGCGCACCGAGGCGGTGGGGGGTGCTCGCCATGAGGACCGAGGCGAGCTCCATCCGGCACCGGGCCAGGTGCTCGTCGATCGAGAACCCGTAGGAGTGCCGGAACCGCAGGCGCAGCGTCAGCACCGGCACGCGGAGCTCCTCGGCCAGGCGGGCGGGGGTGAAGCGCGGATCGAGGAAGCGCTCGGTGACGAGCGCCGCGGTCGCGACGGCGAGCACGTCGGGTCGGTGGGGTGCGCGGGATCGGAAGGGACGGGAGGCGGGAGTCAGGCGACGAGGGAAGGGCATGGTGAGGAGACTCGCCCGCTGCCGATCTATGACGCGGTGGCGCACGATGATCTCACCATGGCGCGTCGGGAGGGATCGGCCCGCCTCACCGCCGTGCGCTGGCATGGGCACGGGCCCGCGACGAGATGCGATCGAGCTCGGCCGTCGAGCGGAAGCCCGCGGCCTCGACGGCCCGCACCCGAGCCGACTCCCCCGAGCCGGAGTCGGCGAGCAGCACGTCCTCGGCGACGGCGAGGCGGATCCGCTCGACACGGCGACGGATCGAGACCCCGTGATGCAGCCGGTGGACGACCCGCACGCGGATCTCGGAGACGCCGAGGACCCGGGCGACCGCGCCGGCGTCGAGCTCGGGCACCGTGTGGAACTGCCGCAGGGCGTGGTCGACGCGATCGCCGAGTCCGGTCGGACGGCCGGGCTCCTCCGCCCTGGACCGCCGGGCTCGCGGGCTCGCGGCGCGCAGGATCTCCGTCATCATCGTCGATCACCTCTGGTTCGGTTCGGGGCGGCCGCCGACGGATCGGCGGTGCGGGCTCGTCATCGCCGGGGGGCGGCAGGCGGACCTCGCGGGCGGCGCGTCCGAGCGCAGCGCGTCGGAGCATGCGGGATCACCTGATTATGGGTACGCCGCGCCCGGCGCGACCGGCCTGGCACAGGGTCCGTGGCGAATGGCGCGAGCCGTCGCGGATCCCGCCGGTCGCGCCCGGGCCGCCCGGTCTTCGCGACGAATCCGGGCGGGGGGAGGAGCGCACCGTCGATCATCGTCGTGCCGCCGCCACGCCCCGCCCCGAAGGAGAACCGATGCCCCCCTGCCCGCCCGCGGCGCTCTCGAGGAAGCCGCTCGCTCCGCCCGACGGACCGGTTCCCCGCCTGGAGCTCGACGTGACCGTGTCGCACCTCCCGCTCACCGCGGCGGAGGGGCTCCGGAGCGACGCGCTCGTCCTCGTGTTCTGGATCCACGTCCGCAACGGCACGCGGGCGAGCCTCCACGACCTCCACCTGCTGCAGGACCGCTTCTCGGACGGGTCGTCCGACGATCTCGAGTACGACACCGCCCCGTCGACCCTCGTGGGCCGCGTCGAGCGGATCGCTCCCGGCGCGGGATTCGTCACGGCGGCCCGCTACACCGTCCGTCCGCTCACGACACCGCGGACCATCGTGAACTCGCTCGACGTCCGGGGGACGGACGCCGACGGTGCTCCGATCAGCGGCCACGGGCAGGTGCAGGTCGCGGTCCGCCCCGACCGGACTCCGTCCGTGCTGTACCCCTTAGTGAGGTAGCGCGCGACGACGAGGGTGATCCCCAACCCCTCGAAGGGTGAAACTCTCTCAGGAGTCCGTCGCCGCGGGCAGTGTTCTGCCTGTCGGACCGCCCGAACGGCTCGGCAGAAAGGTGCACCGTCATGACCATCAGCGCGTTCGACCGGACCTCCATCGAGCGGGGCGTCACCCGCCGCGACGACGAGGCGAGGTCCTGGTTCCGCCGCATCGGACTCGAGGCGAGACCGTCCGGCCCTCTGCGCGTCGTCGCCGACGTGCTCCGGAGCGGCACGTTCGACGTCGTCCGGCTCTGGCACACGGCGGCCCGGCTGCACCGCAGCGCGCCCGTCGGCTCCGGGATCCGGCTCCTCATCCCGCTCGAGGGCGAGATCGTCGTGCAGCCGGACGACCCCGCGGCGCTGGAGGTGCGCGTGCGCGTCGGATGCATCGCATATCTGCGGCGCAGCCACTCCTACACGCTCGTCACCGACGGGCCCAGCGCGCGGATCGAGATCGCCCTCGAGAGCCCGCTCCTCGGCCTCCTCGACTGGGAGGACGGCGGTGCGCTGGTGACCGAGGCGGACACCGCGGGCCGGGGCATCCTGCTGTCGACCGTCAACTCCACGTTCGGCTCCTCGCTCGACGCCGACTCGCCCGCGTTCCCGCTCGTGCGCGCGGCGATCGAGCAGCTCACGGGCGCGGTGCTGGCCACCTCGCTGCCCCGCGAGCGGACCGAGACCGTGCACACCCGCGCTCTCGCGCTCATCGCGGCGATGTCAGCGGATGCGAACCTCTCGGTTCAGGAGGTCTCGGAGCGTCTCGGGGTACCCAAGCGGACGCTCCAGCGCGTGTTCGCCGCCAACGGCACGACCGTCTTCAACGAGATCCGGCGCGCGCGGCTGGCGACGGCGCGGGCGGTCCTCGGCGACCTGTCGGCCCCTCCCGTTCCGGGCCACGCGATGAGCGGCTACCTCCGCTCGCAGCGGTTGCAGCGGGATCTCCGGCACCTCGAGCCGGAGGCGTCCGAGGGGCTGCGCTGACGCGACGCGCCCGCCGCCCCTCTCCGACGATCGGGAGGGGCGGCGTCGCTGTGCGGGCGGAGCTCGACGCAGTCGTGCGCCTCCTTCCGGCGTGCGGTCGGCGGGCCTACTCTGGCTCGACCGGTCTCCCGTCGCCCCTCCCCACCGTGCCGACGGGAGTCGGCCGCACCCGTCTCCGCCCCCGAGGATCACCCACTCATGATCGACACCGACAGCAGCGCCGCCCTCCTCGACCGCTACCGCACGTCCGCCGCGATCGACCTGCTCGGGAGGCGCAGGCGTCCCCACGACGACGCTTCGGACGGCCCCTCGTGACGCAGGATCCCGTCGCCAGACGCCTGACGTCGGCGGTCGACGACGGCGACTGGACGACGGTCCTCGACCTCCTGCGCTCCTCGTACACGCACCTCGTGCAGGTCGAGCCCGCGATCCTCCTCCGTGCCCTCGAGCGCATGCCGCCGGAGGTCCTGGACCGGTCGCCGCGCCTGCGGATCGCGATGGCCCATCTCGGCCGCACCCTCCGCGGCGACGGCTGGGTCGACCCGGCGCCCGGTCGGCGGCCGCTGCCGGTACCGCTGTCCGCGGCCGATCAGCTGAGCGTCTGGGCGGCGCGGGGCTCGGTGGCGCGCGGGCAGGGGCGGATGGAGGACGCCCTCCGGCTGATGGCGGACGCCCGCGCGCTGCTCGGTCAGCTCTCCCCGCTCGAGGAGGCCTCGCTCTCGGCCGCGCTGCCCGAGCTCCTCCAGGAGTGGGCGCACACCTGCGAGCAGGACTCGCGCCTCGAGGAGGCCCTCGCGCTCCACGCCTCCGCGCACGAGTGGGCGATGGTGATCGGCCATCGCCCGATGGCCGCCTCGACGGCGGGATCGACGGCGCTCCTGCACGCCGTCGCCGGCCGCAACACCGCCGCGGACGACCGGCTCCGGCGAGCGCGCGACCTGGACGGAACCGCGCAGCCGGCGAGGCCCGTCGCCGCCGTCCTCGCCGAGGCCCTCCTCCGCGCTGATCGGCTCGACACCGACGGCGCCGTGCTGCTCCTGGACGGCCTCGACGGCACGGCCCTCGGGGAGCGCGGTCCGGCGGTCGACTTCGTCCGAGGCGTCGTCGCCCGCGGGCGGCCGCTGCTGTCGGACTCGGTCCTGCACGACGTCCGCGCGTCCCTGAGGGTCGCCGGCCCCCGGCCGGGGCGGGGGCATCCCGAGATCCTCGACGCGGTCGAGGCCTTCGCCGACGCGCCGGAGCGGCGGGTCCCGCAGGACGGACCGCTCTCGATGATGGCGCGGATCACCGCGGCGACCCGGGCGCTGTCGGCGCAGCTGCGCGGCGACGAGGCCACCGCGCGCCGACTCGCCGCGCCCCTCCTCGACTCCGCCGAGTGCCCCCGCGTGCTGATCCCTGCACTGCTCGCCGCCTCCGCCGACCCCGCCGGCGAGGTGGAGGAGGTCGCAGCGCTCGCGCACGCTCACGCGAGCTTCGGGGCGTTCGGCCTGCTCCCCGCCGACCGGCGGCAGCGGATCGCCGACGAGCTCGCGGCCTCCGGCGACCACGACGTGGCGGGGCGACTGCGTGCGATCGGCGAGCCGGCGGAGCTCACCCCGGCACGACGCCGGATCGCCTACGCGGCCGCCCGCGGCGCCTCCGCCCCCGACATCGCCGAGGAGAACGGGATCAGCGTCAACACCGTGAAGACCCAGCTGCGGGCGGTCTACCGCCGGCTGGGCGTGCGGTCGCGCGCCGAGCTCGCGGCGGCACTCGACGGGATCCCGGCGACGAGCCGGGGCGACGAGGCGCCGGAAGGCTGAGAGGCGCGCGGGCGGGAGCGCTCAGCGCGGGTAGGGCACCGACGCCGCGGGCCACGACGAGGCGAGCAGCTCGGAGCGGAGGCGGTGGTACTGCTGCACGGCGCTCAGGGAGTCGGTGCGGAACGCGATCGAGACCGCTCCGTCGCGCCAGTAGTCGTCCCAGCTCTCGTAGCGGGTGAAGACCCGGTCGCCGATCGCCTCGAGCAGCTGCCACGCGCGGTCCGCGGGCAGGTAGCCGGCGACGTAGGCGTAGCGGACGGCTCCGATCGCGCGCTCGGCGTCGCCCGCGAGCAGCAGCACCGGAGGCCGGCCGCCGAGCGGCTGGGCGCGCTCGAGCAGATGGAACTCGCTCTCGCCGGTGAGCGCGGCGACGCGGGAGCGCATCCGCTCGGCCTCGTCGGACGCCGACACCTCGGCGAAGCGGGCCGACAGCGGGCCGACGTCGAGCACGTCGGCGACGAAGAGCTCGAGATCCTCGGCCGACGCGATGCGGAAGTCGCGATCGAGCGCCGCGCGCTGCTCGCTCAGCACGGGCATCGGCAGCTCCGTCCAGGGCGATCCCTTGGCGCCGTCGGCGAAGCGGGCGCGGAGCGGCTGCGGCAGCTCGGCCCACGTCGGCTGGAAGGCGAGGGACGAGTTCCACCCGCCGAAGGAGAAGTCGCTCACGGCGTCCAGAGCCAGCAGCTGCTGCTGACGGAGGGTCGGCGACGTAGTGCGCGCCTCGGCGAGGTAGGCGAGCTGCTCCCGTCGCGGAGCGCCCGCATCGCGGACGGTGAAGATCAGCGAGCCGACGGCCAGGCCGATCGCCATGCCCACCGCGAAAGCGAAGAAGGGGAAGGCGGGCTCGCCGCCCTCGTCCCCGGCGAGACCGAGCACGAACCCGACGACTCCGAAGGGGACCGCGAGGGCGGTCAGCAGCAGGGCACGGCGTGCGCCGGCCCGACCGGAGCCGCGTCGGCGCTGATCCGCGGCCCGGGTGAAGCGCAGGCGGGGGCGGACGGGGAACTCGACATCACCCGGGTGATTCTGCAGCGGCACGGTCGCAGCCTAGACGGAGGGCAGCACCGGGCCGAGACGGATGTCGGTGACGTGTGCGAGCCTCGAGGCATGAAACTCGCCGAAGCCCTCCTCGAACGGGCGGACCTGCAGAAGCGGATCGAGGCCCTCCAGACGCGGATCGTCGCGAACGCCTCCTACCAGGAGGGCGAGGCCCCGGCCGAGGACCCGGCCGAGCTGCTCGCCGAGTGCACGCGGGCGCTCGCCGCGCTCGAGCGGATCGTGACCGCGGTGAACCTGACGAACACGGCCGTGCTCACTCCCGACGGGCGCACCCTCACGGCCGCCCTCGCCCGGCGCGAGACGCTGCGTGCCGAGCACTCGATGCTGGTGCGCGCGGCCGACGCGGCTGCCGGCTCGTGGGGTCGGCGTCAGATGCGGAGCGAGCTGCGGCAGCTGTCCGCTCTCCCCGTGAAGGAGCTGCGCTCGCGGGCCGACGAGATCGCCCGCGAGCTGCGCGACCTCGACGCGGCGATCCAGCGCACCAACTGGGAGGCCGATCTGGTGGTCTGACGCGGAGCGCGGTGAGTCGGTAGGCGCACCCGGAGCGAGCACACACCGTCGGGTCGGCGGTTCATCCGGCCCTCTGTCGACGCGGTGGGCAGCGTCACGGCTCCGGCCGTCACCACTCAGCCCCGCACCGAGGACCGGTGACCGCGCAGACAGGACACCTCATCACCACGTGCTGGCCGGACGCCGAGGGCGGGTTCGGGGACCTCACTGCGCTCCGGGGGCGGGCCGCGACGGCTGGGGACGGGGGTCTCGAGACGCCGCCGGCGGCGGCTACTCGACCAGCAAGGGGGCGCGGCGTCCTCACGCCGCGATCGCCCCTCCTGCTGATCGAGTAGCCCGCGCAGCGGGCGTATCGAGATCCACGACCACCGGAGCTGGGGGGGGTCTCGAGACGCCGCCGGCGGCGGCTACTCGACCAGCAAGGGTGGGGCGGAGTCACCGACGCGGGGACGCCGATCAGCGCCGTTCCCAGCCTCGGTCAGCCGCTCGGGACACAAGGTCTCTCAGGGTATCGGAAGCCCCTTGACAGGGGACAAGGAGGCGAAGAGACTCTCGCTCGACGCCACCCGAAGGCGTCCAGCGACGCCACCCGAAGGCGTTCCCGCTCGGTCCTCCGCCTCACCCACGGAGGCACCGCGCGGAGTTTTGTGGATCCTCGAGGAAGAGGGACCAGATGTCAGGAAGAACTCCGCGTGCGAAGCGGACCCCTCACTCCGCGATCAGGCCGGGGCTCGCCGCGGCCCTCACGATCGCGTTGGCGGCGGGCATGGTCGGCGCGACGACCGGTGCGAGCCAGGCCGCATCCCCGGCGCACACGGCAGCGGTAGCACCGCACACGCACGCGACCGAGGAGGCCCCGCACGACCACACGGCCGCCGAGGCCGCACCGCACGACCACTCGAGCACCGAGGCCCTGGCCGTCGTGTCGGCCGCGGCGGTCGCTCCGGCGACCATCACCTGGCTGCAGCGAGCGTCGGCGGCCATCGCGCGCGCCGAAGCGGGCGGAGTCGCCGTCGGCGGGAAGCTGTACGTCTTCGGCGGGCAGTTCTCCGGAGTCACGCAGACGCTGCGCTCCGACCGCTACGACCCGGCGACGAACAGCTGGACGCGCCTGCGCGACCTCCCCGAGCTGATCACGCACGCGCCCGTCGTCGCCGACGGCACCACCCTGTGGATTCTCGGCGGCTACGTCGGACTCGACAAGAAGGACTCGTCGCGGCGGGTGTGGAAGTACGACATCCCGACCGACACGTACACGGCGGGTCCGGCACTGCCGGCCGCGCGCGGCGGCGGCGGCGCGGCGATCGTGGGCCGTCAGCTGCACTACCTGACGGGCGCCGTCCGGCAGGACTCGACGGGCGCCTCGACCGTCGACCACCCCGACCACTGGGTGCTCAACCTCGACGGCGGCACCACGTGGACGGCGTCGACGCCGGTGCCGAACCCCCGCAACCACGTCGGCACGGTCGTCCTGGGCTCGAAGATCTACGTGATCGGCGGGCAGCACCGCGAGAACGAGTCGGGCACTCCGCAGGTGCAGGTGGACGCGTTCGACGTGGTGACGAAGACGTGGACCCGACGCGCCGACCTGCCGGTCGCGCGCGGCCACATCAGCGCCTCCACCTTCGCGTGGAACGGCAAGGTCCTGGTGCTCGGCGGCTCCGAGGCGGGCGCGGTCTCCTCCCGGACCCTGTACGAGTACGACCCGGCGACCAACGCCTGGATCACGCGCACCAGCCTCCCCGAAGCGCTGAAGAGCCCGGTCGCCGACCTGATCGACGGGAAGATCATCGTCAGCGGTGGACGCACCGCGTCGGGTGCGACCACGAAGACGTGGTCAGGATCCACGACCGCGACCACGTCGCCGTCGCCGTCCCCCTCGCCCACATCCGGCACCGCCGGCGGCTGGAGCACCGGCCCGGCCCTGCCGATCGACCTCCTCGACGCGGGCGGTGCCGCGATCGGCACGAAGATCTACGTGGTCGACGGCAAGACCAGCACCGGCCCCAAGTCGTCGCTGCGGATCTTCGACACCGCCACCTCCGCCTGGACCACCGGGGCCGGGCTGCCGGGCAGCGCGGTCGAGAACCCCGCGGTCGTCGCGCACAACGGCAAGCTCTACGCCTTCGGCGGATCGACCGGTCCGTTCTCGGGGGCGTCCAGGAGCCTGTACCGCTACGACCCGGCGACCAACGCCTGGACGGCGCGGGCGAGCATGGCGACCGGCCGCGGAGGAGTCGCGGGCGTCGTCGTCGGCGGCAGGATCTGGGCTATCGGCGGGATGGACTCGACCGGCGCCTCGCTGAAGACGACCGAGAAGTACGACATCGCGACCAACACCTGGTCGGCCGGTCCGTCGCTCCTGACGGCTCGCGACAACCCCGGGGCCGCGGTCGTCAACGATCGGATCCACGTCTTCGGTGGCCGCACCCGACTGGCGAGCGGCACCGAGGTCAACCCGAACCTCGCGAGCGCCGAGATGCTGAACCCGCTCTCGGGGGGCTGGCTGTCGCGCGCTCCGATGCCCACCGGGCGCCGCACCATGGCGGTCGGAGTCGTGAACGGACGCGTGATCGCGGCGGGCGGCGAGAAGCAGCCGAGCGGAGCGACCTGGCCGCAGACGCAGGAGTACGACCCTGCGACGAACACCTGGCGCTCGCTGCCGAACATGATCACTCCCCGCCACGGTGCCGTCGGCGCCGTCGTCTCGGGCAGGCTGCACGTCATCGCGGGCGGCCCCCGAGGCGGATCGTCCTACAGCCGGGTGCACGAGATCCTCACCCCGACGAGCGCGTCGTCACCGTCGCCGGCGACTCCGCCCCCGACGCCCACTCCCTCCGGAGCGACGTCGGTCAAGGTGCGCTTCGCGACCGCGACCGCGACCCCTCCCACCGGCTACCTCGCCGACTGGGGGCAGCCCTACGGAGCTCGCACGAGCGCCGGCCAGGGCAGCGGCCGGAGCTACGGCTGGGTCCGCGACGGCTCGAGCACCGCGGTCGACTTCACGTTGAACAGCCGACTGCGGACCGGGACCCCCACCTCGGACACCCGGCTCACCGGTCTGATGCACATGGACTGGCGCGGAGGCACCTCGGGGACCACCGGAGCGGGGTCGTGGGAGATGGCCGTCCCGAACGGCCTGTACTCGGTGACGATCTCGGTCGGCGACGCGGGGAACTACTTCGACAGCGTCGACCAGGTCAGCATCGAGAACCAGAACGCGGTCGCGAGGTTCGTGCCCAGCGATGAGGACCGGTTCCGGACGGCCGTCCGGACGGTGCAGGTCTCGGACGGACGGCTCACGCTGAGTCCCCGCGGCGGGACCAACACGAAGATCAACTTCGTCGAGGTCGAGCCGGTGCCGGCGAGCCCGGACCGCCCGCAGGTGGCGAGCGTCACCCCGGTCAACCTCACCACCGGCGCGACCCGCGACATCAGCGTCACCGCCGGCCTGGCCGTGACGGCGGGAGGGATCGCCACGTCGACGCTCACCCGCGAGACGGTGCGGCTGAGCGTGGCCGCCGACGGCTCGTCGGTCCCGGCCAACGTGAACACCAGCGGCGGCGGCGACGTCATCGTCCTCACTCCCGACGCCCCGCTCGTCGCGGGCACCACCTACCGCTTCGACGTGACGAGCGCGGTGCGGGACGTGTCCGGCAACGCCTTCCACCCCTGGTCGAGCGTCTTCACGGTGGGCACGGCCAGCGAGGGCACCGGCATCACCGGAGTGGCCTTCGACCAGGTCGCGACGACCGCGACCGGGCAGGGCTTCACCAGCGTGGCGATGGGCCCCGACGGCAAGCTCTACGCGGCGACGCTGGACGGGTACCTGTTCCGCTACCCGGTCGCGGCCGACGGGTCGCTGGGCACCGGCGAGCGGATCGACACGATCCGCACGCTCGCCGGCGGAGCGCGGACGGTGATCGGCCTCGCGTTCGACCCGGCCGCGACGGCTGCGAACCCGATCCTCTGGGTCACCGAGAACCGCAAGTACGTCGGCGTCTCGGACGTGCCGGACTGGACCGGGAAGATCGTCCGCCTGTCGGGCGCCGCGCTGCAGAACGGCCAGGACGTCGTCGTCGGACTGCCGCGGTCGGCCCGCGACCACGAGAGCAACTCGCTCGCCTTCAAGGACGGGATGCTCTACCTCACCCAGGGCAGCAACACGGCGATGGGCGCCCCGGACTCCGCGTGGGAGTACCGACCCGAGAGCAAGCTCAGCGCCGCCGTGCTGCGCCTCGACCCGGCGAAACTGCCCGCGACCCTGCCGCTGAATGTCAAGACCGCGGAGGGCGGCACGTACGACCCGTCCGCGCCCGGCGCGGCCCTGACGCTCTACGCGACCGGGGTGCGCAACGCCTACGACCTGATCTGGCACAGCAACGGGCGCCTCTACGTGCCGACGAACGGATCCGCCCGCGGCGGCGCCTTCCCGGCGACCCCCGCGACGCTCCCCTCGTCGTGCACCTCCCGGATCGACGGCCCCTGGACCGGACCGCGGGCGCCCGGAGTCGGCTCCAACCCGGTCGACGAGACGGACTGGGTGTTCAAGGCGACCCAGGGCGGCTACTACGGCCACCCCAACCCGTCGCGCTGCGAGTGGGTCTTCAACGGAGGCAACCCCACCTCGGCGCAGGACGCGTTCGAGGCGACCGCCTACCCCGTGGGCGTGCTCCCGGACCGCAACTACCGCAAGGCCGACGTCTTCGACGCCGGGCTGCACGCCTCGGCGAACGGAGTGATCGAGTACCTCGGCGGCGGCTTCGGCGGCGCACTGAAAGGCAAGCTCATCGTCGTCCGCTACAGCGCGAGTCAGGACCTGATGGTGCTGGACCCGAGCGGGACCGACGGCAGGATCGTGAGCCGCACGCTCGGGGTGGCCGGGTTCAAAGGCTTCGACCAACCGCTCGACGTGGCGCAGCACGCCGCCTCGGGGAGCATCTACGTCACCGAGCTGGGTGGGCGGAAGATCACCCGCCTCGTTCCGCGCGGCTGACGAGCGCCGGCCGGCGGCTCCTGCGAGCGCCGGCCGGTCCTCCTCCTCCGTGACCGTTGCGCTCGCGTCCCCGCCGCGGGATGCCGTCGTCGGTGCCCGATCCCATGGCCGCAGCCCGACCGGTCCCGCCCTGCCGACCTCCCGGTCGGCTCCGGCCACCGCCGATACGGCCCTCCCTCGCCGTCGGCGCCCTCCTGTACAGCCCCAGACTCCGTGCCCCCAGAGGAGCAGTGATGAAGTTCAGAATCGTCTCCGCAGTGACCGCCGTGGTCCTGCTCGTCGCCCCGACCGCCGCCGGGCTCGAGGCAGGGCTCGGATCGAGCGCCTCCCGATCGGCGGCAGGAGCGCTGTCGATGGCGCAGATCCCGGTGAACCCCGCCGCCACGGCGAAGACGACGGAGCTGCTGCAGTTCCTCTCGGCGCTGCAGTACCGCTCGAGCGACAAGTTCCTGACGGGCCAGTTCGTCGCTCCCAACTACGGCCGCCCCGAGCGGTCGACGCCGGGCATCACCCTGACCACTGTGCAGGACTGCTGGAACTACCACATCGGGCGCGTGCAGACCGCGACGGGCGAGTCCCCCGCGCTCGTCGGCTTCGATCTCACCAATCGAACGTTCGACAAGAGCGGGACGGCGACGACCGCCGCCAACATGCCCAGCGACAGCAACATCCTGGCTCCCTCGATCGCGCACGCGGTGAACGGCGGCGTCGTCACGCTGAGCTGGCACGCCTCGAACCCGTGGACCGCGGAGGACGCCTGGTCGCGCATCCCCGCCGGCCACACCCTGTCCGAGGCGTACACGCCCGGCACCGCCGCCTACGGGGAGTACATGCAGTGGCTCACCCGGGTCGGCGACATCCTGCAGCGCTACTCGGACGCGGGCGTGCCGGTGGTCTGGCGTCCGTTCCACGAGATGAACGGGACCTCGTTCTGGTGGGGCTACCACGCCAGCGGCGCAGCTCCGGCGGCCCAGTACACGGCGCTGTGGAAGCACATGTACGACTACCTGACCGTGCAGCGCGGGCTCACGAACGTGCTCTGGGCGTGGTCGCCGAACAGCGGCACGGCGTTCGGCCGGGCGATCACCGACCGGTACCCGGGCGACGCCTACGTCGACGTGCTGGGCCACGAGCGCTACTGGAGGGAGCTGACCGACACCGCCCGGTACGACTGGATGATCCAGAAGAACAAGGTGATCCTGTTCACCGAGGCTGGGCAGACCACGGGCACGTCCGCACCGTGGGACACCACCCAGATGCTGCGGGAGGTCCGCGGCCGCTTCCCGAAGGTCGTCGGGGCGATGAACTGGATGAAGACGACCGTCGACTACAGCATCATCGGCAACCTCAACGCGTCCGCCTACCTGAACGACCCGCTCAGCCTGACCCTGGACGAGATGCCGGGTCGGATCACCGACAACGCCGCCTCGACGGTCCTCTACAGCGGAGTCTGGACGCACTCCGGCGACGCGGGCTACTACTCCGGAACCAAGTCGGTCTCGAACCGCGCCGGCGCGCGGGCGGCCCTCACGTTCACCGGGACCTCGGTGTCGGTCTGGGGCAGGACGCTCTCGTCGAAGGGCGGGAAGTTCGACCTCTGGATCGACGGGCGACTCCACCAGGCGAACATCGGCACCACCGCTGCCACGACGCAGTTCGGGGCGAAGCTCGCCGAGATCACGGGGCTGACCGCGGGGACGCACACCGTCGAGGTGCGGCTGACGAATCCGGTCGGCTACGTCGGCTTCGACTACTTCGGCGTGAAGTGAGCGCGGCCGGCGCTCAGCCGAGGGCGCGGAGCAGGCCCGCCGGTGCTCAGCCGAGCGCCCGGAGCTGCGCGGCGAAGAAGGCGAGCGAGCGGTCGACCTCGGGCAGCGACGGCGTGCGGTTGAGGTGCCCGTGGGGCATGCCCGCCGCGAGGTACCCCGTCGCGGCGACGCCCGCCTCCGCCAGCTGACGCAGGAGGAGCTCGGCCGAGCCGCGCAGCTCGTCGAACTCGCTCACCATCACCGAGATCGGCGGGAGCCCGGCGAGCGGGGCGGCTCCGGGCAGGGCGTCGGACGGCAGAGCAGAGAGGCGGCCGACGTAGTTCTGCACCATCGCCTCGATGCTCGAGGTGGGGAAGCGCATCGCGGCCGGCAGCGTCAGCAGCTCGCGCACGACGTCGTCGTCGACGGTCGGGTTCGGGAAGTGCGCGAACGGGTAGGCGAGGAGGACGTGCTCGGGTCCGGGCCCCCCGGCGTCGCGCTCACGCAGCGCGGTGGCGAGGGCGAGCGCGGCACCGGCGCTCGCCCCGCCGATCGCGACGGGGTGCTCGCGCGGGGTCTCGGCGCGCAGGTGCCGCCACGCGGCGTGCACGTCGTCGAGCGGAACGGGGTAGCGGATGCTCGCGCTGGCGAGCCGGTAGCCGACCGACACGACGCGGGCGCCCGAGCGGCCGGCGAGCTCGGCCGAGACGACGTGCGACTCCGGCATGTCGAGGTCGCCCGCGGCGAAGCCGCCGCCGTGCACCCAGAGCAGTGCCCGACCGGACGGCTCCGCGGGCTCGTAGGTCCGCAGCGGCACGGGGCCGTGCGGGCCCTCGATCGTGGCGTCCGAGACGCTGACACCCTCCGACAGCGTCCACGGGGCGGGATCCACGGCGAACTCGGCGAGGCGGGCCGCCTGCTCCGGATCGAGCGGATCGGTGACGCCCTCGAGCAGGTGCACGCGGGCGGCGAGGTACGGGTCGAGCGGCACGGGCGCCTCCAGGTCGTGGGTACGCCGACACGCTACCGAGCGCGGCGCTCCAGCAGGACCACTCCGTCGAGCAGCACTCCCTCGTGGCCGTCGGGCCGGGAGGCGGTGCGCTCGCGCGTGCCGACGACGCGCTCGATCCACTCGGTCGGGTCGAAGGCGAGCTCGGCGAGCTCCTCCTCGGGCGAGGGCAGGTGCTGCACGGGGTGCTTGTGGCCCGACCAGGGCGGAGGGGCGGCGTGCGTCACGATCGCGAGGCGGCCACCCGGAGCGACGAGATCGCCCGCGCGCCGCAGGATCGCGGTGCGCGGCAGCTCGACCATCGAGTGCAGGAAGCTCGCGCAGACGAGATCGAACGGCCCGGCGGTCGGCCAGTCGGCGCCGAGGTCGGCCTGCCGGAACTGAACGGCGAGTCCGCGGCGCTCCGCCTCCTGTCGGGCGCGGCCGAGCGCGGTCTCCGAGAGGTCGAGGCCGGTGACGCTCCAGCCCTGCTCGGCGAGCCAGAGGGCGTCGCCGCCCTCGCCGCAGCCCAGATCGAGGGCGCGGCCGGGCGGCAGGTCCTGGACGAGGTCGACGAGCGCGGCGTTGGGCCGGCCCGACCAGATGCGGTCGGAGTCGGCGTAGCGCGCCTCCCAGTGGTCGCGTGCGGTGGTCATCGCGGTTCCTTCCGTCGTGATCGAGGATGCCGGGTGCGGGGCGGCGGGGCGAGCGGTCGTGCTGGAACAGCAGGGGTCGCCTCTCGGGAAGGGGTTCCGCGACGCCGCGAGCGCCGATTAGCGTCGGGGGCATGGCCCTCCGACTCGAAGAGATCATCGTCGACTGCACCGACTTCCGGATGCTCGGGCACTGGTGGCAGGAGGCGCTCGGCTGGGACGTCGTGGACGAGGACGACGAGGGCATCGAGCTGCTCCCTCCGTCGGGCCGCGGGCCGAGCCTGCTGTTCTTGAACGTGCCGGAGCGCAAGAGCGTCAAGAACCGCCTGCATCTGGACTTCGTGCCGGACGACCAGGACGCCGAGGTCGCGCGCCTGCTCGGGGCGGGCGCGTCCCGGGTGGACGTGGGTCAGGGAGAGCAGTCCTGGGTCGTGCTCGCGGATCCGGAAGGGAACGAGTTCTGCATCCTCTCCGCGAGGGAGTGACCGGCAAGCGCTTCCCATACGTCCGCATGGAGAGTTCCTGAGAAGTCAAGGGTAGAACGAGCGTTCTCCTCCCCCTAGCATCGGTGCGAACCACCCCGGACGGGTGGTACCGAGTCGAGGGAGAGACCGTGAACGCGTACGAAGGGCCGGTGGCGGCCGTGGGTGCGTCGCAGGCGCAGCAGCAGCGCGAGATGCTCGTCGGACGCGTGCTCGCCTCGCGCGGCTCCGGGCTCTACGCCTACGCCTACCGACTCACGCTGTCCGAGTCGGCGGCCGGCGCCGCCCTGCAGAACGCGGCCGTCACCCTCCGCAGCGGGTCGCCGCAGGTCGTCGACGAGGCGTCGGCGCTCGAGCTCGCGCGCACCGAGATCGGCCGGGCGAGCCTGGAGCGAGGCGAGCAGGCGGTGACCGTCGTCGCACCGGCCCGCCTGCGCGACGAGGACCTGCTCCGCTCGGGCTTCCACCGCCGCCTCCACGCTCTGCCCACGCTCCAGCGCCAGTGCTGGCTGCTGCGGCACACCGGCCGGCACGACCTCGACGCGATCGCGGGGATCCTCGGCGTCACGCAGGAGCAGGTGCGCTCGTCGCTCGCCGCCGCCGCGTGCGCGCTGGTCGAGGGGGAGCTCGCGGAGGCGGAGGGCGCCGAGTAGGCGCTCCTCCGCACCCTCACGAGGGGCCCGAGAGGCGCCGGGTCGAGCCGGCGGCACCCCTCAGGCGCTCAGGACCCGGGGACTCGCCCCGGGAAGTGCGTCAGTCGAGGTACTCGATGTCGTCCCACGGCTCCTGGACGTCGCCCGTGTCGCGGTCGTCGTCCGGAACCTCGTGGTCCTCGAAGATCACCGGCACGCCCGGCGACACCAGCGCACTGACCTGACGGTTGCCGACCACCACGAACTCGACCATGCCGCCACCGGCCCGGGACGCCTCGGTCGTCGACTGCTTGAGTCCCGCGACATCCGCTCCCTGCGAGAGCCCGTAGGTCTTGCCGTCGATCGTGACGGTGGTTCGGATCATCAGGTGGCGCTCCTCGTATCGGTCGTGTCGAGACTACGAACCGGGCGGAACCCGCTCCAGGCCTTGCGGACGGCGCGAAGGACTGGCACGGGACGCCGGTCGGGCGAGCGGTGGCGGGAGGATGAGCGGATGATCCGGCTCCTGCGCTCGCTCCGGCACCTGCTCGCCGCCCGCCTCGGGGACCTCGGCGCGGGCCTCCTCGCCTCCGCCCTCGACCGCGCGGCCGCGCACGACCCGCGCGTGGCCGCGATGCCCGCGTGGCACTCCTCCGCCCCTCGCGTCAACGGGGGCGCGGCGGGCGAGGAGCGCGACGTAGCGTTGCCCGCGAACCGCACGATCCGACACGACCAGAAGGAGGATCCGATGACCGACAAGACCACACCCGGCGACGTTCCCGACACCGAGACCGTCGATCCGGAGCACGTCGACCCCGACACCGCGACCGACCCCGAGGGCGACCCGGTCGAGAACCCGTCGGGCTGACGCCCGCTCGTCACGGAAGCCCCGAGCCGCTCCGGCGCCTCGGGGCTTCGTCGCGTCCGGGGCCCGGCCCGTCTTCCGCGCCAGTCGTCTCGGCCGCGGAGCCAAGCGGGAGTACAACTTGTACACTGCGTACACGCATACCAAAGGATCCCCCTCGCCCATGCCCCTCACCGTCGACTACCCGACCGCGTCCGACGCCCGCAAGCACCTCAAGGACGTCCTCGACTCCGTGCAGCGCGGGAGGATCGTCACGGTCCGCCGGGACGAGCTGGTCTCGGCCGTCGTGCCCGCAGACCGACTCCGCGACTACTTCTTCCACACCGTCTCCCCCCGGGTCTCGCTCACAAGGGAGGACGACCGCGTCATCGCACTGATGGACGATCGGCCGTTCGTCTCGGAGGGAGCGGACGTCGACGACGCTCTCGACGACCTGGCGCTCTCCCTCCGCGAGTACGCCGAGGACTGGGAGGATCACCTTCAGCACGCCCCGAACCACGCCGGGAACTGGGCGCTCGTGCAGTTGATCAAGCTGTCGACCGAGGAGGAGCTCCTCGCCTGGTTCCGGCACGGCGGTGAGTGAGAAGCGACCCCCCGCCACCCGTGAGCACCACGACCGGTTCTGCGAGACCGAGGAGTGGGTGCTGGTCCGGGGCGCCAGCGGGAAGCCCGTCACCCACCACCGCACCTACGAGCTGACCCTGTGGGACGGCCGGATCCTCCGCACGAGGATCTCGCGACCGGTCGACAGGAGCGAGTACGCCGCCTCGATGTGGTCGCACATCCTCCGCACGCAGCTCGAGGTCGTGCACGACGTCTTCTGGGCCTGCGTGCTCGAGGGTGCGCGGCCCGATCGAGGAGAGCCGCAGCCCCTCCCGCCGAGGCGGTCGGTGCCGCTGTACCTGCGCGATGCGCTGCGCGATCAGGGGGTATCGGACGACGACATCCTGGGGCTCGACGCCGCCGGCGCCGCCGAGCTCCTGGCCCGGATGTACACGAGCCGGGGCGAGTGACTGTGGCGCCGTTCGGCACGTCCTGCTGCTCCGAGCGCCTCGAAGCAGCGACGAGTGCCCAACGGCGGCACGAGGGGTCAGGCCGACTCGACGTAGCGGCCGAAGCGGCGGTCGCGGGCCAGCAGGGCTTCGCGGGCGGAGTCGTGGCGCACGTCCTGGACGCGCAGCACGACGAGCAGGTGGTCGCCCGCGTCGTGCACCTGCTCGACGGAGCACTCGAGGTGCAGTGCCGCACCGTCGATCGTCACGGCTCCGGCCTCCGAGGCGGTCCACGCGACTCCGGCGAACCGGCCCGCCCGATCGCGCGACGCGATCCGCAGCACCGCCGCGTCCTGATCCGAGCCCAGCACCGAGACGCCCAGGCGCGCCGCGCCGGCCAGGTGCGGCCAGGTGCTCGAGGAGCGCTGCACCGCGATCGTGCAGAGCGGCGGATCGAAGCTGACGCCGAGGGCCAGGGTCGCCACCACCATGCCGACCGGGGCGCCGTCGACGAGGGCGGCGACCGCGGCGACCGGAGTCGGGACCGCGCGGTGGGGCTGCACCACCGCGTCCAGGAGGGTCACCGCGCCTCGCCCACCCGGAACGCGGAGCCGGGGTGCCCGGCTGGCAGCGTCGGCACGCCGCGTCCGAGGATCCGCTCGCGCATCGATCCGGAGCGGGGCGTCTCGGGCAGCATGCCGCGCTCACGCAGCAGCGGCATCACCTGCTCCGCGAAGTCGCGGTACGTCTCCCACGAGCCGTAGGTGTACTCGATCAGGAAGCCGTCGACGTCGGTGCGGTCGACGATCTCCTGCAGCTGATCGGCGACCGACTCCGCGGTGCCGGTGACGCGCATGCCCCCGATCGAGGACGTGATCACGTCGAGGATCTCGGCGACGGTCGGGCTGTACTCGGGCTGCTGGAACATCGCGAGCATGGTCTGCCCGACCTCGGTCGTCACCTCGGCGAGGGTCGCGTCGAGCGGGAACGACATCAGGTCGACGCCGCTCCAACCCATGAACAGCGCGGCGGCGGCCTCGCGGGAGGGCGTCGCGTCGAGCTCGGCGCGCAGGCGCACCGCCTCCTCCTCCGTGTCGCCGACGATGATCGAGACGGAGGGGATGACCGTGATGTGCCGCGGGTCGCGGCCGTTCGCCTCGGCCCGCGCCCGCAGGTCGGCGACGGTGGCGGCGGCCTTGCCGAGGTCGCGGTCCTGGATGAAGACGCACTCGCCGTAGCGGCCGGCGAAGGCGCGGCCGGCCGAGGAGGTGCCCGCCTGCAGCAGGAGCGGCGTGCGCTGCACCGACGGGATCGCCGGGAAGTAGCCGTCGTAGCGGAAGTACTCCCCCTCGTGGGTGATGCGGTGCACCTTCGCGGGGTCGGCGTAGGTCCGGGTCGCCTTGTCGTAGACGACGGCGTCGTCCTCCCACGCGCCCTCCCAGAGCTTCAGGCACAGCTCGACGAACTCGGTGGCGCGGCGGTAGCGCTCGTCGTGGGGCGTGACTCCGTCGTGCCCGAGGAGCTTGGTGAGCGCGACCTGGTTGTCGGAGGTGACGATGTTCCAGGCGATGCGGCCCTTCGTCAGGTGATCCAGCGTGGTGAAGGTGCGGGCGTTGAGGTAGGGCTGCTGCGCGGTGGTGGAGGCGGTGACGACGAAGCCGAGGCGGTCGACGGTGGCGGCGAGCCCGCTGACGAGGGCGAGCGGATCGTGCACGGGTACCTGCACGGCCTCGCGGATCACGACCTCGGGCACGTCGTCGCCGCTCATCGGGTAGCCGAGCGCCTCGGCGAGGAAGAGGAAGTCGAAGCCGGCGTCCTCGAGTCTGCGCGCGAGGTCCTGCCAGTACTCGAGGGTGGCGAATCCGCTCGTGTCGCCGCGGGGGTGATGCCAGGCGTTGCTGATGAAGTTCGGCGTGAACTCCTCGAACGCGCCGAGGAAGATCTGCTTGGTCACGGGTGCTGCCCTTCGATGGCGATCGGATGCTCCCGACCGGAGGGCTGATAACCTCGCGTTATCAACACGGCGATGATAACCAGGAGTAATCATTCGCCGCAAGACCGCACCACCGCACCACCCGGAGGACCGATGAGCGACGACGCTGCGGAGGCACCCGCCCTCGCCTCCGAGATCGGCGCGCTCGTCCGCGCCCTGCGGACCTCCCGCGGCCTGTCGATGCGGGCGCTCGCGGCCGAGGCCGGCGTCTCGCAGCCGTTCCTCTCGAAGCTCGAGAACGGCCGGCTGCTGCCCAGCCTCTCGACCCTCTACGCCCTGGCCGCGGCGTTCGACGTGCCGCCGGCCGAGCTGGTACCGGCGATCGCCTCCTCCGACGACACGACACCGGAGGCGCACCTGCGCGCGAGCGACGCCCCACACGCCCCGCGCGCGCGGCTGGTCGCGGGGGGCCCTGGGCGCCGGACGGAGGCGTACCTCTTCACCGCGCAGCCGGGGCAGTCGGACGACGTCGACTTCGCGCATCCGGGTGAGGAGTTCGTCTTCGTGACGGAGGGGGCCGCCGTGCTCACCTACGCCGACGGGGCGTCCCGCACGGTGTCGGCGGGCGAGTCGATCACGATCGAGACGACGCGCCCGCACCGCTGGTCGGTTCCGGCCGACGCGGCCGGTGCGGCGCGCTACCTGCTGGTGACGACGCACTCCGGCTGAGGGCCCGGCGCGCGAGCCCGCGAGATGCCATTCCGGTACGCCGGGGACGGCGTGTCGTGTACCGGAGTGGCATCTCGCGGGAGCTCACCCAGGGGTCAGCGGCAGCGCTTCGCCGCCGACTCGATCGGGATCACGGCGGAGGCGGGCTCGCCGGCGACCGTGCCGCGCACGTCGACCGTGAGCGAGAAGGCCGGCACCGAGCGCAGCGGAGTGGGCACCGTCACCGACGCGGACTTCCCCGCGGACAGCGACGGCAGCTTCGCGCTGCCGTAGGGCGTGCGCACCGAGAGGGCGACGCGGTCGGTGCCGCCGTTCGCGGCCCTCACCGAGATCACGGCCTTGCCGGCCGCGCAGGTGACGGTCGCGCCGAGGTTCACGCGCAGCGCGTTCTCGAGGGCGCCGAGGGAGTCGCGGAGGCCGCGCTCCGCGGCGTCCACGTCGGCCTGCGTCGCAGCGGATCCGGCGAGCACCACGGCGGCGATCGTGCGGCTCTCGTCGAGGCGCGCGAGCGACTCCTCGGTCCACGCGTCGCGGTCGACGGCGTCGGCTTCGGCGAGCGCCGCCTCGAGGGAGGTGGTGTCGGCGGTCGACTCCGCGGTGTCGGCGACGAGGCGCACGTCGTCGAGGACGCCCCACGCTCCTCCGGTGAGCGCGAAGTCGGCCGCGATCTCGACCACGCCGTCCTCGCCGACCACCACGGGGACCGTCGTCGTCGAGAAGGAGCTCCAGGTCGTGAGCACCAGCGGGGCGCTGGTCGTGCCCGCGGAGGTGGTCGCGCTCAGGGTGCGGACGTCGCTCGCGGGGCTGTTGGTGCCCTGCGTGGTCGCGCGCAGCGTGTACGCGCCGGCGGGGACTCCGGTGATCGTCTGGCGCGCCGAGGTCTCGTAGGCGGTGCCGTTCCAGAAGGTGACGGCGAAGTCGCCCTCGGCGGCGTCACCGGTCTCGGTGCGCGCGGCCGGTCCGGTGAAGGTCCACGCCGACGTGTCCGCGTCCTCGAATCCGGGGTTCCGCACGAGGTTCGGAGCGACGACCACGACGGTCGCCGAGACGTCGAGCCCCGAGTCCGTGCGACCGGGGATCGTGTACTCGCCGGGTCCGCGGATCCAGGAGGCGGCTCCGCTCCAGGTCACGGCGGGCGTCTCGACCGTGCCGTCGTTGAAGTTCACCGAGACGGTCGCGGGGAGCTCGACCGGCTCGCCGTCGACGACGGTGAGCTCGACCGCATCCACTCCGGTGACCCCGCGGGGCGCGACCGCCCCGGTGTCGACGTAGCGGAAGGTGCTGAGCGACTCGAGCGGCGTGCCGTCGGCGGCGAAGAGGGCCTGGTTGTCCCAGCCCGATCCTCCGAAGTCGTCGCCCACGTGCACGGGGTCGTAGGGAGCGGCGAAGCTCGTGGCCCAGCCGGAGCCGTCGCGCTCCCAGAGCACGCGGTTCTGCTCGACCCCGCTCGCGGGGCCCACGGGCAGCCAGGCCGGCTCCCAGTAGTAGACGCCGATGCCGGCGTCGCCGACCGCGTGCACCGCCGCGATCACGTCGCGCAGCGCCGTGGCCTGGCCCTGCACGCTGATCGGGTAGTCGTCGGTGACGGTGCTCTCGTCGATGACGTTGGGGTAGCCGTCGCCGTCCTCGAGGGTGTGCGCCCACGAGGTCTCGGCGACCATGACCTTCTTGCCGTAGGTGTCGGCGATCTGCGACAGCGAGGCCGTGAGGTTCTCGGGGCTGCCGTGCCAGAACGGGTAGTAGGAGCTCGCGAAGACGTCGTAGTCGACGTCGAAGCGGTCCAGGCCCGCGGCGATGGCGGAGTAGCGGCCCGGCGTCTCGGGGTTGGTGAAGTGCACCGCGACCTGCGCGTCCGGCAGGACCTCTCGGACCGCGGAGCTGCCGGCCGAGAACAGCCCGGCGAGGGTCGCGTCCATGTCGGTCGCCGCGCGGCTGTAGCCGGCCAAGCCGTTGTTGGTCTCGTTGCCGATCTGGACCATGTCGACATCGACGCCGGCGTCCTCGAAGCGCTGCAGCGACTCCGCGGTGTAATCGTGCAGGGCGGTGGTGAGCTCGGGAGCGGCGAGGCCGGCCCAGGCCTTCGGCGCCAGCTGGCGGGCGGGGTCGGCCCAGAAGTCGGAGTAGTGGAAGTCGACGAGCAGACCCAGGCCGGCGGCCGTGGCGCGCTCGCCGATCTCGATCGCGCGGTCGACGTCGACGTCGCCGGCCCCGTAGCCGTTGCCCTCGGCGTCGAACGGGTCGTTCCAGACCCGGACGCGGACCGAGGTGACGCCCTCGTCGGCGAGGACCTCGAAGACGTCGGCCTCCTGACCCGTCTCGTCGCGGAAGACGACTCCGCTCTCCTCGAGCGACAGGACGCTCGAGATGTCGGCGCCCTTGATGAAGTCGGCCGGGAGGCCGTCGACCTTCTCGACGAAGATCCCGGCATCGACCGGTCCCTCCGCGGCGGAGGCGCTGGTCGCTCCGACGCCGGCGAAGGCACCGAGGAGCGTGGAGACCGCGGCGACGGCAGCGGTGCCGGCGGTCCTCCTGGTGCGTGCAGACATGCGTGTCCTTTCGTGGTGCGTCCGCCGCCGGGCCCTCGTGCCGACCGCCGCGCACACGGAGGCGGAGGGGAGGGAGGGGCCCGGTCGGGCGGGGTGGGGTGGTGGCGCTCGGAGCGCTCACGGGGCCTTCGGGGCCCGCAGGAGCGGGCTCGAGGCGGATCGGTGCGGCGTGGTTCTCCTTTGAACTGTGTGCGCTCCCAGTCTGCGGAGGCACTCAGGAGCCGTCAAGACGGTTCGGCCCAACCGGCCTGCGTCAATTCGGCTGTGCGCGACTGGGAGCGAGCACAGGTCGGCGGTGAGTGCCGGGAGGCGCGGCCCTCCCGGCTCATGGGATGATCACCCGGGGCGGCGAGAGGGATGACGATGGGCCAGCTGATCTACGGAGTCGCTCCGGCGGTCGAGATCGACGACCGCGCACTGCGGCACGTCGAAGCGGTCATCATCTCGAAGCTGCGCCGCAACGAGAGCTTCTCGTTCCACTGGGACGGCGAGCCGGACGTGGGCGAGGACGTCACGCGCGCCGACAGCGGCCGCCACGGCAGCGTCTGGGTCTCGAAGAGCTCGTCGCTCTACTTCAGCTACGACTCCCCCGGCGGCCAGCCGCTGAACCGCGCGTGGATCGACCTGCTGCTGCGCTCGGCGCTGTCGCCGGCCGGGTTGCGCGTGCTGCCCGAGCCGAAGGCCTGAGCGGGAGGCGCTGCCGGTCTCCCGCCGGTCGAGGAGCCGCCGGGTCCGGACATCGCGGATCTCGATACGCGCGCTCCGCGCGCTACTCGATCAGCAAGGGGGGCGCCCGCCGAATCGCTCCCCCGGTCCGCAGGATGCGTGCCTCTCTGCTGGTCGAGTAGCCGCCGCAGGCGGCGTATCGAGACCCACCAGATCCGGGCATCGGGGATCTCGATACGCGCGCTCCGCGCGCTACTCGATCAGCGGGCGGCAGCGGGCGTCAGCCCTGCTGCTCCGGCTCGGCGACGACCTGCAGGCCCGACTGCGAGCTCGCCGACACCATCAGCGCGTCGACCCACGCGCGGTTGATCGCCGGCTGGCGTCCGCCGAAGAACTTGTACGAGAGCGGCACCGACGGGTGCAGCCAGATCTTCATCCGTCCGCCGCCCGTGTCCTGCGTCTGCGTCCAGGAGAAGGCGAAGGACTCGTCGCGCCGCAGCTTCGCCGTGATCACGATCTCGAGGTGCGCGAGCAGCCGGTCCTCGAAGTCGGCCTCGATGCCGCCGGGGTAGATCAGCAGTCCCATGGGGTGCTCCGCTCCGGCCGCGAGGCCGCCGTGCGCGCCGGAGGATCCGGAGCCGCACCCGATCATCCCAGCATCGGGCGCCCGCGCCCAGCGGCGACGGACCTCCGGACGGTCGGGCCGCAGTCCGCACGCCCCGGGCTCCTAGGCTCGACGGATGCACCTCGAACGCCGCGCGCTCGTCGCGCCCGACGGAACCCGGCTCTCGTTCCTCGACTCCGGAGGCACCGGCCGGCTCGTCGTGATCCTGCACGGCCTCGCCGGCAGCGCCGAGGAGTTCGCGCCGACCGCCCGCGCGCTGCCGGATCATCGCGTCGTGCTCCTCGATCAGCGCGGGCACGGACACAGCGAGCCGCGTCCCTCCGACGTCTCACGCGAGGCGTTCGTCGCCGACGTCGCCGCCCTGCTCGAGCGCGAGGGGCCCGCGATCCTCGTGGGCCAGTCGATGGGCGCGCATACCGCGATGCTCGTCGCGGCCGCGCATCCGGAGCTCGTCGACCGGCTCGTGCTGCTCGAGACCGCCGAGGGCGGCGACGGCGAGGTCGTCGCGGGCTGGTTCCGCTCCTGGCCGCTGCCGTTCGCCGACCGGGACGCGGCACGCGCGTTCCTGGGCGACGGGGCGCTCGCGGACGCGTGGATCGCGGACCTCGTCGAGGGTCCGGACGGACTCCGTCCGCGGTTCGACCCGGAGGTGATGGCGCGGGCGATCGAGCCGCTCGCCGTGCCGCGCTGGGCGGAGTGGGAGGCGGTCGCCGCTCCGACTCTGCTGGTCTACGGCGAGCACGGGATGTTCGCGGGCGGCGTGCGCGACGCCTTCGCCGCACGGGGACGCGACGTGCGGCGGGTGGACCTGCCGGGCGGATCGCACGACGCGCACCTCGACGCGGCCGAGGGCTGGATCGCGGCGCTGCGGGAGTTCGTGGGAGGTCCCGCGTGACCTGCGTCTTCTGCGATCTGATGGCCGGGCACGGCGAGACGACGTGGGTCGAGCGGGAGGAGGAGGCGGTCGCGTTCCGCCCGCTCCCCTCCTCCGAGCTCGCCCCCGGGCACACGCTGGTCATGCCGCGCGAGCACAGCGCGGGGCTGCTCGACGCCTCCCCCGCGGCGCTCGCGGCGACGATGTCGCTCGCGCAGCGCGTCGGCCGGGCGATGCGGGCGGCTCTCGGAGCGACGGGAGTGGCCGTCCTGCAGGCGAGCGGCGCCTCCGCGGGGCAGAGCGTGCCGCACCTGCACCTGCACCTGGTGCCGTCGTGGGACGGCGACGAAGTGCAGTGGCCCGCGCACCGCTCGACGCACGTCGTCGACGGGGAGCCGTGGGCACTGCTGGCCGAGATGTTCGAGTAGCGCGCCTCGGTCATACTGGCGGGCGTGCAGGACGAGGACGACGAGCGCAGGGACCTGGAGCGTGCGCTCTTCGCGCGGCCGAGCGGGGACGCCGAGGGCGAGAGCCGGCGGATCGACGCCGAGCGGCGGCTCCGCCTCGAGCAGGAGGCCGTGCGGGCGGAGGCGGCCGTGGTCGCACCGGAGGCTCCGCGGCTCGCTCCCGCGGCGGCGCCCGAGGACCCCGCCGCTTCGGCGCCGCGACGCCGACGTCCCGCTCTGATCGTCGGCGGCGCGCTCGCGGCCGGACTCGCGCTGGGCGCCGTTGCGGCGAGCGTCGCTCCGCAGGTCGTCGGAGCATCCGCCCCCACGGCGAGCCCGACGGCGACCGCGCACCCCGAGGACCGCTTCGCCGCCTACGTCGACGGCTGGACCCTCGTCACCGACCCGCCGCCCGGAATGGACCTCATCGCCGGCCCCGCCGAGGTCTTCACCCCCGGATTCGACACGGTGCAGGAGGACCGGATCCTGCTGACCGCCCCGAACGGGACGTCGCTCTGCCTCGGTCTGGAGCGCGTGGACGGGTCCCTCTCGGCGGGCTGCACGGGGCTCGCCGAGTTCTTCGACTCCGGATCGCTCGACATCGTCGGCACCGACGTCGAGGACGGATCAGGCGTCTACTCGCGCGTGACCCTGCGACCGGACGGATCGATCGAGGGCGGGTACCAACTCCTGACGCGGGAGCCGTCGGAGCCCTGAGCCCGCCGCCGCGTGTCAAGCCTGCGCGGTCCTTCAGAGAACCCCCGGCCGCACGCGCCAGGATGCGGGGACATCCACTCGACCGGGAGGCCGCCGTGCCCGACAGCATCCAGCACTACGACGTCGCCGTGATCGGCGCGGGGCCCGCGGGCACCGCCGCCGCACTGCGCGCCGCCGAACTCGGAGCGCGCGTGGTCGTGCTCGAGGCCGCCCGCGTGGGCGGGACCTGCGTCAACACGGGCTGCGTGCCCACCCGCGTGCTCGCGAAGACCGCGCGGATCATCCGCGAGGCGCGCACCGCCTCCGACTACGGGGTCGACGTGGGCACTCCGCGGATCGACTGGGACGCCACGGTGCGGCACGTGCACGAGCGCGTCGACAAGGTGCGCTCGATCAAGCGCGAGGCGCAGCGGTTCGAGGAGGCGGGCGTCGAGCTGATCCACGAGGGGCGCGCGCGGTTCGCCGACGAGAGCACCCTGGTGCTCGACAGCGGGCGCCGGCTGACGGCCTCCTCGATCCTGATCTGCGTCGGCGGGCACTCGCGCCGCCTCCCGATCCCGGGCGCCGAGCTCGCGACCGTTCCCGAGGACGTGCTCGCGCTGCCGTCGCTGCCGCGCCGGGTCGCGGTGATCGGCGGAGGGAACACGGGTGCGCAGCTCGTGACGGTCTTCAACGCGTTCGGGTCGGAGGTGACGCTGCTCGACGTGGCGCCCCGGATCCTGACGACCTCGGACGCGAGCATCTCGGCGTACGTCGCCGCGGCCTTCGAGCGCCAGGGCGTGCGCGTGAGCACGGGCATCGAGACGGTCGAGGGCATCGAGCGCGCCGACGACGCCCTGACTCTGCGCTGGAAGGACGCGGGCGACTCGCACGCCGAGCAGTTCGACGCGGTCATCATGGCCACCGGCTGGCCGGCCGACGTCGAGGACCTCGGTCTCGAGAACGCGGGCATCGAGGTCGTGCGCTCGGCGATCCCGGCGGATCAGTACTTCCGGACCGTCGTGCCGCACGTCTTCGCGGTCGGAGACGCGAACGGGCGCGACATGCTCGTGCAGGCGGCGCAGTTCGAGGCGGAGGCGGCGGCCGAGAACGCGGTGCTCGGCGCCAATCGGCGGACGCCCCAGCACTTGCTGCCGGCCGGTGGATTCACCGACCCGGACTACGCGGGCGTGGGATTCACCGAGGAGCAGGCCCGCGAGCGCGATCCGCAGTGCGTGGTGGCGTCGGTGCCCTTCTCGGGCGTGGACCGCGCGGTGATCGACGACCGCGAGAGCGGGTTCCTGACGCTGATCGCGGACCGGCGGCGCGAGCTGCTGCTGGGCGCGCACGCGGTGGGCGAGAACGCGATCGAGGTCGTGCAGTCGGTGACGACGGCGATGGCGGCGGGGGTCGACGTGGCGACGCTGGCGAACGTGCGGTTCGCGTATCCGACGTACAGCGCGGTGATCGGGATGGCGGCGCGGGCGCTGCTGAAGGAGCCGGCGCGGCCGACCGAGCTGGACTGACGGGCGGGCGGGGCACGGACGCTGCCGGGGCTGCGCTCACCGGCGATCGGGCTGCAGAAGTCAGGCTCAGGGCTCGGATCCGGCGGAATTCACGCTCTTCCCGGCCCCTGGCCTTCGTTCTGCCGCTCGCGCGGTTCGCAACCGAGGGTGAGAGCGTCCCGCGGGCGCTTCCGGGCCGCTTCCGCCCTCTCCTCCTCGGTTACGAACGGCGCCAGCGGTAGGGCGTCGTGGTCGACACCTTCACCAGGCCCGCGCGCTCGAGGATCGGGCGCGAGTCCTCGGTCGAGTCGCTGTGCACCAGTCGCCTGCCCAGCGCGAGCGCGGACGCGGCGCGGGCCGCGGTGAGCGCCCGGTAGATCCCGCGTCCTCGGAACTCCGGCAGCATCGCGCCGCCCCAGATGCACGCGAACTCGGTGCCGGGCACGGGCTCGAGGCGGCCGCCGCCGACCATCCGGCCCTCGACCTCCGCGACCCACAGCTCCATGCCGTCGCCGCGCGCGAGCCGCGCGACGAGCGCGTCGGCGATCCCGACGTCGACGGGCTCGCCGAACGCCTCGTCGATCACGGCGCTCATCGCGCGCACGTCCGCCTCCTCCACGACCCGGCGGAGGGTCGTGCCGGCCGGGACGGGCACGTCGCTCGCGAGCGCCTCGAGCGGCCCGACCATGATCGACTCGGGCTCGTCGGGCGCGAAGCCGTGCGCGATCAGGGCGTCGTGCAGGCCCGGCGCGGAGTCGTGTCCGCGCGTCTTCCACTCGACGCTCCGGATCGCGGGATCGGCGGCGAAGTGCGCGAGAGCCGCCGGGACGAGTTCGCGGATCGCGGCCTCGTCGGCGCCGCCGAGATCGCGGTAGGTGACGAAGCCGCGACCGCCGGCGAACGTGACGAGGCGGAGCGGACCCCGACGCGCCACCGAGACGGCGCTCGGCGTCTCGGCGTCGGAGCGCAGCTGCTCGTCGTAGGCCTGCAGGTACTCGGCGCTCGTCGTCATCCGCGCCACGGTACCGGACGCCGCGTGTCGGGGGCGGTCGGTACGGTGGCGGCATGAGCTTCGCGAACGTGGGGACGCTGGGCGTCCGGTCCGGGAGGCGCGACGAGCTCGTCGCGATCCTCGTCGAGTCGAACGAGGCGCTCGCGCGGGTCGGATGCCTGGCGTACGAGGTGGGTGTGAGCGACGAGCAGCCCGACACGGTCTTCGTGGTCGAGCTGTGGACGAGCGCCGAGGCGCACCGGGCCTCCCTCGAGCTGCCGGAGGTGCGCGACGCGATCGCGCGGGCGCGCCCGCTGCTCTCGGGGGAGTTCGGCGGGTTCCGGTTCGACGTGGTCGGGTCGCCGCTGCGCTGAGGTCGGGCGGAACGCCTCGCAGCACAGGGGCCGCGGGTAGACGCGGAACGGTCCGCGAGGGGCGGTCGCGGCCCGTTCCGCGGCGACTGGACGGCGCCGGGCGGCGCGGGTGGACGCGGAGCGGGCTCCGGCGGACGAGCGCAGCCCGATCCGCGCCCACTCGGCGACGCCGCGGGGCGACCGTCCGGAGGCCGGCCGCGGCCGGGCGTCAGCCGCCGATCCGGCCGATCAGGTCCTGGATGAAGGGGACGACGTCCTGCGCCTGGTCGACGCTCGCGAGGGCGGTCGCGACGAGCGGCCAGACGGACCCGATCAGGGTCGCGACGACGGCGGCCACCGCGGCGACCCAGGCGACCGCGGGCTTCCGCGCCACGAAGGCGAGGCCGAGGAAGGCCAGTCCGACCAGGAAGCTGATGACGATCGACGCGGTGATCGCGCCGACGGGGACGTCGAGCGCGCCGGCGATCGATCCGTCGGCGGCGGCGATCAACCCGAGGACGGGCAGCAGGACGCCGAGGACGACGAGACCCGAGACGACGACCCCGGTCGCGAAGGCGATCCAGGCGGCGCGGGGGCGGCGACGGCCGCCGTAGCTGCGCATGCGGGCCACGGGACTACTCCTCGGTCTTCGCAGGGGCGGGGACGGAGTGGCTGCGCTCGACGCCGCTCTCCGACTCGGCGGGCTCGGCGGGCTCAGCAGGCTCGACGGGCTCGGCGGGCTCAGCGCGCTCGGCGGAGTCGACGCGCTCGTCGGCCCCGGCCGACTGCTCCGACGGCTGCTCGACCACGACGACCACGACCGGCGCGGTCCCGTCTGTCGGCACCTCGATGATCTGCGCGGGGGCGGATCCGTCGTCGTCGGAACGGGGTGCCTCGGTCTCGGAGACGTCGTCCTGGTCGGCCGCGGCCCGCTCGCGCTCGTCGGCGCGGTCCGCCTGCTCGTCGACCGCGTCGGCGGCGGAGTCGAGGGCATCGGCGGCGGAGTCGGCGGCCGCGCCGGCGGCGTCCGAGATCCGGTCGCCCGCGTCGGAGAGGCGCTCGCGCGCGTCGTCGGCGAGGTCGCCGGCCTTCTCGACCAGCGAGTCGCCTTCCGCAACGGGCTCGGGCTCGATCGGGTCGAACGGACCGTGCACGTCGGTGACCGTGATGTTCACGGCGATCGGCGACGCGTGGACCTGCGACGCGGCCTTCAGGACCTGCGTGCGCGCCTCATCCATCACCTCGGCGACCTTGTGCGGGTACTCGGCGACGAGGTCGAGGTCGATGATCGTACGGCCCTCGTCCTCCGAGATCGTGACTCCGGGGATCGTGCTGGTGCCCAGCACGGCGCGCGAGGCGCGGTCGAGGCTGCGGGCGACCGGTCCGCCCAGGTGGTGCACGCCGGTGACGCCGAGCGCGGTCTCGGCGACGGTCGTCGCGAGCAGGCTGTCGGGCGATCCGTCGTCGGCGCGCACGGCGCCGAGGTCGATCGGATGGGCGTCGTCGAGCGACACGTCGGGGTCGAGACGCAGGTCCTCGAGGCGCGCGTCGTCGAGACGGGCGCCGTCCGAGCGGGCGTCGTCGAGACGGGCGCCGTCGGAACGCGCGTCGTCGAGACGGGCGCCGTCTGAGCGCGCGTCGTCGAGACGGGCGCCGTCTGAGCGGGCGTCGTCGATGCGGGGTTCGTCGGTCATGGGGTGCTCCTAGCGTTGCGTGCGGATGCCGGGGCGCGGGTCACGCGCTCGGGGCGAGGGTTCTGGCGCCGGTCCGGGTCTGCGCGAGGCGGTGCGCGCCTCCGGCGATCGCGGCGCCCAGCAGGGGTGCTGCGACGAACACCCACAGCTGCGCGAGCGCGTCGGGACCGCCGTAGACGGCGGCGGCGAGCGAGCGCGCGGGATTCACGGACGTGTTGCTGATCGGGATCGAGACCAGGTGGATCAAGGCGAGGGCGAGGCCGATCACGACGGGCGCGAGGGCCGCGGCCCGGGCGGTGACCGAGAGGATCACGGTCACGAAGACGGCGGTCAGCAGGGTCTCGGCCAGGAGGACGGCGCCGAGGCCGAAGCCGCCCGGGGAGTGCTCGCCGAATCCGTTGGAGGCGAATCCGCTCTGCTGCGCGGAGGCGAGGAAGCCCTCGGGACCGTCGGCCGCGATCGCGACGAGTGCCGTCGCTCCGAGCAGGCCGCCCACGAGCTGCGCGAGGACGTAGCCGGGCACGTCGCGCCATGGCGTGCGTCCGGCGACGGCGAGGCCCAGGGTGACGGCGGGGTTGAAGTGGCCGCCCGACAGGTGGCCCACCGCGGCGATGCCGACGAGGACGCTCAGCCCGAAGGCGAGCGCGACGCCGAGGAAGCCGATGCCGAGCGTGTTCTGCTCGGTCGGGAACGCGGAGGCGAAGAGGGCCGCGCCCACGCCGCCCCCCACGAGCAGGGCGGTGCCGAAGACCTCCGCGAGCAGGCGGACGGCGGCGGGGACGGGCGCGTCGGCGGTCCGCTCGGCGGCGGGGGCGGTGCTCGTGCGGCTCATGGGAGCGCCTTCCGGAGGGAGAAGAGGGAGGGGGGTCAGTGGCGGGGTCCGCCGACGCGCTCGCGCACCTCGGCGACGGTGTCGACGGGCAGCGGAGGCACGCCGCGGCCGATGCCGCGCAGACCCGTGGCCAGGAGGATCGCGGCGGCGACCGCGAACACGACGAGAGTGATCGCGACGGCCGACCAGAGCGGCAGGGCGAGCGCGAGCAGGGCGACGGCGAGCGCCGCCACGAGCCCCGCGGTCACCAGCGCGAGGACCGCGCCGACCGCCGCGAGGACCACTCCGCTGCGGGCGCCCGAGACGCGATCGCCGATCTCGCGGCGGGCGGAGGCGAGCTCCTCGCGGACGGCGCGGACCACGGGGTCGATCGCCTTCTGGGCGAGGCCGGCGCGGAAGCCGGTGGAGTCGTCGGTCATGGTCGGTCCTTCGGGGTGGAGAGGGGGTCCGGCCCTCCGCGGGGAGGCGGAGGGCCGGAGGGGTCAGCGGCGCGTCACTCCACGCGGGAGGCGGAGCTCATCCGGCTGCGGAGGCCGCTGACGATCTGGACGACGACGGGGGTCTCCTCGCCGAGGACCGCGTCCCAGCGGCGCACGGCGGTGTCGACCGTGCGACGCGTCTGCATGGGCGACACTCCGCGACGGGTGTGCGCGGTGATACGCAGCACCCGGCGGTGCCGGATGTCGAACGCGGTGACGTCGACCGAGACGATGCCCGGATCGCGCGTCAGCGCCTCCTCGAGCACCTGCTCGGCGACCTTCGCGTCGAGGGTCAGCGTGCCGCCGGTCGGAGTGGATCCGCCGGAGCCCGCCGAGACGCGCAGGAGCGTCGACGTGCGTCCGCGTCCCTGCCGCACGATGAAGCGCAGCAGCAGCAGGATCAGCACGAGCGCCACGGCCGCGGTCACCCAGAGGATCCAGGGCTGCGATCCGGACAGCGCGTCGGACGCGGGTCCGCTCGCATCCTCAGCCGCGGTCGACACGGTCTGCTGGACGTCGGGGAGCAGCGCGCCGACGGCGACCGCTCCTCCCACGGCGAGCAGCACGAGGCCGACCAGCAGCAGGAGCAGGCGGTTCAGGAAGCGGTTGGTGGTGGTCATCGGACCGATCCCTTCTCGGAGACGCGGACGCGGGCCTTGAGCGCGGGACTCACGTCGTAGCTCCCGAGCTCGGCGTCGACGGCCTCGCGGATGCTCGCCACGTCGGCCGAGACTCCGCTGGTGCGCTGGACGGTGACGCCGACTCCGCGGCGCCCGACCGAGACCTGGACCTGGTCGGGATCGACACCGCCCGCGTAGGCGGCGGCGCGGGCGACGCTCTGCGCGATCACCCGGTCGTCGACCACGGCGGCCGTGCGGTCGATCCCGGCGCTGCGGCGACCGCGGCGACCCGGAGCGAACGACAGCACGACCAGCACGAAGCCGATCGCCGCGAGCACGGCTCCGGCGGCGGCGGTCAGCGCGATGGGGGCGCCGGCCGCCTGGAGCAGCGAGGACGCGCCGTCCTGCGGAGCGACGAGCAGCGCGGGCTGTCCGAGGACCGCGAGCACCGCCTCCGTCCCGAGCCACGCGAACAGCAGGATCAGGAGGATCGCCAGGGCGATCGCCGACCCGGAGCGGGACGAGTGGGTCTCGCGCCGCACGAGACGCCGGTAGAGGGCGTCGGGCGACGGATGAGCGGGAGTCGTCACGACACCCTCCTTCGTTCTCGGAGGTCGACACCGGTGATCCGGAGGTCGACGCGGCCGATGCTCGAGCCGGTCAGCTCGAGGCAGCGGTCGCGGATGAGGGTCTGCGCCTCGGCGAGCCGGTCGAGCAGCGTCCCGGAGGAGCGCCGATCGGTCTCGCCGAGCGGGGACACGCGGATGGGGGCCTGGGCGACGACGTGCAGCGAGCCGCCGTCGTCGTCGAGGTCCACCGAGACGTCGGACGGGCCGACGTCCAGCGCGTCCGCGGTGACGGCCGACACGATCCGGCGCACAGCGCGCGAGGAGATCGTCGTACGGCCGTGGCGGGCCGGGTCGGCCATCACCGCCGCGGTCACGAGGACCGCCGCCCGCGGAGGGTGTCGCCGAGCGAGCGCAGATCGAGCTTGCCCTCGACGACGCGGCCGACTCCGTACCCGATGCCCATGCCCAGGGCCACGACGACGAACGCGCCGAAGCCGAGGACGACCGCCGTCAGCGCGAGGACCGCGCCGATGACCAGGCCTGTGGTGGACGGACTCACTGAACGCGGCTCTCGGTGTCGTCGTCCTTGTCGTCCGAGGGGATGTGCACGTCGGCGACGGTCACGTTGACCTCGGTGACCTCCATGCCGACGACCGAGGAGATGGCCTCGGAGACGGCGGAGCGGATGCTGTCGGCGAGCTTCTGCAGCGCGACGGGGTACTCGGCGACGACGGTGATGTCGGCGGCGACCTGCTTCTCGCCGACCTCGACCGAGATGCCCTGGCCGCGGTCCTGCGCGTTGATGGCGTTGCGGATGGCGCCGATGGCGCGGGCCGCCCCGCCGCCCAGGTCGTGCACGCCGGGGACCTCGCGGGCCGCGATGCCGGCGACCTTCTCGACGACGCCGTCGGCGATCGTGTTCTTGCCGGTCGAGGTGGTGGTGCCGTGCTTGGCCGAGCCGCTGGTGGCGAGGGTGCCGGGGGTGACGTTGCTCATGATCTTCTCCTGTGACGACGGGGGTCGCGGCCTGGAGACCGCGGTGCCGACGAGGTGTGGCACACGATGAAGACGTGCGCGCCGCGGCGGTCGTCCTGCTGCATCAGGTGGTGCGCAGGGTTCGGGGGTGCGGGGCGCGTTCCGCGGCCAGCGGCGTCCACAGCGGGGCGGCGGCGCTCGCTGGGCGGCCAGGGCTGTCCACAGGGGGGGGTGCGGGCTGCGGTGGGTGTCGGTTCGATTCGCAGGGGATGCGGGCGGGGTCGGTTCGATCTGCAGGGGACATGCGGATCGGACGGCAGTGGCAAGCGGAGGAAGGGGCTTTCCCGGGCGGATCACCTGCAGATCGTGCATCCCCCTGCAGATCGCGCAGGAGGGCGGAGGAGCGGCAGCGGTCGCGGAGCCGGCGGCCCGCGCCCGCGTTACCGGAGGGAGGACACGGAGGGGTGGCCTCCCGGTCCGGCTCTAAGAGGGGGGTTCCCGAGAACCCGCCGGGGGATAGCGTCGGCCGCGACTCCGGTCCACGACACGCGGTTCAGCGTCGGACCCTCGCCCGCGCCCGACGTCGCAGCGTCTCCCCTCCCCTCTCGCGCGCAGCGCGGCACATCCGGAAGCAGCCCCGTGACCCGCAGAAGAACAGTCCTGAGCTGGAGCGCGATCGTCACGGCGCTCGCGCTGATCCCCGGCGGCGCCCCGGCAGCGTCCGCGACGCAGTCCGCGACCGAGTCCGTCTCGCTGGGCCGCTACATCGTCCGCACGACGGGCGTCGCGGCCGCCGGCAGCGCCGCCGCCGCCCTGCCGCTCGACCGGATCCTGCACCGCTACAGCCGGGCGCTGAACGGCTTCGCCGCCGAGCTCACGGGCACCGAGGTCGCGGCCCTCCGCCGACTCCCGTCGGTCGTCGATGTGACGGCCGACGGCGAGACCCGCGCGAGCGCGGAGCAGTCCGACCCGGCCTGGGGCCTCGACCGGCTCGACCAGCGCGCGACGACCGGCGACGGCGTGTACCGCTACTCGACGACGGGCGCCGGAGTGACCGCCTACGTCCTCGACACCGGCGTGCAGGCGAGCCACGACGAGTTCGGCGGGCGGGTGAGCGGCGGCTACGACGTCGTCGAGGACGACGCCGACGCGCTGTCCGACTGCAACGGTCACGGCACCCATGTCGCGGGCACCATCGGCGGAGCGACGTACGGCGTCGCCAAGGACGTCGCGATCGTGCCGGTGCGCGTCTGGAACTGCTCCGGGCAGGGGACGTGGAGTGACATGATCGCCGCGATCGACTTCGTCATCGGCACGCGGACCGGACCGTCCGTGATCAACATCAGCGGAGGCGGCGGCGCGTACGCCCCCGTGGACGAGGCCGTGGAACGGGCCGTCAGCAGCGGGATCCCGGTGATCGTCTCGGCGGGCAACAGCACCGCGGACGCCTGCGCCGCGAGCCCCGCACGCACTCCGAACGCCCTCACGGTCGGCGCGACGGAGCCGGACGACAGCCCCGCCTACTACTCGAACCACGGCCCGTGCCTCGACGTCTGGGCGCCCGGATCGTCCGTGCTCTCGGCGGCTCCCTGGTCCGACTCCGCCACCGCGGTCCTGAGCGGGACGTCCATGGCCGCGCCCCACGTCACGGGCGTCGTCGGCCGCCTCCTCCAGGCCGAGCCCGCCGCGACCCCGGCGCGACTGGCCGCGCTCGTGACCTCGAGCGCCACGTCGGCGGTCCAGGACACGAACGGATCCACGAGTCGCCTCCTCTACGCCGAAGGCGCCTCCACTCCCCCGACCCCGACCGCCGTCCGCGCGATGGCCGGGGCGGCCGACCGCACGGCGACGCTGACCTGGGCGCCCCCGGCATCCGACGGCGGCTCGGCGATCACCGGCTACCGCGTCTCGCGGACCGGGACGGATGCGGCGGGCAACGGCCCCTGGTCCACCGTCGTGCCCGCGACGGCGCGCTCCCAGCGCTTCTCCGATCTGGTGGCCGGGTCGTCCTACGAGCTGAGCGTCCGGGCGATCAACGCCCTCGGGGCCGGAGCGATCGGATCGGCGGCGGTCACCGTTCCGCGGGTCACCGTCCAGGGCGCGCCGACCGGCGTCTCCGCGAGCCCGAACGACACCGCGCGGTCCGCCGTGCTCAGCTGGTCACCGCCCCTCGCCGACGGCGGCTCGCCCGTCACCGGCTACCGGGTCGCGCGGGACGGCACCGACGCGTCGGGCGCCGGAGCGTGGTCCACCGTGCTGCCGGCCACGGCGCGCTCGCAGACGTTCACGAACCTCCGCGCGGAGACGGGCTACACCCTCACCGTGCAGGCCGTCACCGCGATCGGGACGGGGTCCGCCTCCAGCGCGACCGTCCGTCTCGCGCCGACCGCCCGCCTCACCTCCGTCCCTCCCACGATCACGGGAACCGCGCGAGTGGGCTCGACCCTCACCGCGACCCCGGGGGCGTGGGGACCGGCTCCGGTGACCTACGCCTACCAGTGGCGGGCCGACGGCTCCCCGCTGAGCGGAGCGACCGCCGCCACGTACCGGCCCTCGAGCGCGACGCTCGGCACGGTGATCACCGTCACGGTCACCGGGACCAAGACCGGGTACGCGGCGGCGAGCCGCACCTCCGCGGCGACCGCGGCCGTCGCCTCCGGCACGCTCACCACGGCCACGCCGACCGTCACCGGCACCGCGAGGGTCGGCTCCGTCCTCACCGCCGTCCCCGGCGCGTGGGGACCCGCTCCGGTCTCGTTCACCTACCAGTGGAAGGCCGGTGGAACGGTGCTGTCCGGCGCGACGGGCGCCACCTACACGCCCTCGAGCGCCACCGTCGGGAAGACGATCTCGGTCACCGTGACCGGAGCGAAGCCGGGCTTCACCACCGCCGTCCGCAGCTCGAGCGCCACCGCAGCCGTGGTCGCCGGCACCCTCGTCGCGCCCACTCCGACCGTCTCCGGCACCGCGAAGGTCGGCTCGCTCCTCACCGCGAATCCCGGCGCCTGGGGCCCGGCGCCGGTGACCGTCTCGTACCAGTGGCGGACGAACGGGACCGCGATCAGCGGTGCCGTCTCGTCGACCTACCGCCCGACCACCGCCACCGCCGGCACGAGGATCACCGTCGCGGTGACCGGGAGGAAGACCGGCTACACGACGGCGACCCGCACGTCAGCGGCGACGGTCGCCGTCGTCCGGTAGCGCGACTCGCCCGCCACGCCCCGAGGTCCTTGTGCTATTGTAAGGACATAAGCTGTCCCCCTCGAGGAAGTCGTACACCGTCGTATGAGAAGAGCACGCCCGCGCGCCACCGCCCCTCGCCGAGGCACCCGATGAAGGCGTCCGTCGCCGGAGCGCCCGTCAGCTTCGGGGTGTTCGAGCTGACGCCCGAGGGTGCCGAGGTCGTCGGCCCCGACGAGCTGGTCGACGTGCTCGCCGAGACCGGCTACACCGGCGTCGACCTCGGCCCCGTCGGCTACCTCGGCCGCGGCGCGGAGCTCCGCCACCGCCTCGAGCGCGGTGGACTCGACCTGGCGGGCGGCTGGATCCAGCTCCCCTTCTCGGACGACGAGGCCTTCACCGCCGCCCTCCCCCAGCTGCACGAGACGCTCCGGATCTTCTCCGAGGCCTCCGAGGGCGGGCCAGCGCGGCTCCCCCTGCCGACCTTCGCCGACGACGGATCGGATGCGCGGCGCGCCTCCCCCGGTCGCGGCGCCGCCACCGATCCGCTCGGCGAGGAGCGCTGGTCGACCCTCGTCGCCAACGTCGAGCGCGCCGTGGAGCTGACCCGCGCGGCGGGCTTCGAGCCGACCTTCCACCACCACGCCGGCACGTTCATCGAGTCGCCGGAGGAGATCGACCGCTTCCTCGGCGCGGTCGACATCGGCCTCACCCTCGACACCGGCCACCTCTTCATCGCCGGCGGCGACCCCCTGCTCGCCGTCGAGCGCTGGGGCTCGCGGATCAACCACCTGCACCTCAAGGACGTCGACCTCGCCGAGCTGCAGCGCGTGCTCGCCGCGGGCGGAGGGATGCGCGAGGTCTGGTCCTCCGGCTCCTTCGTCGCGTTCGGACGCGGCGACATCGACCTCTCCGCCGTGATGACCGCGGTCGACCTCCTGGGCTACGACGGCTGGATCGTCGTCGAGCAGGACGTCCTGAACGCGCCCGACGCCGTGATCTCCGAGTTCCGCGACGAGCGCGGCGCCGACCAGCGGGTCAACCGCGACGCGCTGCGCGACTGGGCCTGACCCCTCCTCCCGCCCTCTCCGGGCACCCGACGCCCCTCGGGGCAGCAAGGACAAGTGACGTGACCACGACCCCGCTCCGCTTCGGACTCATCGGCACCGGCCGCATCGGCCAGGTGCACGCCGCGAACATCGCCGCGGATCCCGACGCCTCCCTCTCCTGGGTCTGCGACCCGTTCGTCGACGGCGCGAACGCCGTGTCGGCCCGCTACGGCGGCACCGTGACGACCGACGCGGCCGAGATGTTCGCCTCCGGCGGCATCGACGCCGTGCTGATCGCCTCGCCCACCGCGACCCACGTCGACCTCCTCGAGGCCGCGATCGAGGCCGGCATCCCGGCGCTGTGCGAGAAGCCGATCGACCTCGACATCGCGCGCGTCGACGCCCTGCTGCCCCGTGTCGAGTCCTCCGGCGTGCCCATCGCGCTCGGCTTCAACCGCCGCTTCGACCCCGCCTTCGCCGAGGCGCGGGCGCGCGTGGCGGCCGGCGAGATCGGCGAGCTCGAGCAGCTCTCGATCATCAGCCGCGACCCGGCGGCGCCGCCCGCCGCGTACATCGGAGTGTCGGGCGGCATCTTCCGCGACATGACGATCCACGACTTCGACATGGCCCGCTTCTTCCTCCCCGACATCGTCGAGGTCACCGCCACCGGCACCACGACCTTCGACCCGGGCGCCCGCGAGCACGGCGACTTCGACACCGCGATGGTGACCCTCCGCTCCTCCTCCGGAGCCCTCGTCTCGATCACCAACTCGCGCCACAGCGCCGTCGGCTACGACCAGCGGATCGAGGCGTTCGGCGCGAACGGCTCGCTGCAGGTGTCGAACTCGCTCACCAGCCTCGTCAGCCTCTCGACCGCGTCGAGCGTCGAGGCGAAGCCGCCGTACCAGGACTTCTTCCTGGAGCGGTACTCCGCCGCGTACGTCGCGGAGCTGCGCGCGTTCATCCGCCTGGCCCGGGGCGAGGAGTCGACCAGCCCGACGTTCGCCGACGGCCGCGCCGCGCTGATCCTGGCCGACGCCGCGGCCCGCTCGGCCGTCGAGCGCGTCTCCGTCGCCGTCGAGGTCTGAGACCGCGATGACCGTGCGCCTGGCCGCCTCGGCCGAGATGCTCTTCCGCGAACTGCCCGTCGTCGACCGCGTCCGCCGGCTCCACGAGCTCGGCTTCGAGGTCGAGATCTGGGACTGGTCGACGAAGGACCTGCCCGCCCTCGCCGCCACCGGAGCGACGTTCTCGTCGATGACCGGGTACCTCACCGGCGACCTGATCACGACCGACGGCATCGCGGAGCTGCTGCGCACAGCGGAACTGTCGCTCGCCGCCGCCGAGACGATCGACTCCCCGCGGCTCAACCTGCACGGCACGGGGCTCGACCCCGACGGCCTGCCGGTGCGCCCCGGGACCGACGTGACGGCCCAGGAGCGGGAGCGGGCGGTCGACACCCTGGCCCGGCTCGCCGCGCTGGGCGAGCGCCACGGGCGGGTCTTCACGCTCGAGAACCTCAACCTCGCCGTCGACCACCCGGGCGTGCCGTTCGCCCGCGCCGAGGACACCCTCGCACTCGTCAGTGCCGTCGACAGCCCGGGGCTGCGCTTGAACCTCGACCTGTACCACGCGCAGATCGGCGAGGGGAACCTGATCGAGCTCGTGCGCCGCGCCCTGCCGTGGATCGGCGAGATCCAGGTCGCGGACGTGCCCGGGCGCTGCGAGCCCGGCACGGGCGAGATCCGGTACCCCGCGATCGCGCAGGAGCTGCGCGCGCTGGACTACGACGGCGTCGTGGGCCTGGAGGCGTGGCCGTCGGGCGACTCCGACACGGCGCTGGAGCGCTTCCGCGCGGCGTTCGCCTGACGACGGCACGACCGGGGACGTGCCTCTCGGCGCGCTCGGGTCTCGATACGCCCCTGCGGGGCTACTCGACCAGCAAGCTGTGCTGATCGAGTAGCCCGCGCAGCGGGCGTCTCGAGATCCACCGACGACGAGGAGGGGGCGGGGCGCCGAGCGCCCCGCCCCCTTCCGCCGTCTCAGAGGTCGTACGTCGTGTCGCCCTCCACGCGCCCGACCTGCTCCCACGCCCGGGCGCGGTCGCTCCGCACCGCCGCCTCGACGATCTCGGCGGCCGACCAGGCGTCGGCGGCCGACGGCGCGAGCTGGCGCCCCTCCAACACCGAGCGCAGGAAGAGTTGCGCCTCGATCGTCTTGAGGTCGTCGAAGCCCATGCTCGTCCCGGCTCCCGGCTGGAAGCGGGCGAAGTCGCCGAATCCCGGCTGCGCCATGATCGTGCGGTAGCCGCTCGTGTCGTCGGCGAACTGCAGCTCGTTCAGGCGCTGGAAGTCCCAGCGCAGCGAGCCCTTCGTGCCGTAGACCTCGAGCGCGTACTCGGCCCGCGGCCCGATCGCGACGCGGCTCGACTCGAGCACCACCACGGCGCCCGACTCGAAGCGGCCGAGCAGCGCGGCGTAGTCCTCGTTCTCGACGGGACCGGTCGCCCCGCCCTCCTCGCCCTTGCTGAAGTGCCCGGCCGCGCCGGAGCCGGGCAGCGGCCGCTCCCGGATGAACGTCTCGGTCAGCCCCGTGACGGAGTCGATGCGCCCCGCGACGAACTGGGCGAGGTCGGCTCCGTGCGACAGCAGATCGCCCAGCACGCCGGACCCCGCCCGCTCGCGGACGAACCGCCAGGTCAGAGCGCCGAGCGGATCGGCGGAGTAGTCGGCGAGCAGGCTCACCCGGACGTTGGTCACGGTCCCGATCGCGCCCGCGCGCACGAGCTCGCGGGCACGTGCGACGGCGGGCGCGTGGCGGTAGTTGAAGCCCACCGAGGTGACGACGCCGGCCGCAGAGGCGGCGCGCGCGATGTCGGACGACTCCGCGGCGGAGCGTCCCATCGGCTTCTCGATCCAGAACGGCTTGCCCGCGGCGGCGGCGGCGAGCGCCACCTCGCGGTGCAGGAAGTTGGGGGCGCAGATCGACACCACGTCGACCTCGGGATCGGCCAGTACCTCGCGGTAGTCCGAGGTGGTGCGGCGGTAGCCGAGGACCTCCTCGGCGCTGCGGCGGACTCCCGCGTCGGTGTCGGCGGCCGAGACCAGCTCCACGGTGGCGGACAGTTCGGGATAGTGGTCTCGGACGGCGCGGTACGCCCGCGAATGCAGGCGCCCCATCCATCCCAACGAGACCAGGCCTACTCCGATGCGGGGCGATGAGGACACGATGCTCCTGACGTATTCGACTCTGAACACCCCCATCGTAGCTCAATGATAGAATGTATTGACATGAATGATCCCCTCGCTCATACTCGACCCGACACCGACGTCACCCCGGACCGTCCCGCGCGACGCGATCCGAACCGAAGGGACTTTTCAATGAAGAAGCGATTCCTCGCCGGCCTCGGCCTGGCGGCGGCCACCGGAGTGCTCCTCGCCGGCTGCACCGGTACGGGCCAGGAGACCGCGGCCACCACGACGGAGGGCGGCGACCTCACCTACGCCGTCGTCACCCACTCCGGACCCGGCGACGCCTTCTGGGACCGCGTGAAGTCCGGCGCCGAGGCGGCCGGAGCCGACTACTCCGCCACCGTCACCTACAACTCCGACCCCGACCCCGCGAAGCAGTCGCAGCTCATCGACAACGCGGTCGCGCAGGACGTCGACGGGATCGTGGTCTCGATGGCCAACCCCGACGGTGTCCGCGACAGCGTCGAGAAGGCCGTCGCGGCGGGCATCCCCGTCGTCACGATCAACTCCGGCATCGAGCGCTCGGCCGAGTTCGGCGCCCTCACCCACATCGGCCAGAGCGAGACCGTGGCCGGAGAGGCCGTGGGCACGCGACTCGCCGACGCCGGCCTCACCAACGCGCTCTGCGTCATCCAGGAGGCGGGCAACGTCGGCCTCGAGGAGCGCTGCAAGGCCGCCGCGAGCACCTTCGGCGGCACGATGACGAACCTGCAGGTCGACGGCACGAACGACGCCGAGGTCAAGGCGACGATCAAGTCGAAGCTGCAGGCCGACCCGTCCATCGACGGAGTGCTGACCCTCGGCGGCCAGTACGCCATCGACGCGGTCGGTGCCGTCGAGGAGTCGGGCAGCACCGCGCAGATCGGCACCTTCGACCTCTCGGAGGACGTCGTCTCGGCGGTCGAGGCCGGCAGCGTCCTCTTCGCAGTCGACCAGCAGCCCTACGTCCAGGGCTTCCTGGGTGTGACCGCGCTCGAGCTCTACGCGACCAACGGCAACATCATCGGCGGTGGCCAGCCCGTCTACTCCGGACCGGCCTTCGTCACCGAGGACAACGCGGCCGAGGTCGCGGAGTTCGCCGCCAACGGCACCCGCTAGAGCGCGACCCGCTCCAGACCCCCACGGGGGCCGGTGCGCCCCGCGCCCGGCCCCCCGCTCGTCCCACGAATCAGGAGTCACCGTTGACGACCACAGACATCGTGACGATCGCGACGAGGCCCCGCCTCGAGCGGCGTCCCATCCGCAAGATCCTCGCCAGGCCCGAGACCGGCGCCTTCGTCGCGGCCCTCGCCGTGCTGGTGTTCTTCTCCCTCTACACCCCGCAGTTCCTCAGCCTCGCCGGAGCCGGCGTCTGGCTCGAGTCGGCCTCCACCTTCGGCATCATGGCCGTCGCCGTCGCCGTGCTCATGATCGGCGGCGAGTTCGACCTCTCGGCCGGTGTCATGACCGGGTTCTCGGCGCTGATCGTCGGCATCCTGACCACCCACTACGGGCTGAGCATCTGGGTCGCCGTCCTCGTCTCGCTCGTCGTCTGCCTCGGCGTCGGCGCGCTCAACGGCGTCCTCGTGATGAAGACCGGGCTCCCCAGCTTCATCGTGACCCTCGGCACCTTCTTCGCCCTCGCGGGCATCGACCTCGCGGTCACCAAGCTCATCACCGGGCAGGTGGCGATCCAGGGCATGACCCAGGTCCCCGCGTACGACTCGATCCAGCCGCTCTTCGGCGCCTCCCTCCAGATCGGCAACGGCACGTTCTACATCTCGGTGCTCTGGTGGTTCGTCGTGACCGCGGTGGCCACCTGGCTCCTGCTGCGCACCCGCGCCGGCAACTGGGTCTTCGCCGTCGGCGGCGCCCTCAACTCCTCGCGCCAGGTCGGCGTGCCCGTGTTCAAGACCAAGATCGGCCTGTTCATGGGAACGGCCGGAGCCGCGTGGCTGGTCGGCATGATCTCGCTCTTCCGCACCTCGACGGTGCAGGCGAACACCGGCGTCGGCCAGGAGTTCATCTACATCATCTGCGCGGTCGTCGGCGGCTGCCTCATGACCGGCGGCTACGGCTCCGCGATCGGCGCCGCCCTCGGCGCGCTGATCTACGGCATGGTCTTCCAGGGCATCACCTTCGCCCAGTGGGACACCAACTGGCTCCGGACGGTCCTCGGCGGCATGCTGCTCGCCGCGGTCCTCCTGAACAACTTCGTCCGCACACGAGCAGGAGGCGGGCGATGAGCACCGACACCGCAGGACCCTCGACCGGGCGACCGGCCACCCCGAAGACCCCGGTGGGCACGACCATCGTCGAGGTCAGGGACATCGGCAAGAGCTACGGAGCCGTCAACGCGCTCGCGGGGGTCTCGACCACCGTGAACGCGGGGCAGGTCACCTGCGTGCTGGGCGACAACGGCGCGGGCAAGTCGACCTTCATCAAGATGCTGGCCGGCGCCCACACCCCCACCGAGGGCACGCTGCTGCTCGACGGCGAGCCGATCACGTTCGCCTCGCCCCGCGCGGCCCTCTCGGCCGGCATCGCCACGGTCTACCAGGACCTCGCGGTCGTGCCGCTCATGCCCGTCTGGCGGAACTTCTTCCTCGGCTCCGAGCTGACGACGGGCGTCGGTCCGTTCCGCCGCCTGGACGTCAAGTCGATGAAGCAGATCACCTTCGACGAGCTCGCCCGCATGGGCATCGACCTCCGCGACGTCGACCAGCCCATCGGCACCCTCTCGGGCGGCGAGCGCCAGTGCGTCGCGATCGCCCGCGCCGTCCACTTCGGCGCCCGCGTGCTGATCCTGGACGAGCCGACCGCCGCGCTCGGCGTCAAGCAGTCCGGCGTGGTGCTGAAGTACATCGCCCGCTCGCGCGACGAGGGCCTCGGAGTGGTGTTCATCACCCACAACCCGCACCACGCGTACCCGGTCGGCGACCGCTTCCTCCTCCTGAACCGCGGCACGAGCCTCGGCAACTTCGAGAAGAGCGAGATCTCGCTGGCGGAGCTCACCGGCCTGATGGCCGGCGGCGCCGAGCTGGACTCGCTGGCGCACGAGCTGCAGCGCGAGATGCCCGACTCCCCGGTGGCCCGCGAGGTCGCCGCCGAGGCCGGGGTGGCCACGACGCCCGCGGGTCCGCCCCGGGCCTGACGAACCACCCCTCCGCGATCCGTCGCGATCCGCTCCCCTCCCTGCCCGGGAGGAGCGGATCGCGGCGGATCGTTCTCGTGCGGGCGGCGTGCGCTGTCGGCGCAGGGCGTCGGCGCACAACCGCGGGGTGCGCGGTGCGGAACATCTTCTGAGGAGGGGGTCTGACGGCTGACAGCCGAGAGACCTCGTCCTCAGCTGATGATGCGCAGCGGAGTTGCGCGGCAGAGCCGTGCTCGACGGCCCGCGACCGCTCCGACCTCCGCGGGACGGCCACGACGGCTCCGACCTCGACGGCATCGATCCGTCACAGACGGCCGGCTGCGCGGCCGCAGCGGCCACTCACGCCGGATCAGTCGACGGATTCCCGGCGACGACCGTCCGCACCGGATCGACGGCCCCAGCCCACTCGTCCGTCACCGACGGCCGGTCGAACCGCTCCGCGACGACCGATCACCCCGGATCAACGGGCGCACTCACGGAGACGACCCTTCGCGACGGATCGACGGCACCGGCACACCCCTCCGTCACAAGCGGCCCGTCGAATCACCCGGTAGCGACCACCCGTGACGGATCAAGGGGCAGTGCGAGGGGGCGTTCAGGGTCGCGAGGAACAGAGCGAGCGCACGGCGGAGCGAGCGAGCGCGTCTCAGACGCGCCCGAGAGTGACGATGTCCTCCAGGAACTCCGCCGCGACCTGCGGCGACACCGTCGCCCGGGTCGAGGCGATCGCCGCGGCGTAGTCGTCGGTCGACGGGCCGGAGTCGTCGGCGCCCGAGTAGACCGCCGATTCCAGGGCCGTCTGCGACGCCTTCCGCGCCGCGTACTCGATGTCGGCCGGCGAGAAGCCCTCGGTGCGCTCGACGAGCACCTCGACGTCGACGACCGCGGCGGCCGGGATGTAGCGCGCCCAGATGGCGCGGCGGGCCTCGGCGTCGGGCAGGCCGATCGGGATCACGTAGTCGAAGCGGCCGTGGCGCAGGAACGCGGAGTCGATCGCGCGGATGAAGTTCGTGGCGCAGATCAGCAGCCGGTCGGGCTGCTCGCGGAAGGCGGGGATCAGCTTCAGCAGCTCGTTCGTCACGCCCTGCGTCGGCGACGGCGGCTCGCCCTGCCGGTGCGAGGCGATCTCCTCGACCTCGTCGAGGAACACGACCGCGCGCTCGAGTCCGGCGATCGCCTCGAAGGTCTGGCGGAGGCCGCCCGCGAGACCGGCCGGATCGGCGGCGAGACGCGAGGGGAACACCTCGACGAACGACCACTCCAGGCGCGAGGCGATGGCCTTCGCGAAGGTGGTCTTGCCGGTGCCGGGCGGGCCGAACAGGACCACGGAGCGCGGCGGGGCGACTCCGTAGCGCTCGGCGAGACCCGGACGCGCCAGGGGCATCACCAGTCGTCGCTCCAGCAGCTCCTTCTCGGCGGTCATGCCGCCGACCGCGTCCCAGAGGCCGCGCGGCAGCACGCGGCCGCCGAGCTCGGCGAGCAGCCGCAGCTCCTCCCCCTGCACCGGCACGCGCCGCTCGAAGTAGTGCAGGTTCTGCCCCACCTCGAAGCCCTGGCGGAGGAACGCGCCCACGCGGGTCTCGGCCGCGGGCATCAGCGCCGAGAGCTTCGAGATGCCGGCGGGCGCCATGCGCGATTCGAGCGCTGCGAGCAGAGCGGAGCCGATCCCACGGCCCCGGTGCTCGGGTGCGGTCGCGAGGAACACGACCCAGCCCTGGGCGTGCGCAGCACGGCCGACCGCCGCACCCACGACCCGGTCGCCGACCAGGGCGACGACGGCGTGGTCCTTCGCGCACGACGCCAGCACCTCGGCGAGGTTGTAGACGGGCCGGGCCTCGGAGGCGTTCACCTGCTCCCAGAGGCGCAGCACGCCGTCGACGTCGTCGGAGTGGTGATCGCGGATCCGCCAGCCGGTCACGCGGCACCCACGGGCAGCCGGTCGCGGTCGTAGGTGATCGCGCTGTAGCCGTGCGGAGCGGGCCGCCCGTCGTCGCCGAGGCTCACGAACACGAGGCGCTCGATCACGAGGATGCTGCGCCGGGTGATCATGTTGCGCACCTCCGCGCGCATCGTCAGCGAGGTGCGCCCGAAGGACGTCGCCCGCAGGCCCATCTCGATCAGGTCGCCCAGCACGGCGGACGAGACGAAGTCGATCTCGGAGATGTACTTCGTCACCGCGCGCGGATTGCCGAGCTGGAGGATCGCGTAGATCGCGGCCTCCTCGTCGATCCAGCGCAGCAAGCTGCCGCCGAACAGGCTGCCGTGCGCGTTGAGATCCTCGGGCCGCACCCATCGGCGCGAGCGGAAGGTGACTCCCTCGTCCTCCTGATCGGGCACGACGGCTCAGATCACCGGGAGCAGGATGTCCCGCACGAGCGCGTCGAGCTGCGCATCGGCGTCCAGGAACTGGCGGAGGGTGCGACGGGTCGCTCCGAAGGAGTCGAACTCGTCGATGGTCATGCCGTCCTCGAGGTAGGCGCGGCGGAACTCGGGGAGGCGCTCGAGCAGCGTCTCGAGGATCTGCGGCGGGACCGGGACGTCGATGCGGTCGGGTTCGGCCTCGATGCCGTTCTCGTTGATGAGCAGCTGCCACTCGAAGGGCGGCGAGACCACGAGGTCGCCGCCGACGAGCTCCGACCACTGCAGGTGGTTGCGGAACGCGGCCGACAGGATGCGGGAGCGGTAGCCGCGCTCCTGGAAGATCCGGTACGCCTCCTTCAGCGCGGCGACGCCGCCCCACTCCAGGTAGCCGGGGTCGAGCAGCAGGCGGTCGGCGGCGGCCGAGGCCTTCAGCCAGTCGTCCAGGCGCCCGCCCATGATCGTGACGACGCTGCCGAACTCGCGCTCGGGCTCGCCGTCGGCGGCGCGGGCGTCGAGACCCCGCTCGATCGCCTCGGCGACGGCGACCGCCTGCGCGACGGTGAACGAGACGGTGGCGTTGATGCTCACTCCGCGGCGGGTCGCCTTCTCGATGGCCTCGATGCCGACCTTCGTCGCGGGGATCTTCACGATGATGTTCTCGGCGAGGTGCGAGAAGTGCACGGCCTGCTCGACGAGGGCGTCGGCGTCGCGGTGCAGGCGCGGGTCGGTCTGCACCGAGAGCCGGCCGTTGCGGCCGCCGCTCTCGCGGAAGGCGGGGAGGAGCAGCTCGGCGGCCTGGACCGACATCTCCTCGATCGCGAGCCAGCCCAGGGCGCTCTCGCCCAGGGTGGGGTGCTCGGCGGCCAGCTCGGCCAGGCGCGGGCCCCAGACGTCGAGGTTCTTCCGGATGGTCGTGTAGGCGATCACCGGGTTGCAGGTCGCTCCGACGGCGCCGAACCCGATCGACCGGGAGAGTTCCGAGAGGTCCGCCGAGTCGTTCCAGAGACTCGTCGGACTCGCCGCCGCCGCCCGCGCGAGGGGCGTGCTGGTGTCGCTGGTGGTCAGGACGGTGCTCATGGAGGCTCTCTCTCGACGGTGGCAGGAGGACCAGAGCGGGGCGTCTTCGTCCTTATGTCCTAACATACTATCTTTCTCATGCAGTTGCGACCGGACAAACGGCCGATATGTCAGGATGAAGGGCCGACGAGCGAGAGCGGAGACCATGCCTCAGGACGAGCAGATGCTGCCCCCCGACTTCTTCCTCGGGCTCGACCGCTCCGGTCCGGTGCCGCTCTACTACCAGGTGTCGAACCTGCTCGAGAAGGCGATCCTCGACGAGACGCTGCCGGCCGGCGCCCGCCTCGAGAACGAGGTCGCGCTCAGCGCCCGCCTCGGCCTCTCGCGCCCGACCATCCGCCGCGCGATCCAGGAGCTGGTCGACAAGGGCCTGCTCGTGCGCCGCCGTGGCATCGGCACCCAGGTCGTCCACGGCCGGGTCACCCGCAACGTCGAGCTGACCAGCCTCTACGAGGACCTCGAGCGCACGGGGCAGAAGCCCGAGACGACGCTCCTCTCCTCCTCCGTCGAGGGCGCCGACGAGAAGACCGCCGAGGCGCTCGGCGTCGCGGTCGGCAGCCCGACCCTGCACCTCAAGCGCGTGCGCTCCGCCGATGGGGTACCGCTCGCGATCCTCGACAACGTGCTGCCCGAGGCGTTCGTCGACCTCGATGAGGAGTCGCTCGCTCGCCACGGGCTGTACCAGCTGCTGCGCGGCCGCGGAGTCACGATGCGCGTCGCGAAGCAGCGGATCGGCGCGCGCTCGGCCACCGCCTCCGAGAGCCGCCTGCTCGACCTGCCCAAGGGCGCGGCCGTGCTGACCATGGGGCGCACGGCGTTCGACAGCTCGGGCCGCGCGGTCGAGTACGGCCAGCACTGCTACCGCCCGGACCTGTACTCGTTCGAGATCACGCTCGTCGAGCGCTGACCTGGGGTCTGCCGCCGATCCGTCCGGAGGCGGTTCAGAGGAGGCGTCTCCTCAGGGCAGCGGCTCCCTGCCCGCTGATCGAGTAGCCCGCGCAGCGGGCGTATCGAGATCCACCCACTCCAGAAGACCCGACCGAGAGACCGAGCCGCTGGGACCGTCGGGTCTCGATACGCCCCTGCGGGGCTACTCGACCAGCAACAGAGGCGCGACCCCCTGCCCGCTGATCGAGTAGCCCGCGCAGCGGGCGTATCGAGATCCACCAGCTCCAGGACATCGCGGTTCTCGATACGCGCCTGCGGCGCTACTCGACCAGCAGGCGGGGGCGGTCCGAACCCCTTCGGGGCGCGGTCAGCCGAGGAGGGGGCGGCGGGCGGCGGAGTGCTCGACGTACTCCTCGCGGGCGCGCTGGGTGCCGGGCAGGGTCGAGGTCTCGGCGACGGGAACGTCCCACCAGCCCTCGCCGCTCGGCGCGTACTGCAGAGGGTCGCTCTCGATGTGGATGAGCGTGGTCGTCGCGGACGCCTTCGCGGCCGTGATCGCGCGGCCCAGGTCGGCCACCGCCTCGGGTCCGCGGGCGATCTCGATCGTCTCGACACCGTAGCTGCGCGCGTTCGCGGCCAGGTCGACGGGCAGCACCGCGCCGCTCCCGTCGCGGTAGCGCGTGCCGTAGCGCTCGCCTCCGAGGGTCTCGGACAGGTGCCCGATCGACGCGTAGCCGTGGTTCTGCAGCAGGACCACGATGATCTTCAGCCCCTCGGCCACCGCCGTCACGAGCTCGGTGTGCAGCATCAGGTAGGAGCCGTCGCCGACCATCACGATCGCGTCGCGGTCGGGAGCCGCGCGGCGCACGCCCAGTCCGCCCGCGATCTCGTAGCCCATGCACGAGAAGGCGTACTCGACGTGGTACCCGAGGCTGTCGCGCACCCGCCACAGCTTGTGCAGGTCGCCCGGGAGCGAGCCCGCCGCCTGCACCACGACGTCGCGCGGGTCGGAGGCCGACTGCACGGCGTGGATGATCTCGGCCTGACCGGGCAGCTCGCCGCCGGAGGGCTCGAACGCGCGGTCGACCACGGCGTCCCACGCCGACTTCTCCTCGGCGGCCCTCCGCGACCACTCCTCCGGAACACTCCAGCCCTCGAGCGCGGCGAGCAGCGCCTCCAGAGCCTCGCGGGCGTCGGCGATGACGGGCAGCTGCGAGCCGTGCTTGTAGGCGTCGAAGGAGGCGACGTTGATGTTGACGAAGGTCACGTCGGGGTTCTGGAACGCGGTGCGGCTCGCCGTCGTGAAATCGGAGTAGCGGGTGCCGACTCCGATGACCACGTCGGCCTCGGCCGCGAGCCGGTTCGCGGCGGTGGTGCCGGTCGCTCCGATGCCGCCGAGGTACTGCGGGTGGTCCCAGAGCAGGGAGCCGCCGCCGGCCTGCGAGGTGCCGACCGGGATGCCGGTGGCCTCGACGAGCGCGCGGAGGGCGTCCTCGGCGCCGGAGTAGACCACTCCGCCGCCCGCCACGATGATCGGCTTCTTCGCCGAGCGGATCGCCTCGACGGCGCGCGCCAGCGGTCCGCGCTCGGGGACCGGGCGGCGGACGTGCCACTCACGGGGCGCCAGGAACTCCTCGGGCACCTCGAGCGCCTCGGCCTGGACGTCCTCGGGGAGGGCGATGGTCACGGCGCCGGTCTCGGCGGGGTCGGTCAGCACGCGCATCGCCGCGAGGGCGATCGAGAAGAGCTTCTCGGGGCGGTCGACACGGTCGAAGAAGCGCGACAGCGGGCGGAACGCGTCGGTGACCTGCACGCTCGTGTCGTGCGGCAGCTCGATCTGCTGCAGCACCGGATCCGCGACGCGGGTCGCGAAGGTGTCGCTCGGCAGCAGCAGCGCGGGCAGGCGGTTCGTGGTGGCGAGCGCGGCTCCGGTGAGCATGTTCGCCGCGCCCGGACCGACGGAGGCGGTGCTCGCGAACGTCGCGCGACGCCGGCGCATGCGCGCGTAGCCGACCGCCTGGTGCACCATCGCCTGCTCGTTGCGCGCCTGGTGGTACGGCATCAGTCCCGGCTGCTCGGCCTCGAGCTGCTGCAGCGCCTGCCCGATGCCGGCGACGTTGCCGTGCCCGAAGATGCCGAACGTGCCGGCGATGGTGCGCTCGCGGTGGTCGCCGTCGACCGTCCACTGGTTCGCCAGGAACTCGATCAGCGCCTGGCCGACCGTCATCCGCCTGGTGGTGCTCATGTCGTGCCGTCCTTCTTCGTCGAGGGGTGTCGTGTCGGTGCCGGGGGTCAGCGGTCGTAGGGGAGGCGCGGATCGATGTCCTGACCCTCCCACGTCGCGCGGATCCAGCCGTGGGCCGGGTCGTCCGAGATGTTCCAGACGCGCTCGGGATCCGGCCCCGCCATCACGTTGAGGTAGTAGAGGTCGTAGCCCGGCGCCGCGACGCACGGGCCGTGCCAGCCGTACGGCAGCAGGGCGACGTCGCCGGTGCGGACCTCGGCGAGCACGTCGATCTCGCCGGCCGGCGAGGAGTAGGTGCGGAGGAAGCCGAACGGGTCGGCCTGCGCGGGGGCGTCGAGGCCCTTCGCGACGGCGGTCTCGAAGTAGTAGATCTCCTCGAGGCGCGACTCCTGGCCCGGGATCGACTCGTCGTGCTTGTGCGGCGGGTAGCTCGACCAGTTCTCGGCCGGAGTGATCACCTCGCAGACGATGAAGCGCCCGGCCTCGAGGGCCTGCGGCGTGCCGAAGTTGTGCACCTGCCGGCTCGAGCGGCCGGCGCCGCGCAGCTCGATCGGCACCTCGTCGCGGGTGATGTGGCGGCTGGGGTGCACCTCGGCGGTGGGCGCCTCGGCGACGGCGACGCGCCCCTCCCCCTCGAGCGTCGCGGAGGCGAGGCTCGAGAGGTAGAGGACGTCGCTCGGACCGTCGAAGACCGAGACCCGACCCTCCAGCAGGGTGGTCTCCGACGGACCCGAGCTCTGGTGCCGGACCGTGAACGATCCGGACAGCGGGACCACGAGGCGCTCCACGCCGTCGGCGGGGAGCTCGAGCACGGTCCCCGCGGCGAGGTCGGCGACGCGCAGGCCCGTGTGCTGCCAGCCCGCGCGGGAGTCGTCGACGACGGACTCCCACCCGTCGCGCGCGAGGGCGCCGCGGGGGAACACCCAGTCGTTCTGCGTGGTCATGTGCGGGGGCCTTCCGTGGAGGAGGTGGGGGTGGGAGTCGGGAGGTGGTGGGTCTCGATACGCCGCCTTCGCCGGCTACTCGACCAGCAGAGGAGACCGATGCGGCGGGCGTCCCCTTGCTGATCGAGTAGCCCGTGGAGCGGGCGTATCGAGATCCACCCTCCTGATGACGGCGGTCTCGATACGCCGCTGCGCGGCTACTCGACCAGCGAAGGTGAGCGAGCGCAACCGGCGATCCGCGTGTCAGCGGATCGTCGTGCGCGGACGCAGGACGCTCTGCGGAACCCTGCCTCCTGCCCTGCCGACTGCGGCCGATCGACGAGCGCAGCGAGGAGAGAGGCTTACGAATGCTGCGGGAAGCCGAGGTTGATGCCGCCGTGCGACGGGTCGAGCCAGCGCGAGGTGATCGCCTTCTGCTGCGTGAAGAAGCGCACGCCCTCCGCGCCGTGGGCCTTCGTGTCGCCGAACAGCGACGACTTCCAGCCGCCGAACGAGAACGTCGCCACCGGCACCGGGATCGGCACGTTGATGCCGATCATGCCCACCTGGACCTCGCTCTGGAAGCGGCGGGCCGCTCCTCCGTCGTTCGTGAAGATCGCCGTGCCGTTGCCGAACGCGCCGCCGTTGATCAGCTCGACGCCCTCCTCGTAGGTGCCCACGCGGACGATCGAGAGCACCGGTCCGAAGATCTCCTCGGTGTAGGCGCGAGACGTGGTCGGGACCTTGTCGAGCAGCGTCGGGCCCAGCCAGAACCCGTTCGGGTCGCCGTCGACCTCGATGCCGCGACCGTCGATGACGACCTCGGCGCCGTCCTCCTCGGCGATCGCGATGTACGAGGCGACCTTGTCGCGGTGCACCTCGGTGACCAGCGGACCCATGTCGCAGCCGCGACGCCCGTCGCCGATGCGCAACTGCGACGCCCGGTCCTGGATCTTCGAGATCAGCTCGTCCGCCACCGGCTCGACCGCGACGACGACCGAGATCGCCATGCAGCGCTCGCCCGCGGAACCGAAGCCGGCGTTGATGGCGGAGTCGGCCACGAGATCGAGGTCGGCGTCGGGCAGCACCAGCATGTGGTTCTTCGCCCCGCCGAGCGCCTGCACGCGCTTGCCGTGCTTGGTGCCGGTCTCGTAGACGTACTGGGCGATCGGAGTGGATCCCACGAAGGAGATCGAGCGGACGTCCGGGTGCGTGAGCAGCCCGTCCACCGCCTGCTTGTCGCCGTTCAGCACTGTGAAGACGCCGTCGGGGAGACCGGCCTCCTTCCACAGCTTCGCGAGCCAGATCGCGGCGGTCGGGTCCTTCTCGGACGGCTTGAGTATCACGGTGTTGCCCGCGGCGATCGCGATGGGGAAGAACCACATCGGCACCATGGCGGGGAAGTTGAACGGCGAGATGATGCCGACGACTCCGAGCGGCTGCTTGGTCGAGTACACGTCGACGCCGGTCGAGACCTGCTCGGAGTACTCGCCCTTGAGGTGGTGCGCGAGCCCGGTCGCGAACTCCACGACCTCCTGGCCGCGCGTGATCTCGCCGAGAGCGTCCGAGACGACCTTGCCGTGCTCGGACGTGATGATCTCGGCCAGCTCGCCCTTCTTCGCCTCGAGCAGCTCGCGGAAGCGGAACAGGATCTGCTGGCGCTTGGCGAGCGACAGGTCGCGCCACGCGGGGAACGCGGCCTTCGCGGAGGCGATGGCGGCCTCGATCTCGGCGTCGTCGGCCAGCGCGACCTCCTTCGTCGCGACTCCGAGCGCCGGGTCGAAGACCGGAGCGGTGCGGCCGGAGGTCGACGGCGACTCGCGGCCGTCGATCCAGTGCGGCACCACGGCGAGCGCGTGGATCGGTTCGGTTCCCAGGGTTTCGGACATGTTCCTTCTTCTCTTCTCGAAAGGGGAGGTGTCAGCCGTGCACGAGCGCGGCGGCGGTGTCGACCGCGCCCGCGACGTCGCCGTCGGGCGGGTAGAGCAGGGTGCGGCCCACGACGAGCCCGCGGACTCCGGGCAGCGCGAGCGCCGCCTCCCACGAGGCGTAGGTCTCGTCGGGGCTGCCGGAGGGATCGCCGCCGAGCAGGAGGGTGGGCAGCGTCGTCGACGCCATCACCCGCTCCATCTCGGGCACGACGGGCAGCTTGAGCCAGGAGTAGGCGGACGTGTTGCCGAGCCCGGCGGTGATCGCGATCGAGGTGATGACCGCCTCCGCCGAGAGGTCGTTCTGCACCGCGCCGTTCGCCCAGCGGCTGAGGAACGGCTCGAGCATGATCGGCACGCGGGCCGCCGCCGCCGCGTCGACCGCGCGGGCCGACGCCTCGATGGTGGCCGCGGTCGCGAAGTCGCCGAGGTTCACGCGGAGGAGCAGCTTCGCGAAGTCGATCCCTGCCGCCACGATGCCGGGCACGTCGTACCCGGTGAAGCGGTCGTCCATCTCGAAGCGCGCGCCCTTGAGGCCGCCGCGGTTCATCGATCCGACGACGACCTTGCCCTCGAGGGCGCCCAGCAGGGCGAGGTCCTCGATGATGTCGGGCGTGCCGAGCACGCCGTCCACACCCGGGCGCTCGAGGGCGGTGACGAGGCGGGCGAGCAGCCCGTAGCGGTCGGCCATGGCGGTCGGGTCGTCGCGGACGCCGAGGGCGCCGCGCGCCGGGTGGTCGGCGGCGACGATGAAGAGGCGGCCGTCCTCGGCGAGCAGCGGCCGGCGGACGCGGTCGCGCACGCGGGGCAGCACGGTCTCGGGGGCGGTGGTGCGGATCTCGCGCAGCGTCTCGAAATCGAGGGCGGCGAGGGTCTCAGGCAGCGACATCGGCGATGCTCCTCACGATCTCGGCGACCTCGTCGGTCGAGGGCATGGCGGTCGAGCACTCCCGCCGCGAGGCGACGATCGCTCCGGCGACGTTGGCGAAGCGGAGCACCTCCTCGAGCGACCAGTCCTGCAGGAGGCCGTGGCACAGGGCGCCGCCGAAGCCGTCGCCGGCGCCGAGGCCGTTGACCACCTCGACCGCGTAGGGAGCGACCTCGACGGTCTCGTCGCGCGTCTTGGCGAGCACGCCGCGCGGGCCCTGCTTGACGATCGCGAGGTCGAGGCCGCGGTCGAGCAGTGCATCGGCGGCGCGGTGCGGGTCGGTCTCGCCGACCGCGATCTCGCACTCCTCGCGGTTGCCGACGGCGACGCTCACGTGCTCGAGCGCGCGGGACACCTCGCGGCGGGCGATCTCGGGCGACTTCCAGAACATCGGCCGGTAGTCGAGGTCGAGGATCGTGAGCGGGCGGCGGCCGCGCGCCTCCCAGGCCGTGTGGTGCGCGGTGCGGCTGGGATCCTCCGAGAGGCCGGTGACCGTGGACCAGTAGATGCGGGCCCGGGCGATCGAGTCGAGGTCGAGCTCGTTGACGGTGATGACCAGGTCGGGGGCCTTGGGCGCCCGGTAGAAGTAGAGCGGGAAGTCGTCCGGCGGGAAGATCTCGCAGAAGGTGACGGGGGTGTTCAGCCCCGACACGGTGCGGACGAACTCGGCGGAGGCGCCCAGGCGCTCGAGCTCGCGCGAGACGAAGCGGCCGAAGGGGTCGTCGCCGGTGCGGGTGATGATGGCGGACTTCAGGCCGTGCTTCGCGGCGGCCACGGTGACGTTCGCCGCGCTGCCGCCGAGGTACTTGCCGAAGGTCTCGACGTCCTCGAGGCCCACTCCGTCCTGGAGCGGGTAGATGTCGACGCCGGAGCGCCCGATGGTGATCAGGTCGAAGGGAGTGTGCTCGGTCATACGTCGCTGTACAACTTCCTTGTCGAGGGGGTGGGCGCGGTGCTTCTGCGGCCCGCCATGTACTTACATATGAACATACAGGAGAACCCTCGCGCTGTCACCCGCAGCCGCCGCGATCGGAATGAGCCGGTCGCGGCGGCCGCGCGATCAGACCCGCGTCGCCGTGTAGACCACCCCGTGCTCGGGGTGCAGCAGCGGCGCCATCAGCCCCGCGGAGGCGAGCGCCGCTCCCGAGACGACCGTGCCGATCCGCTCGCCCCGCGGCACCCATGACGGCGCAGCGTGAGCGTCCGCCGACGGCTCCGCTCGGAGCCCCCACCACTCGGCGGGAGTCGTGCCGCGCCCCACGCCGCCGATGACCACCGGCTCGACGCGGTAGGACGCGTCGGGATCGAGACCCGGCAGCCGGACGCGGCCGGGCGACACCACCTCGGAGCGGGCGAGCGAGACGAGCGAGTAGACCGCCGCCGAGCGGTCCGCCGCCACGACGCCGTGCACGGCGAGCGTCGCGTCGGGGTGGTCGAGGCGGACGAGGTCGCCGCCGTGCAGGAGCGCGCGCTGCTCCTTGTGGAACGCGATCCACGCGCCGAGCTCGTCGAGCTCCTCCTCGGTGGCCGTGCGCAGATCCCACTCGACGCCCAGGTGCCCGAAGAGGGCCGAGACGGCGCGGAAGGACAGGTCGTGCCGGCGCCCGGTGGTGTGCGAGAGGGCCGAGGCGATGTGCGAGCCCATCAGCTCCGGCGGGATCAGCTGCGTCGTCCAGCGGTTCATCTGCTGACGGTCCAGCGGGTCGATGTTGTCCGAGACCCAGACGCGGTCGGTCCGCTCGAGCACGCCGAGGTCCACGCGCGCGCCGCCGGAGGAGCACGACTCGATCTCGAGGTCGGGGAAGCGCTCGCGGATCTCGTCGACCAGGCGGTAGAAGGCGAGGGTCTGCTCGTGCACTCCCGCCTCCCCGCCGGGCGGGCGCCCCGCGTCGACGAGGTCGCGGTTGTGGTCCCACTTGATGTACGCGATGTCGTACTCGTCGAGGATCGCCGTGATCGCGTCCCGGAGGTGCGCGAAGCAGTCGGGGTTCGCCAGGTCGAGCACCTGCTGCGTCCGGGACTCGACGGGCAGGCGGCCTCCGGTGGACAGGATCCAGTCCGGGTGCGCGCGGGCGAGATCGGAGTCGGGGTTCACCATCTCGGGCTCGAACCAGAGGCCGAACTGCATCCCGAGCGCCCGGACGCGGTCGACGAGCGGGTGCAGCCCGTCGGGCCAGACGTCGCCCGAGACGGTCCAATCGCCCAGGCCCGAGCGGTCGTCGCGACGGCTGCCGAACCAGCCGTCGTCGAGCACGTACCGCTCGATGCCCAGCGCGGCGGCGCGCTCGGCGAGCTCGGTCAGCACGTCGAGGTCGTGGTCGAAGTAGACCGCCTCCCAGACGTTGAGCGTCACGGGGCGGGCGGAGGAGGGGTGACCCGGCCGGGCGCGGAGCATCCGGTGGAACCGGCGCGCGACGGCGTCGAGTCCGACGGCGTACGAGCCGTGCACCCAGGGGCTCCGGTAGCTCTCGCCCGCGGCCAGGCGGACCTCGCCGGGGAGCAGCAGCTCCCCTCCGCCGAGCAGCTGCACGCCCGTCGAGACGCGCTCGACCTGGTGCACGTGGTTGCCCGACCAGCCGGTGTGCAGCCCCCAGACCTCGCCGTCGGCGAAGCCGAAGCCGGGCGCTCCGACCGAGAGGAGGGTCGCGGCGTCGGCACCGGTGCGGCCGTGGCGGCCCTCGCGGCGGTGCGCGCCGATGCCCACGGGGCGCCGCTGCGGCGCGCGCTCCTTGCCCCAGCGCCCGGCGAAGTCGAGGATCTCGCTCGCCGTCGCGGGCACGGGCAGGCACAGCAGCAGCTCGTCGAGCTGGTAGACGTCGTCGCCGAGGTTGGTGACCTCGGCGCGGGTGCGGACGACTCCCGACGCGTCGAGCTCGAGCTCGATCTCGACGGCGAGCCCCGCGACGGCGTCGACGGCCCGGACCCGCAGCGATGCGGCGCCGGTGGCGACGACCAGCGGAGCGTCCTGCGGGAGCGTGGAGGCACTCCCTCCCTCGGTCACCGAGATCGAGGCGACCGTGAAGCGCGGCGACCAGTCGGCGCCGGAGCGCGAGCCGCTGAGCCCCGGGCGTCCCGTCCAGCCCGTCCAGTGCTCGGGGAGGAGCGCGACGCGGACGGGCTCGTCGACGTCGTTCGGGCCGACGGGCGTCCGACCCGCCGCGGCGAAGGCCTCAAAGGCCTCGAGGTCGAGCGGGCCGGTGTCGGCGCCCCAGTGCAGGACGGCGGGGAGCCGGTCGTCGCTGAGGTCGACGACGAGCGAGACGCCGGCGGTGCGCATCACGACGCCGGTCGTGCGGGGAGAGGTCATGTCGGGGGGCCTTTCGTGGAGGTGACGGGGGCGCGGTGGGCGCCGCATCCGCAGGACTCGCGGAGGATCAGCTCGCCGGGGAAGGTCGTGATGCTCTTCGGCGGCGGACCGGTGTGGAGGACGGCATCGATCGCCGCGCGGGCCATGGCGCGCACGGGCTGCTGGAGGGTGGTGAGGCGGGGGACGCTGAAGGCCGACTCCGACGTGCCGTCGTAGGAGATGACCGCCAGGTCCTCGGGGATGCGGAGGCCGTGGTCGGCGGCGCCGCGGAGGAAGCCGATGCCGATGAGGTCGGAGCCCGCGAAGACCGCGTCGGGACGGCCGGGCCCCGAGAGCAGCCTCGCCGCCGCCTCCAGCCCGCCCTCCCGCGACCACCCGGTGATCTCGATCGGGCCGGGCTCGAGCCCGGCGTCGCGGAGCGTCCGCTCCCAGCCGATCTGCCGGGGATCGGTGCGCTGATCGGGGTCGGAGCTCGCACCGAGGACGAGCGCGACCCGCCGGCGGCCGTGCACCTCGACGAGGTGCCGCACCGCCTCCGCCGCGCTCCCGATCGCGTCCACCCCGATGGAGGGGGCTCCCTCGATGGGGTGGAACGCGTCGATCACGACGGTCGGGACCTGCGCGTCCGAGGAGGAGCCGGGCCGCAGGCCCTGCAGGACGCTCGCGATGATCAGCCCGTCCACCCCGCGCGAGCCCATCTCGGTGACGAGCCGCTCCTCGTTCTCGGCGTCGTCGTGGGTGTTGGCGATGAGGAGGGCGTAGCCGCGCTCGGCGGCCGCGGTCTCGATCTGCAGGGCGAACTCGGCGAAGTAGGGGTTGCTGCTGTCGGGGATGAGGAGGGCGAGGACGTGCGTGCGGCCCGTGCGCAGGGCGCGCGCCGCGGTGTTGGGCACGTAGCCCAGCTCCTTGATCGCCTCGTGCACGCGGCGCTCCTTCTCGGGCGAGACGCGCTTGGCGCCGGTGAGCACGTAGCTGACGACCGCCGTGCTCACCTGGGCGTGCTCGGCGACCTGGTTGCGGGTCGGCGCCTTGCGCGGCAGCGAACGATCGAGCACAGCGGTCTCCTCGGACTCGTGGGGGGACCCGCGGCCCGGGTCCCCCTGTCGGACGCTAGTCGAACAGCGCGTCGACCTGCTCGTCCGCGTCGGTGAGCGAGGACGGGTCGGCCTGCCCCTCGAGGACGGCGTCGACGGCCGGCGTCATGATGCCGGCGATCTTCGCCGCGTTGTCGGTGATCGGGAAGAGGAACGTGGTGCCGTCGTCGACCTGCTGCGTGAAGGCGGTGACGTCGATCCCCTTGTCGGCGAAGGCGGCCTTCGCCGCGTCGGTGCCGCTCGGGATCGCCGGGAAGACGACTCCGGCCGCTCCGATGACGTCCTGGCACTCGGCCGAGGCGAGGTACTCGACCCACTTGGCCGAGGCGTCCTTGTTCTCGGAGCCCGCCCAGATCGAGTCGGCGAGGCCGTTGAACATGGTCGAGCGCTCGCCGTCCGGGCCGATCGGGGTCGGCGCGATGCCGACATCGACGCCCGTGAGCGAGGTGAACGAGTTGATGTTCCACGAGCCGTTGGTGGTCATGGCGTACTTGCCGGCGCCGAACGTCTGCGCGGCGTCACTGCCGGTCACCGCGGCGACCGAGGGCATGTAGCCCTTCTCGATCAGGTCGGCCATCCAGCCGATGGTCGACTGGAACTTCTCGTCGTCGTAGTTGTAGGCGCTGCCCCACGGGTTCTCGTCGGTGTAGGTCCAGCCGGTGCTGCCGGCGTACATGCTCCACTGCGTCTGGCCGTTGCCGCCGCCCGAGCCGCCGTCCAGACCCAGTCCGTAGACCGCGACGCGGTCCTTGTCGAAGCCGTCCTCGTCGCCGCGGACGCCGTTCACGTCGACGGTGAGGTGGGCGATCGCCTCGCCGTAGGTGCCGCCGTCCTCCGGGTTCCACTCCAGCTCGGCGAGCTGCTCGGGGGTGTAGCCGCCGTCGGTGATCAGGGCCTCGTTGTAGAACACGGCCACGGTGTCCCAGTCCTTGGGCAGGCCGTAGCGCGCGCCGTCCTGGCCGACCCAGAGGTCGGCGAGGCCGTCCTGGTACTGGTCGACGTCGACGCCGTCCTTCTCGAGCACGTCGTCGAGGGCGACGAGCTGGTCGTTGGCGATGAAGTCGGCGTACTTCGAGAGGTGGTTCGTGAACACGTCGGGGGCGGTGCCGGCGACGAACCCGTTGGTCAGCTTCGTCCAGTAGTCGTCCCACGAGTACTGCGAGATGTTCACGGTGACGTCGGGGTTCGCGGCCGAGAAGTCGTCGGCGCACTGCTGGTACGCGGCCTTCTGGTTGTTGTCCCAGAGCCAGTACTCGACGGTGCCGGTGGCGGCGCTGGTGTCGATCGACGCGCCGTCGTTCGAGGCGGCGCCACCCCCTCCTCCGCCGACGCAGGCGGTGAGGGAGAGGCCGAGCGCGGTGGCGCCGGCGAGGACGGTGGCGGATCTGCGGAGAGTGCGTGACACGGTGGTGGGTCCTATCTGCTTCATTGCACGAGGTGGGGGAAGGGGTCTGCGGGGCGTCACTTGACGCCGGAGTAGCCGATCGAGTCGACGATGCGGCGGCCGAAGGCCAGGAAGAGCACGAGCACGGGCACGGCGGCGACGAGCGTCGCGGCCATGAGGCCGGCCCAGTCGGGGCTGCCGTTGGGGGTCTGCGAGCGGAACACGCCGAGGGCGACGGTGAGGACGCGGGACTCCTCCGTGTTGCCGGCGAGCAGCGGCCAGAAGTAGTCGTTCCAGGTGTTGATGTAGGTGAGGATCCCGAGCGTGGCCAGCGGAGCGACGCTCATCGGCACGATCAGGCGGAAGAAGATGCGCAGCTTGCCCGCGCCGTCCAGCTCGGCCGCCTCCTCGATCTCCTTGCTGATCCCGAGGAAGAACTGGCGGAGGAAGAACACGGCGAACGGGGTCATCAGCAGGCTCGGCAGGGCGAGCCCGGCGAACGAGTTGAGCAGCCCCAGGTCGCGCATGAGGACGAAGTTCGGCAGCGCCGTGAAGATCGGCGGCACCATGAGCGCGGTGAGGAAGAGGAAGAACACCGCGTCGCGCCCCGGCCAGCGCAGGCGGGCGAAGGCGTAGGCAGCGAGCGAGCAGAACAGCAGCTGACCGGCGGTGACGAGGGTCGCGTAGGCGACCGAGTTGCGCAGGTAGAGCCAGAAGTTCACGGAGGCGCCGGAGCCGCCCTCGGCGATCGCCTGCTCCTGCGTCGCGAAGCCGAGCACCCGGGCGAACGCGCCCCAGGTGAACTCGACGGGCAGGAGCGAGGTGGGGTCGCTGGCGAGGGCGTTCTCGGTCGAGAAGGCCGTGCGGATCATCCAGAAGAAGGGGAAGAGGGTCACGAAGAGCGCGGCGATCAGGGCGGCCCAGGCGAGGATCCGGCCGGCGGAGGGACGGCGGCGGACGGGCCGGCGCGGGGCGGGAGGGGCGGCGGCGAGCGTCGGATCGCTCAGCGGCAGGGTGGCGGTCATCGGTCTTCCTTCTTCACGCGAGGTCGGACTGGTCGGCGCGCAGCAGCCGGAGCTGCAGGAGCGCGACGCCGGCGAGGATGACGAGCAGGACGACCGAGATCGCGCTGGCGTAGCCGAAGTCGTTCTCGCCGAAGCCGACCTGGTAGATGTAGAACTGCATGACCCGGGTGGCGTTCACGGGTCCGCCGCGCGTGGTCACGGCGACGGTGTCGAACACCTGGAACGAGCCGGTCACCGTCACGACCAGCACGAGGGCGAGAACGGGTCGCAGCAGCGGCAGCGTGATCCGCCAGAACGAGCGCCACTCGCTGGAGCCGTCGATCTGCGCGGCCTCGTAGACGTACGGCGGGATCATCTGGAGCCCGGCGAACACGAGCAGCGCCGTGTAGCCCATGTGCCGCCAGACGTTGACCAGCGCGATCGTCGGGATCGCCCAGTCCTGATCGGCGAAGAACGGGATGCGGGTGAGGCCGACCGTCTCGATCAGGCTGTTGACGAGCCCGAGCTGGTAGTCGAGCAGGAGGAACCAGATCATCGCGGCGATGACGTTCGAGATGAGGAACGGCAGCAGGATCGCTCCGCGGATCACCACCGACTGGGTCACGCGGTGCATCAGGACGGCCAGCCCGACGGCGACCACGGTCTGCACGACGATGTTGATCGAGACGTACTCGAGCGTCACCCAGACCGAGTTCCAGAAGAGCGGATCGGTGGCGAGCCGCACGTAGTTGTCGAACCCGATGAAGCTCGGGGCGCTCATCAGGTTGTAGTCGGTGAAGCTGAGGTAGATGCCCCGGACGGTCGGCGCGACGTAGAAGGTGCCGAAGCCGATGGCCGCCGGAAGGATGAACGCGATCGCGACGAGGAGCTCGCGGCCACGGGCGCGGCGGCGGTTCGGGGTGAGCCGGGGCCGTGCGGCGACGCCGTGCGCGGCCGTCATCCGCGGTGCCGATGCGCGCCGGGGAAGGTCGTCATGGTGACTCCCTTGTCAGTACATACGAGTAGCTACTCGTGTAGCTTGTGAGGAGAAGCTACACGAGTAGCTCGGCCTTGTACACATGTCGGCAAGATGTCCTGACATGAGGGCCGTCACCCTTCGCGACATCGAGATGGAACCTTCATGACAGCGTCGTCCGTTCCCGAGCCCACCAGCGTCCGAGTGCAGCTCGAGCCGGGCGGGGCGTTCCTGGACGCGGCCCGCTCCCCGGTCGACGTCGCCCTCGGCGCCGACGGCTACGGCCTGCGGATCGAGGTCTCGACGACCCGGCAGGTGGCGCGCGTGGTGCTGCGCTGGCGTCGGCCCGTGCCCGCCGGCGCCCTGGTGCTGGGCGACGCGTGGGAGCGCAGCTACGGGGAGCTGGAGTGGGCGTCCGTCCGGCCCGAACGTGTGCTGCCCTGGAGCGTGCTCCTCCACGACCCCGCCACCGGCGCGACGGAGGGACTCGGCGTCGCGGTGCGGGGCGGAGCGCTCGCCTTCTGGCAGTGCGACCCGCTCGGCGTCACCCTCACCCTCGACCTGCGCAGCGGCGGCGCGGCCGTGCGCCCGGGTGACCGCGCCGTGCACGCGGCGACCGTGCACCGCGTCGAGGGCGGCGACGGGCCCTTCCGGGTGCAGCAGGAGCTGATGCGCGCGCTGTGCGCGGATCCGCTGCGCCGCTCCGGCCCGCTGGTCGGGGCGAACAACTGGTACTACGCCTACGGACGCGACTTCGGGATCGACGCCGTCGTGCGCGACGCGCGGATGGTCGCCGATCTCGTCGGCGACCACTCCGTGCGGCCCTTCGGCGTGATCGACGACGGCTGGAGTTCCGACGGCACCGCCGACCACCTGGCCGCCTCGCCCGGGCCGTGGCTGCAGGGGCGCCCCGACCGGTTCCCGGACATGGCGGACGCGGCCGACGCGCTGCTCGCCGAGGGGGTGCGACCGGGCGTCTGGTACCGGCCGCTGCTCACCCGCGACGCCTCGGTCGCGGGCATCCGGGGTCCGCGCGACGGCGCTCTGGCGCTGGACCCCAGCTCGGGTGCCGTGCTCGACCTCGTCGCCGCCGACGTCGACCGGCTCCGCGGCTGGGGCTACGAGCTGATCAAGCACGACTTCTCGACCTACGACCTCCTCGGCGCCTGGGGGCCCGACTTCGGCGCCTCCCCGGGCGACGGACCGGCGCTGGCCGACCCCTCGTCGACCACGGCGGAGGCGCTCGTCGCCTTCTACCGGACCGTCCACGCCGCCGCGGGAGCGTCCCTCGTGCTCGGCTGCAATGTCGTCGGCCACCTCGCGGCCGGACTCGTCGACGCCCAGCGGATCGGCGACGACACCTCCGGACTCGACTGGGACCGCACCCGCCGCGTCGGGGTCAACACGCTGGCCTTCCGCCTCGCGCAGCACGACGCGTTCTTCACCGCCGACGCCGACTGCGTCGCGAGCACCCCGGGCACCGACTGGGCGCTCAATCGGCAGTTCCTCGACCTCGTCGCCCGCAGCGGAACGGCCCTCTTCGTCTCGGTCGACCCCGCCACCCGGAGCGACGCCGTGGACGCCGACCTGGCGGCCGCCCTGCGCCTGGCCCTGGACGGCGGAACGCCGGGCGGCATCGAGCCGCTCGACTGGATGCACTCGCCGACCCCGTCGCGCTGGCGGGCCGGCGACGAGGTGGTCGACTACTCCTGGCTCGCGGACGAGGGCGCGGACGCGTTCGAGCCGTTCGCGTCGGCGAGCCCGGACCCGGCGGCTTGAGCGGGCGGCGTTCGCGGGAACGTGAGGATGCGCGCGGCCGCGACTCGACGCGGATCGGGGCCTGCGGACGACGGACGCCCCGGTCCGCGTCAAGTCGCTGCGCGGCAGGTGGCCGAGTGGACGCGGACCGGGCGCATCGAGCGGATGAGGGCCCGCTCCGCGCCCACTCGCCGACGCGGCCTCAGGTCCGCAGCGTCTGACTCGGCTTCTCGCCGAAGCGCGCCTGGTAGGTGCTCGCGAAGCGCCCGAGGTTGCCGAAGCCCCATTCGCGCGCCACGGCGGCGACCGTCGTCGAGCACGGGTCGCCCGCGACGAGATCGGTGCGCGCGCGGTCGAGGCGCACGTCGCGCAGGTAGACCGACGGCGAGACTCCGAGGTGCCGCTGGGTCGCCTGCTGCAGGGTGCGCGTGTGCAGTCCGGCCGCGCGGGCGGCGTCGGCCGGAGTGATCGGGTCGCGGGCGTGGTGCTGCAGGAAGTCGAGCGCCACGCGGGTCCGCGAGGCGGACGGGCGGCGGAGGATCTCGGGCACGTCCCACGCGCGCCACGGGAACAGCGCCAGCAGCGCGCGGGCGAGGTTCAGCTCGGCCGTGAAGCGCACGAGCGGAGCGGTCGCCGCGGCGGCCAGCGCCGACGACGCCTCCGACACCGCGGTGCGCCAGCGCACGAGCACGCTCGGATCGGGGTCGGCCTCGTGATCGAACGAGACGGGTCGGCGCGGTCCGGCGTGCGACTCCGTGGCGACGTCCTCGAGGAACGCCGGGGCGAAGTGGATCAGGTTCTGCCGGTGCGGCAGGAAGTCGAGACCGAAGTGGCGCTCGGCGGGGAAGAGGAACGGCGCCGACGCCGCTCCGGTGCGCGTGAAGGGGCGCAGGGTGAGCGCGCCGCCGCCCGCCCGGAACCAGCCGACGACGTACTCGCGCAAGTGCGGCACCTCGCCCGAGAGGGCGCCGGCGCAGTCGGAGGTGCGCAGCGTCACGCGCTCGCTCCCCCGGAACGCGTAGCGGAACGAGAACGCGCCGGCTCCCGGAGCGACGCGGAAGCGCCCTCCGCCGTACGCGTCGGCGTAGACGGCCGACGCCGCCTCGGGATCGACGCCCGTCACCTCGAAGCGCCGCTCGGCGCCTCCCGTCGCATCGGAGGAGGAGCCGAAGGGGCTGCCCGTCGTGAACGTCGACCCGCTCATGACGGCCGCCCGGGCCGGCCGAAGGGGGTGTGTCGCATGGAGGGACCTCGCTGTGTCGTGAGGCCGGCGGCCCGGCCCCGGTCGGGTCCGCGTGCGCGTCGGCTGCTATTCAGACGCGTTCGGGGGGCGTTTCGTCACGATTCCGTCGCCTGAGAAGTCCCTCCACAGTGAGCGGAACGGCCGGTTCGTGCGCCGAGCGGCCATCCCACGGGCTCCCCGGCCCCGAGCCTGGTAGGCATTCCCTCTGGGCCGCGCACCGGCCCGATCCGCGGGCGCCGCCCGTGGGACGACGTCCCGGACCACGACGCCCGGACGCCGGCAGCGACCCGACGGCAGGAGGCGATCATCGACGACGACCCCCTCCTGCACGCCTCGGACGCCACCCTCGCCGCCCGCGCGGTCGACGGCGACATCGCCGCGTTCGAGCAGCTCGCCCGCCGCCACGGCGCCCTGATGCGGGTCTACGCCGCGAAGCTCCTCGGCTCCGACGTCGAATCCGACGACGTGGTGCAGGAGGCGTTCCTCACCGGCTGGCGCCGCCTGGCCGATCTCGACAGCCCCGCGCACATCCGCAACTGGCTGATGCGCATCGTGACCCACAAGGCGATCGACCGGATCCGCGTCCGCCGCCGCCACGACGACATCGACGACTGGGACCCGCCCGCTCCCGCCGAGCACTCCCCCGAGCGCATCGTCGAGGCCCGCCTCCAGCTGGACGCCGTCTGGGAGGCACTGGACCGATTGCCCGCGGATCAGCGACGCTGTTGGTTGCTCCGCGAGACCGCCGGCTACAGCTACCAGGAGATCGCCGACGCTCTCGACCTCCCCGTCTCGACGGTCCGCGGCCTCCTCTCCCGCGCTCGACGATTCCTGCTCCACGAACTGGAGGCATGGCGATGAACCCCGACGACGCCGTGCCCGACGACGACCTCGACGGCCACACGCTGGACGAGCTCGGCGAGTACCTCGACCGCGGACGCACCCCGCTCGACCCCTCGATCGAGAACTCCGCCGCCTGCCGCCTCGCGCTCGCGAACCTCACCCGCCTGACGGAGCTGTCGGCGAGCGCGCTGCGCAGCCGGGCCGACCGCGAGCCCGATCGCGACGACGTCTGGATCGCGGGGCTGCTCGACGCGATCCGCTCCGAGGTGCGCTCCGGCCGCGACGTGCCGATCGGCCACCCGGATCCCACGCTGCGCCTGGCCCTCACCGAGGCCGCCGTCCGCGGCATGATCCGCCGCGCCGGCGACACGATGGGCGGCGTGATCATGGGCCGCTGCACGCTCGACGGCGACGTGGCGACGCCCGGCGCGCCCGTCCGGGTCGACGTGACCTGCGCCCTCGAGTTCGGCCTGTCGGTCGACGAGGCCGCCGATCGGCTGCGCGAGCGCATCCGCTACGCCCTCGAGCGCCACACCGACCTCGTCGTCACCGAGATCGACGTCACCGTCGACGACGTCTACGCCCGCCGGGAGGACCGACCGTGACCGACGACACCGCGCTCTCGCAGCGCCTCACCGCCGCCGTCCGCGACGCGGAGGGCGTGGTCGGCGTGTACCCCGCGCAGCCGCTGCTCGAGGCGGCCGCCGACGCGCTCGCCGTGACGCTCTCGCTCCGCCAGCCCGACGTGCTGGTCGACATCGACCGGTCGGAGGGGTTCACGACGGTCAGCGCGCACATCGCCACCTCCGCGGCGCTGCCCGCTCCGGAGATCCTGCGCGCGGTCGGCGAGCTGCTGCACGGGATGCTCCGGGAGGAGCCGAGCGTGACCGGTCCGCTCGCCGTCAACGTGAAGGTGCGCCTGATCGAGGACTCGGGACGCGCGGAGGAGTAGCGCCGCGCACTCGGTCAGAGCGGGAAGACGACCCCGCTCATCCGCTCGGACGCGGCCCACAGGCGGGACGCGAGCGGTTCGTCGCGGGCCTGCCGCGACCGGCCGATGAGCTGAGCCCCTCCGCGCATGTGCAGGAACCGCTCCGGGCCGGTGAACGCGCCGGGCGGCACGTCCCCACTGGCGGCGAGCAGCACGGGCAGAGCGCCGTCCTCCGGGCTCTGCGCGAGCAGGGCGGTCAGGCGCGCTGCGATCCCCGTCGCGCGCCCGGTCATGCCCGTGGCGACGAAACCCGGATGGGCGGCGACGGCGAGGACGGGCGATCCCACCGCAGTCAGCCTCCGCTGCAGCTCGGCCGTGAAGAGCAGCCCGGCGAGCTTCGACGTCGCGTAGACGCGCGACTCCCGGTACGGGGTCCGCTCGGTGTTCAGATCGTCGAGGTCGAGGCGCCCCATCCGCTCGGCCTGCGATGCGAGCGACACCACGCGCCCCGTGATCCGCGGCAGGAGCAGGTTGGTGAGCGCGAACGGGCCGAGGTGGTTGGTGCCGAACTGCAGCTCGACGCCGTCCGCCGTGCTCTCGCGCTGGGCGGTCGAGACTCCGGCGTTGTTGATCAGCACGTCGATCGGTCCGCTCCACTCCTCGGCGAAGCGGTGGATCGACGCGAGGTCGGCGAGGTCGAGGCGGCGTACGAGGGTGTCACCGGCGATCGCGGCGGCGACGCCCTCGCCCTTCGCCGTGTCGCGGACCGCGAGCACGACCCGCGCACCGGCCGCCGCCAGGGCGCGGGCGGTGGCGAGGCCGATCCCGCTGGTGGCGCCGGTGACGACGACGGTGCGGCCGGACTGGTCGGGAGGAGTGGAGGTCATGGGGCGAGACTAGGCACTGTCTAGAATCTAGTCAATGCCTAGCAGTACGATCGACAGGTGACCCCGCCCTTCCACCACGGCTACCTCCGCGCGGAGCTGCTCGAGCAGGCCGAGACGCTGCTGCGCACCGACGGCGTCGACGCGCTGTCACTCCGCGAGCTCGCCCGGCGGGCCGGCGTCAGCCACGGGGCCCCGCGGAGCCACTTCATCGACCGGCAGACGCTGCTCGACGCGCTCGCCGTGCGCGGGTTCGACCGACTCACGGAGGCGGTGCACGCGGCCGTCGAGTCGCCCGGCGCGTTCCCGGAGCGGTTCCGCCGCGTCGGCCGCGCCCATGTCGCCTTCGCGGTCGAGCACGCCGCACTGATGGAGCTCATGTTCCGGCTCGCCGCCGACGAGGGGCCGGTGCGGGAGGCGTCCGCGCGGCTCCTCCAGGTGCTCGACGGAGCCCTCACCGTCGAGCCGTCGGGCGACCCCGGCGCTCGCGAGCGCTTCCAGCTCCTCTTCGCGGCGTCGGTGCAGGGCACGGCCGCGCTCGTGATCGCGCAGCGCGTCACGCCGGAGCAGGGCCAGGTGCTGATCGACGACGCGACCGACGCCCTGCTCGGCTCGGACCTGTGGGAGCGCGTGCAGCGCTGAACGCGGCCCGCGCCACCCGCGATCCGTCACGGACGGCCGCGTGATCCGCCGATCGGCGGCCGTTCGCGACGTGTCGATCACCCTTGCTGGTCGAGTAGCCGCCGCAGGCGGCGTATCGAGACCCGCGTCCCTCGGAGAAGCGGGTCTCGATACGCCCGCTCCGCGGCCTACCCGACCAGCAGCACAGCGCCCGAAGCCCTCCCCGCCGCGCGAGGCCCCCACCCCTTGCTGGTCGAGTAGCCGCCGCAGGCGGCGTACCGAGACCCACGTCCGCCGGCGCGTCAGGACGACTGCCGGACGACCAGCCGGTGCGAGAGGGCGACGGTGCGCGTGACTCCCGCGGTGTCCCCGTCGAGCCGCTCGAGCAGGAGGCGGGCGCACGCGCGCCCGATCTCGCGGGCGGGGTTCTCGACCGTGGTGAGCGCCGGGTTCACCAGCGAGGCGGCGTCGATGTCGTCGTAGCCGGTCACGGCGAGGTCCTCGGGGACCCGCAGTCCCCTCTCCCGGGCGGCGTCGAGGACTCCGATGGCGATGAGATCGTTGGCGGCGACGATCGCATCGGGGCGATCGGCTCCGTCCAGGAGCGCCGCGGCGCCCGCGCGACCGCCTTCGCGCGTGAACGACTCGAAGCGGATGTCGCTCGCGACGATCGGGCGACCGGCGTCCCCGTGGGCCCGCTCGAAGCCCTGGAGGCGCTCGGTGGTGGTCGTCGCGTTCTCGTCGCCGCCGACGAAGGCGATCCTCCGGTAGCCGCGACCGAGCAGGTGCTCGGTGACGGCGCGCACGCCCTCGGCGTCGTCGGTGTGCACGACGTCCCCGCCGGAGGCGACGGTGCGACCGAGCGTGACGAACGGGATGCCGGCCGAGCTCAGCTCCTGCAGGATCGTCGCGGTGATGCCGTACGGCGCGGCGACCACCCCGTCGACCCGGCGCGAGATCAGCTGGCGGAGTGTCGCCTCCGATCGGCCGATCCCGCTCGAGTCGGTGATGCTGAGGAAGAGCCCCCGGGGCACGAGCACATCCTGCATCCCCCCGGCGACCAGCGGGTAGAAGGGGTTCTCGAGGGTCGGCACGACCAGGGCGATGGTGTTCGTGCGTCCCGAGCGCAGCTGGGCCGCTCCGGGGTGGGCGCTGTAGCCGAGCTCCGCGATCGCCGCCTCGACACGGAGGCGGGTGGCCGGCGCGACCGGCCGGTTCCGCGAGAGGACGTGCGAGACCGTGGACACGCTGACGCCGGCCGCAGCGGCGACGTCCCTGATTCCCGCCATCGCGTGTCCCCCCGACGTCGAAAGCTTGTGCATCAGCGCGGGGTGGCGTACACGCATCCGCACCGAAGTCTTCGCAGAGTAGCGCTTCGCAGTCCTCGCTCACGGGTACGCTCACTCAAAACGTTTTGCACAGGCGGAGGATCATGACGAAGGACCGCGCACGGGGCTCCCTGCTGGGGCTCGCCATCGGCGATGCCATGGGGGCTCCGACCGAGGGCATGACCCTCTTCGCCATCCGGGAGCGATGGGGGCGGGTGACGACCTTCGTCGAGGAGGACGCCGCCGGCACCGACGACACCGAGTACGCCGTGCTGACCGCGCAGAGCGTGCTGGCCGGCGGCGCCGGGATGACGTCCGACGACGTCGCCCGCGCTTGGCTCACCGCGCTGGAGGTGCAGAAGGCCGGCTTCCACGGGGCGGGCTTCAGCGAGATGATCGCGCTGGCGAACCTGCAGGCGGGGCTCCGTCCGCCGGTCAGCGGGCAGCGCAACTCCGAGATGTGGAGCGACGGAGCGGCGATGCGCGCGGCTCCGATCGGGATCTACGCCGCGGGGGATCCGACCCTCGCCCGCCGCCTCGCCGTCGTCGACGCCCGGGTGAGCCACGACCGCGACGGCGTCTTCTGCGCCGAGTCGATCGCGGCGGGCGTCGCCGTCGCCATGGTCGCGGACTCGATCGATCCGGTCCTCGAGGCGATGCTGGACGCCCTCCCCGCCGACTCGTGGTCGCTGCGGCTGGTGCGGCGGGCGCTGGACGTCGCCTCCTCCGCGTCGTCGGTCGAGGCCGCGGAGGAGGAGCTGTTCGAGCGGATCCCGCTCCGGCAGTACATGTGGGCGGACGCCGCTCCCGAGGCCCTGGCGCTCACGATGGGGCTGCTGCAGGCCACCCGGGGGTCGCTCGCGGTCATCGAGTCGGGCGTCAACATCGGCCGCGACTCCGACACGATCGCCGCCATGGGCGGAGCGGTCGCCGGCGCCCTGCACGGAGCCGGCGCCCTCGACCCCGCACTGGTCGCTCAGGTGAGGTCGGTCGCCGGCCGTTGCATCGAGGCGACAGCAGGGACGGACCTCATCGACCTCGCCGACGCCCTCGTCGACCGGTCGACCGCCGACAGGAGGATCGCCGCATGACCACCGATCGAGAGCGGCGCGCCGTCGCCGCCGTGCACGGACTCGCCCTCGGCGACGCCCTCGGAGCCCCCGCCAGCGAGCACCGCACCATCCACGACCCCTTCGTGCGCCAGAGCCTGCGCCGCGGTCGCGCGGAGCTCGACGCAGAGCTGGTGCTCCGGCCCGTCGTCCCGTTCGTCCTCAGCGCCCTCGGCACGCAGTCGCTCGTCGGCACCGACGACACCGAGCTCTTCGCGGTCGCCGCGCTCGCGATCCTCGAGGCGGGGCCGTCGGACGCGAGCGCCCTCTTCGCGAGCTGGCGCCGCCTGATGTCCGTCGACGGCACCTGGACCGGCACCGCGCAGCGCTCGGCCCTGCTCAACGCCGACGAGGGCCTCCTGCCGCCGCAGACCGGGCGCGACAACCCCGCCTTCTACGACGACACGGCCCTCCCGGGCGCACTCGCCGCCGCCGTCGCGAGAGAGGACCCGGCAGAGGCGTCCGCTCTCGCCCGCACGCTCGCCGAGATCACCCACGACGGCGTCGGAGTGGACGCGGCCGGGCTGTTCGCCGCGGTCGTCTCGCGCGCCCTGCGCGGGGAGGCCCTCGCCCGGGCGCTGGACGCCGAGCTGGCGTCGTCCGACCTGGACGACTGGCTGCTCGACGGCATCGCCGATGCCCGCCGCATCCTGGACGAGCACGCGACGATGTTCGCGGCGGTCCCCGCGCTGGTCGCGCGCTTCGCCCCGCGCACCTACAGCCACCCGGGCACGGTGACGGAGACGCTCCCCCTCGCGCTCGCCCTCGCCGAGCGGGCGGACGGCGACCACGAGCGCGCGATGCCTCTCGCCTTCTCGATCACCCGGCACCAGGACAGCCTGCCGGCGCTCGTGGGAGCCCTCTGCGGCGCGGTCGGCAGCGCGGTCGACGCGGGGCCGGTCGACGTCGTGAGCGGAGTGACCATCCCCTCGGTCGCCGGCCGCTCCCTCCGGGACCTCGCGGCCTCCCTCCTCGCCTCGAGCCCGGCGCCCCGAGCCTGACCGGGTGAGGGGTCGGCGGACTCCCGCCGGCGGAGCGCGCTCGGGCACGTCGATCCGTCGCGCGGGGCCGCGTGATCCCGCGATCGGCGGCCGTCCGCGACCTCTCGGTCAGCCCTCTGCGACGGTTCGCGCGCGGGTGGCGGCACCGCCCCGGGCGCGGGTCAGAACAGGCGGACCGCGTCGGAGGGCTCGTCGAGGCCGCGCACCAGCACCGGGATCCGCTTTTGGAACGCGAAGAACCCGCGCGACGCCGAGGGCCACGCGGTGCCGTCCCATCGGCGTCGCACGGTGACGAGCGCGACTCCCTCGCCCGCGAGGGCGGGGCGGAGTGCGTCCAGCCGCTCACGGACGGGACCGACCGGTGCGTACGGGACCACCACGGTGTCGAGCCGCTCGGACGTCGCCCACTCGAGGACCGTCGCGGGACGCGCATCGGCCAGCAGCCGGGCCGGCCGACCACCTGCATCCTGCGCACGGGACGCGGCGTCGACGAGGGCCGCTCCGGTGAAGGCCTGCACCGCCTCCGACACCGCGAGCGGGGAGCGCTCCTGGGCGTCGGCGGCCGCGGCGCTCGCCACGATCCGGTCCGCCAGGCCGGGCTGCTCGGCGAGGAGGCTCTCGGCGTCGAGGTCCTCCTCGTGCAGCAGGAGGCCGGGGCGGGCGCCGACGGTCCCGACCACGTCGTCCGAGCCGATCGCCTCCCGGGGCGGGAAGTGCTCCTCCAGCAGCGCGGGAGCCGTGGTGGCGAGGCCCTGCGGAGAGAAGCGCCCGTCGGTGTACCGCGCGATGTTGGAGGCGGACGCCAGGTAGGTCTTGCCCGGTGTCTGGAGGCCGGCGACCCACCTCCACGACAGCGTGTTCGACGCGGCGTCGCCGTCGAGCAGGTGCCGGTAGAAGAAGTCCGCGCCGAGCTGCCAGGGCAGCTCGAGGGTGAAGATCCAGATGCTCGCGAACCACATGCGCGTGTGGTTGTGCAGGTAGCCGGTCTCGACGAGCTCGCGCACCCACTCGTCCATCGCGTCGATGCCGCTCCGCCCGCCGATCGCGTCGCGGTACCCCGACGGGAGGCCGGCCGCGGCGAGGTCGTCCACCTCGCGGCGGTAGCGGCGCCACACCTCCGGGTTCTGCTCGAGCCAGCCCTTCCAGTAGGTGCGCCAGAACACCTCCTGCACGAACTTCTCGGCAGCGGTCAACCGGTGGCGCGCGAGGACCGCGGCGACGACCTCCCGCTCGGTCACGAGCCGGTGGCGGAGGTACGGGGAGAGCCCGGACACGTTGTCGCGCGACGATCCGAGGTCGTGGTTGCGGTCGCGGGCGTAGGCGCCGCCGGCGCGGGGGACGAAATCGGCGAGCGCGTCGAGCCCGGCGGCTCGGGTCGGGAGGAACATCGCCCCATCATGGGGGGCGTCGCGGTGCGGAGACTGACAGCGCGCGACCGCGTGGCTCGTGTGCCCGCGGGCCTCCCGGGCCTCCCGGGCCTCCCGGGCCTCCCGGGCCTCCCGGTCCTCCCGGTCCTCCTGGTCCTCCTGGTCCTCCTGGTCCTCCAGAAGTTGCGGGAAGCGCGAGCAGTTACCGCAACTTCTGGAGAAGCGCGCAGGCCGCTTCTGAAGGAGGGTGCGCACCGCGATCGGAGGGACCACGAGCCACCCCAGGAATCCCCACCACCCACCCCCTAAGTTGGGGCGTGGGGCCGAGGGAAGGAACTGCCGATGAGCATGGAAGGCGCGGCCTGGAGCTCGCTCTACAAGATCTCGACCGTCAGGGACGGCAAGCACGGCATCTCCCGCGCGTCGGTCAGGCGGATCATGACGTTCGCCGTGCCGTACCGGTCGCAGCTGCTGATCTTCATCACCCTCTCGATCGTCGGAGCGTTCCTCGCGGTCGCGACGCCGGTGCTGGCCGGCCAGGTGGTCGACGTCATCGTCGCGCGGGGCGAGGTCGCCACGATCATCCGGATCGCCGTCGTCATCGCGCTCGTCGCCGTGGCCGACGCCGCCGTGTCCCTCGTGACGCGCTGGTACTCCGCGCGGATCGGCGAGGGCGTGATCCTGGACCTGCGCACCGCCGTCTTCGATCACGTGCAGAAGATGCCGATCGCGTTCTTCACCCGTACCCGCACCGGCGCCCTCGTGAGTCGCCTCAACAACGACGTGATCGGCGCGCAGCAGGCGTTCAGCGGTACCCTGTCGGGCGTCGTCACGAACCTCGTGGCGCTCATCCTCACCCTGATCGTCATGCTCAGCACGTCCTGGCTCGTCACGGTCCTCGCCGTCGTCATGCTCCCGATCTTCCTGGTGCCCGCGCGCCGGATGGGCGGCCGCCTCGCCGCGCTCCGCCGCGAGGCCGCCGATCACAACTCCGCGATGAGCACGCAGATGACCGAGCGCTTCTCGGCCCCCGGCGCCACCCTCGTCAAGCTGTTCGGCCGGCCCGACGAGGAGGCCGAGGAGTTCCGCGTCCGCGCCGCCCGTGTCCGCGACATCGGCGTCCGGACCGCGATGCTGCAGTTCGTCTTCTTCACGGCGCTGATGCTCGTCTCGGCCCTCGCCCTCGCGCTCGTCTACGGCCTCGGCGGTGTCCTCGCCCTCGGCGGCGCCCTGGACACGGGCGAGGTGGTCACCCTGGCGCTCCTCCTCACCCGCCTCTACGCGCCGCTGACCAGCCTCGCGAACGCCCGCGTCGAGATCATGAGCGCGGTGGTGAGCTTCGAGCGCGTCTTCGAAGTGCTGGACCTCGAGCCGCTCATCCAGGAGAAGCCCGACGCCGTCTCCGTCCCCGAGGGCCCCGTCTCCGTCGAGTTCGACGACGTCCGCTTCGCCTACCCGTCCGCGGACAAGGTGTCCCTCGCCTCCCTCGAGGAGGTCTCGACGCTCGACACCCGCGGCGGCGAGGAGGTGCTGCACGGCGTGTCCTTCCGCATCGAGCCCGGTCAGACGGTGGCGCTCGTCGGCACGTCCGGAGCCGGCAAGTCCACGATCGCGCAGCTGCTCTCGCGCCTGTACGACGTCGACAGCGGTGCCGTGCGGCTCGCCGGGACGGACGTCCGCGACGTCACGTTCGACTCGATGCGGCACTCGCTGGGCATGGTGACGCAGGACGGCCACCTGTTCCACGAGACGATCCTGTCGAACCTGCGCCTCGCCCGACCGGAGGCGTCCCTCGACGACGTGTGGGACGCGGTCCGCCGCGCGCGGCTGGAGCCGCTCCTCCGCTCGCTGCCAGACCAGCTCGACACCGTCGTCGGCGAGCGCGGCTACCGGCTCTCGGGCGGCGAGCGCCAGCGCCTGACCATCGCGCGGCTCCTGCTCGCCCAGCCGCGGGTCGTCATCCTCGACGAGGCGACCGCCGCGCTGGACTCGACCTCGGAGGCGGCCGTGCAGGCCGCGCTCAGCGAGGCGCTGGAGGGGCGGACGGCGATGGTCATCGCGCACCGCCTGTCCACCATCCGCAGCGCCGACCTGATCCTCGTGATCGAGGACGGCTCCATCGTCGAGCGCGGCACGCACGACGAGCTGCTGGCCGCCGGCGGCCGGTACGAGGAGCTGCACCGCACCCAGTTCGCGGTGCAGAAGAGCCTCGCGGCCGACGTGGAGGCGCTGACCGGGGCGTGAGCCCCTCGCCGCGGCGGCGCTCTCGGGGCGCAGCGGCGGCGGTCCGCGGCCTCCGCGCCGAGCGTCCCGGCTGCGGGCGCCGCCGTCGAGAGGTGCGGCAGTGTCCCTCCGCGCTCGGGGAAGGGCAAGGGGGCGCGGTGCTCGAGGAGCACGACGGACTCTGAGGGGACACCACGATCCTCTCGGAGGCAATGATGTTCTTCCACGTGCAGCGACTCATCAACGACATCGAGCAGGACGAGCCGGATCCGGCCGCCGCGAACGCACTGCAGGAGGGGCTCGGCGGTCAGTTCGGCGAGATGCGCACGATGATGCAGTACCTCTTCCAGGCGATGAACTTCCGCGGCGCCGACGCGAAGCCGTACCGCGACCTGATCCAGGGCATCGGCACGGAGGAGATCAGCCACGTCGAGCTGATCGGCACCACCATCTCGCGCCTGCTCGACGGCTCCCCGCGCTACAACGGCAAGCCGACGGATCCGCTCGACACCCCGGGGGCCGGTGGAGCGACTCCGCTGAACATCGCCCTCGACACGGGCAACATCCACCACTACCTCGTCGGAGCGCAGGGCGCCCTGCCGGTCGACTCGGTCGGCAACCCGTGGAGCGGAAGCTACGTCTACAACTCGGGCAACCTCGTGCTCGACCTGCTCTACAACCTCATGCTCGAATCGACCGGGCGCCTGCAGAAGTGCCGCATCTACGAGATGACGGACAACAAGACGGCCCGCTCGACGATCGCCTACCTGATCGTCCGCGACCAGGCCCACGAGAACGGCTACGCCAAGGCGCTCGAGACGCTCGGCATCGACTGGAAGAAGACCCTGCCGATCCCGAAGACGAACGCCGAGAGGTTCCCCGAGGTCAAGAAGCTGGTCGACCTGGGGCTGCAGAGCAAGCAGTACACGTTCGACCTCGAGGGCGCGTCGGAGGCGGGGAAGATCTTCCGCGGCGCCTCGCCGTCGAACGACGGCACGACCCTCGAGTCGAAGGAGCAGGCTCCGGAGGGAGTGCCCTCGGTCATCGCGCCCGAGCGCTTCGAGGAGTTCTCGCCGGGCCTGGATCCCGAGCTGCTGAAGCTGATCCAGACGACCGCCGAGATGGAGCTGGACGAGATCAGCTCGTTCTACGGCCCGACCGGGAAGTAGCGCGATCGATCCGTCGCGAGTGGCCGTGCGGATCGCGGCTCCACGGCCGTTCGCGACGGATCGACGTCCTCCGGACGGGTCGGACCCACCCGTCACGGACGGTCGTCCCGACCGCGAACCGACCGCCGTTCCTGACGGATCGAAGTCGTCCCTCGACGGAACGAGGAGCACGCTACGGAACGGCGGGCTCACGCGGCGGATCGGAGTGCCGCCCGGAGCGAACACGTGTTCCGCTCGCCGTCCGCATCGGCTCAGCTGGGGACGTGCAACGGATTCTGGTGCTGGGTGGGACGGGATGGCTGGGCCGCGAAACGGCGTCGGCCTGGGCGCGGCGTGGCGCGGAGGTGGTCTGCCTCGCTCGGGGAGTGACGGGACCCGTGCCCGACGGCGTGAGGCTCGTCGTCGCGGACCGCTCGCAGCCCGGCGCCTACGACGGGCTCGGCGGCGACTGGGACGCGGTCGTCGAGCTGGCCGCTCCGCCCGCGCTCGTCGAGGGAGCGCTCGGCGCCCTGGCGGACAGAGCGGCGCACTGGACCCTGGTCTCCTCCGTCTCGGTCTACGCGCGCACCGACGAGCGCGGTGCCGACGAGTCGGCGGAGCTCGTGACTCCGACCGACCCCTCCGACTACGCGCACGCGAAGGTGCTCGCCGAGCAGGCGTCGACCGCTCGGCTCGGCGACCGGCTCCTGATCGCACGGCCCGGCCTCATCGTGGGCCCCGGCGACCCGAGCGACCGCTTCGGGTACTGGCCCGCCCGCCTGATGCGGGGCGGCACCGTGCTGCTGCCGGAGCCGGCGGGCCGCTGGGTGCAGGCGATCGACGTGGCGGATCTCGCGGAGTGGATCGTGTCGGCGGGAGCAGGAGGCCTCACCGGGACCGTGGACGCGGTCGGACCGAGCACTCCGTTCGAGGAGTTCCTCGCCGCGGTCAGGTCGGCCACCGGATTCGACGGGGAGTTCGCTCCGCGCTCCGACGAGTGGCTCCGGGAGCACGGGATCGACCACTGGGCGGGGCCGCGGTCGCTGCCGCTGTCCCTCCCGCGGCCCGACACGGCGTTCGCGCGACGCAGCGGAGCCGCGTACCGGGCGTCCGGAGGCGTCTTCCGTCCGCTGAGCGACACGGTCGAACGGGTGCTCAGCGACGAGATCGCGCGCGGACTCGGCCGTGCGCGCCGGTCGGGGCTGGCGCGGGAGGTAGAGCGGGAGGCGCTCGGCGCGGTGCATCCCGACCGGGTGCGGCACCCCTCCTCGCTGAACGAGTAGCCGCGCAGTGGGCGTATCGGATCCTGATCGAAGGGCGACCCGCTGGAGGCGGCGGGTCTCAATACGCCCCTCCGGGGCTACTCGACCAGCGAAAGGAGGGAGCACCCCCTTCCTCCGCGGGTCTCGATGCACCCCTCCGGGGCTACTCGACCAGCAGCGGAGGGACGGGTCAGGCGGGCGGGGCCGAGCGGCGCGGGATCGACGCGAGGTCGATGCCGAGCTCGGTGCGCAGGCGCGAGGCGAAGACGCGCTCGAGGTCGGCGCAGGCGGGGTCGCCCTCCGCCCACAGGCGCGCGGCGACGCAGGCGTCGGCCAGTCGGGCGGCGGTCAGGTCCGACCACCACTCACCCGACCCCGCCTCGGCGAGCAGCGCGCGGGCGGCGGCGACCTCCGCGCGGGCGCGCTCCAGAAGCAGCCGGGTCGCCTACGGATCGGACTTCGCCGTCCAGAGGTCCGCGATGCGCGCGCTGAGGAGCGCTTCGGCGCGGCAGCAGGCGTCGTCGACGACTGATCGGGCGTCGGTCCGGGCGAGCGGGGCGCACACGGTCGTCACGACCGCTCCGGGGTACGGGAGCGGTCTGCGGTCGGGACGGGCGGGGAATCCGTCATGGGTGGCCTTTCACGAGGGACGGGCGACGCGGTGGCGGACGGAGTGACGTCGGATCGACGCGAGCGGGGGTCTCGCGCTCCGTCCCGAAGGGGTACATCCACGTTACTGAGGGGTTCCTCAGGCAGGGAGGGCTTGTCAGGGCCTTGCCGGGAGGAGCAGAGGTTCAGCAGAGGCGCCGACCGCCCGGAACGCGGGCCGTCCTCTTGCGGACGTGTCCGCTAGCGGACGTTGCGCGCGCGCGGATCGGTCCCGAGACTGAGGGGCCGCCCGCCCCGATCCTGGAGGATCCTCTGCCCGCCTCGACCGACTCCCCGCCCTCCCCCGCGCCGGTCGGTGACCGTGCCGTGCGCGCCTGGCTCCGCGGCGGATCCCTCGGACCGACCGCGCTGTCGCGCCGCGGCGGGATCCTGGTGCTGCTGTCGATCCTCCTGGTGCTGGTGCCGATCGCCGCGCTGACCCTGCTGCACGTCGACGCCCACGTGTCGCTGAAGGTGACGGTGGTCACGATCACGGTCACCGCGCTCGTCGGGGCGGTGCTGCGGGTGATCGCCGACGCGCGGCCGACTCCGCGGGGCGACCTCGACCGCGCGGGCAAGGCGGTCGGAGCGGTCGCCGCGGTGTTCACGGTGCTGTCCGTGGTCGTCGATTGGAGCATCATCCGGCTCTGAGCGCGACCTCGACGGTGTCCGGAAGCGGACAAGTCCGCAAGCGGCGCTTGTCGGAGCGCTCTCACGGCTGGACACTGAGAGCTCGCGACCCTCTCGCGACGCGGCCCTCGACGGTCGCCACGATCCCCTGGAGGACGCCGTGCGGCATCACCTCGCACCTCGGCCGACCGCGTCGGCTCCCTCCGTCGCCCGGTCGAAGGTCGGTCGCTCCGCGTACGGGTCGGCCCTGTGAGCACGATCGAGAGCGCGGCCGCGGTCTCCACGCCGTCCGCCGAGCCCGACGCGGGTGCGGGCCTGTCCGCCTCCGATCCGCGTCGCTCCGCGTCCGATCCGCATCAGCCCGCCGTCGCTGAGGCACCCGGCACGCCGGCGACCCGCCGGTCCCGCCTGCGCGCGTGGCTCCGCGAGGGCTCGCTCGGCCCCACCGAGCTGACCCGTCGCGGCGTGCTGCTGGTGCTGCTCTCGATCGCGCTCGTGCTCGCACCGGTCCTGACGCTCACGCTGATGGACGTCGACTCGCACGTCGCCCTCAAGGAGTGGCTGCTGGCGATCACGGTCATCGCGATGCTCGGCGCGCTGCTGCGCGTGGTCGCCGACATCCGCCCCACTCCGCGGAGCGACCTCGATCGCGCGGGCAAGGCCGTGGGCGCGGTCGCGGCGATCTACACGGCCGCGGCCGTGATCATCGACTGGAGCATCCTGCACCTGTGACGGGATCCGGAGCAGCCCGACCGCTCCGATCCCGCGACGACCCCCATCCGAGGCACGCCTCGCTCCGAAGACCCTGCGACAGAGAAGGAGATCGAATGGCTTCCAGCAGCAGACGGTGGCACGTCGGAGCGATCGTCGCGCGTGTGCGCGCGTCGTCCGCGATCAGCGCCTCCGGACTCGACACCGCGGCCCGCGCCGCCCGCAAACTCGACGTCCTCCGGATCGCCGACCTCGTCGACGCCGGCCGTCTCACCTCCGAGCAGGCGGTCGAGCAGTTCCTGCGCATCGTCGACGAGGTCTCGGCGGGTCCCTCCACCTCGCCGAACCCGATCCTGAACGGCTGACGCGACCTCAGGACGAGGCGCCGGCCCGCCCGCGGATCGCGCCCACCGCCGCACCGAGCAGCGCGGCCAGGCCCGCCGCCGCGGTGCTGACGGCGGTCACCGCCTCGCTCCACGGCGTCGTGTCGTGCGACTGGAAGCCCATGACCGCCGGAGCGATCAAGAACGTCGCGAGCAGCACGCCCGGCATCGTGCTGCCGAGCAGGCAGGCGAACGCGACGCCCAGCGCCACCGAGCGCCCGAGGGCTCGCACCGCGAGTGCCCCCAGGCCGAGCACCGGGATCAGGCTGAGCGCCATCTGCAGCAGCGGGGCTCCGATCGGAGTCGGGGCGCCGAGGAGCCCCGAGACCAGCGCGTGCGCGCCGTTCAGCGCGAACACCACCGCGATGGCGATCGCGCTCGCCCGGAACACGGCGCTCACCGGCGCGAGAGCGCGCATCAGCGCCAGAATCCCCGCGGCGAGCAGCAGCGTCGCGACTCCGAAGACCTGCGCAGCCGCCCCCACATTCACCCACGGGTCCGCGGGCATGGAGTAGTCGTAGAGGTGGTCCTGGATCGTCCGGTCGTCCGGCGTCCCCGCCTCCCCCACGATCAGCCAGCGCTGCACCGCGGCCTGCAGCTGCAGAGCCGCGGAGGCGAGGAACGCGGCGGCCGCGAGCAGCGCCCACGCCGGCGACGTGCGGGCACGGCGGGTGGGAGTCGCGACGACCGTCATGGCGGCACGCTAGCGCCGCCCCGGGTACGGCGGAGGAACAGCGGGCGTCGAGGCGGCGACGGGCACGCCCCGCTCCTCCCGAACGGTAGGGGATCTCGATACGGCCGCTGCGCGACCTACTCGATCAACGAAGAAGGACGACCCTGCTGGTCGAGTAGCCCCGCAGGGGCGTATCGAGACCCGCGCCTCCCGGGCAGTGGGCCATCTGGATCGACGCGTCGGCGCGCCTCCGGGAACGGCGGGAGCCCGCCGCACCGGAGTGCGACGGGCTCCCGTCAGCAGCGCTGATCCCGACCGGTCAGCCGCAGCTGCGGGCCGTGTACGGCGCCGCGGTCGTCGCGGTGACGGGCGAGCCGCCGACCGTCGCCGTCGCGGTGACCGTCGCCTCGCCCGCGGCGAGCTGCGTCGAGCGCACCGTGTAGGCGGCCGAGGCGTTCGCGCCCGGCTTCACTCCGGCGAACGTCTTCACGCCCTCCGAGGTGCGGATGGACACGTCCATCGGCACGGTGTCGCCGTTGCGGGCGACGACCGTCAGCACGACCTTGCCGGCGAGGCAGCGGCTCGAGGCCGTCGCCGAGACCTTCAGCGACGCCGTCACCGTGACGACGGCCTGCACCGGCATCCGCGACGCGTCCTGCGCGACTCCCGAGACCGTGAAGGTGCCGGCCGTGGCGTAGGCGGAGGGGGCGACCGCGTCCCACGCGACGTCGACAGTGCTCGTGGCACCGGCCGCCGTGGTGATCGTGGCGCGCGGCAGCACGGGCGCGGTGCCCGGGGCGGTCGTCGCCGTCAGCGGAGCGACCGATGCGACCGCGAGGGTCGGGGCGAAGCCCTCGAGCACCTTCTGGTACTCGGCGCGGGTGACCGGGATCACCGTGCCGTGACGGGGCTTCCCTCCGTCGGCGTTCTGCGGCAGGTTCGCGGCGAGCTTCGAGCCCAGCGGCTGCCAGGAGTTCCCGTCCGCGATCTCATCGGTGCCGAACGGCACGTAGTGGTTCGGTCCCTGGTGGTAGTCGGGCTGGTCGATGAAGAGGAACCAGTCGAGTCCGTTCACGTCCCCCTCGTTGGCGGGGAAGACGTTCGGGCCCTCACCGCTGGTGAAGGTGCCGCCGGAGCCGTTGGGCAGGCCCGACGCGACGCGCTCCTTGATCAGGGTCCACTCGTCGGCGGGGCCGGCCGTGCCGGGCAGCGCGCCCGAGACGGTCGCGAGCAGGTCGGTGCTCTTCTCCTCGCGCAACGTCATCGACGCCTCGTCCTTGGTGAAGCGGTAGTAGACGCCGTCCTCCTCGGCGATCGTCGAGTCGATCGTGCCGCGTCCGGCGCCGCGCTGGACGTCGATCCACGGCTTCGCCTCCGAGAAAGTGACGAAGTCGTCGGTCGTCGCGTACATCATCCGGTTGTAGGTGACGGACGTGCGATCGGCGACGTTCGTGGTCGGGTAGATGTTCGAGGCCCAGAACACCACGTAGGTGTCGAGTGCGTCGTCCCAGTACGCCTCGGGCGCCCAGGTGTTGCCGACGAAGTCGGAGGACACCTTGACGTGCCGCTGCGCGGACCAGTTCACGAGGTCGGTCGACTCCCACACCTCGATGTGCTTCGAGCCCGACTTCTGCGACGTGTCGAAGCCGCCCGCGAGGCCGGCGATCTTGAGATCGGTGGCGAGCATGAAGAACTTGTCGCCCTCCTTCGACCGGATGATGAACGGGTCGCGCAGTCCCTGGGTGCCCAGGGTCGACGAGAAGACGGGCTTGCCGCCGTTCAGGGTGTTCCACGAGAGCGCGTCGTTGCCCTTCGAGGCGGCGAGGCTGACCTGCTCGGCGCCGTCGCCCTCTCCGGTGAAGAACGCCCAGACGTAGGCCTCGGTGTCGTCGGTGCCCGTGGGCAGCGGCTGGACGCGGAGGGTGATGTCGCGGGTGCGGCTCACCGTTCCACTGGTCGCCGTGGCGCGGACGACGACGTCGATCGCGGTGCCGCCGGCGGCGGGGCGCTCGACGTCGATGGTGCGGGTGCCGGCGGCGCTGCCGTCGCGGAGGGTCGCGCCGGTGGGGCTGACGACGCTCCAGACGAGGGCGGAGCCGAGCGCGCCCGTCGAGGGCACGGTGACGTTGGTGCGGATGTCGCCGACATTCGGGATGGTGATCGAGGCGAGGTCGCGCTCCACCTTCTCGGTGTCGGAGAGCTGCGCCGCCACGGACACCGGGTAGGCGACGGAGCGGGTGGCGCCGCCGACCGCGTAGGTCGCGGTGAGCACCACGGAGGCGGCGGGCGAGCCGGCGGCGGGACGCGTGACGGTGGCGGTCCCTCCGCTGACCGCGATCGCGGAGCTGCTCGAGGTCCAGGTGATCGCGACGCCGCTGGCGGTGGCGGGCAGCGGGAAGCTCGCGGTGGCCTCGGTCGGGATCGTCACCGAGGCGACGGCGCGGTCGAGGGCCTGCGAGGAGTACAGGGCGCTCACGGCGTCACCGGTGAGGGCGCTGCCGTAGACGGCGAAGTCGTCGATGTCGCCGTTCCAGCCCGCGTCGGGGTAGGTCGAGCGCGCGAGGTAGGCGACGAGGGAGGAGCCGAAGGACGAGACGTCGCGCGCGATCGTCGTCGTGGTGCCGATCTGAGTGCCGTTGACATAGACCTTCAGTGTGCCGTTCGTGCCGTCGATGACGGTCGTGTAGAGCGACAGGCCCGCGGGCGTGCGCGCTCCGAGCGTCTGCGTGTTCGTCGCTCCGGGGCCGACCTCGGTGCCCCAGGGGGCGCCGGCGTTGACGGAGTTGGTGACGACGGACTTGACGTAGCCGGCGGTGTTCGTGGGGTTCAGCAGCCAGTACCCGGAGGAGTGCTGCGCACCGCTCGCGATCGGTGCGCCGACGAACGCCGCGGCGGTGTTGGCCGCGCCGGAGCGGGGCGAGAGCCAGGTCGAGAACGTGAGGTCCTTCCTGCCGGCGAGCGGCGCGGTGGGGATCTCGAGGTAGGGCGCGGCGGCCGCGGAGCCGCCGGGGAAGCTGATCGCGCCGTTGCGGACCTCCGCGCCGGTGCGACGCATCGTCGCGTCGTAGTCGTTGCCGCTCACGTCGTCGATCGTCGTGCCGGTGGGCGCGGTGTCGAACGTGTAGTGCAGGAGCGGAGTCTCCGTGGCTCCGAAAGCGGAGCTCGGTACCGTGGCGCCGAGCAGCGCCGTGGCGGCGACGGTGCCGATCGCCAGTGCGATCCTCACCGCCGAACGTGATCGAGTCATGCAGAAGGCCCTCTGTGGTCGGTGCGGCGTCGACGACCGACCCGCAGGGCTCCGCGGATTCGCGCGTCTTCGCACGGAATGTGAACGTGAACACTCTAAGTGAGACGGTTCACGGAAGGCCACCCCGGATGAGGGACGTGTTCAGGCGCGGCCGACGCGGCCGAGTGGACCCGGATCGGGCTCTGCAGCACTTGTGGACCCCGTCCCCCGCCCACTCGGGCCATCCCGCCTCCACGATCGGACTCGGAACGGGGCGCCGAGCGCCCTCAGGACCCGGTTCGCGTCCGGTCGGCTCGGACGTCGGCCTCCGCGGGACGTCCGTGTCGCGGTCGTTCCGGATCGCGTCCGGATCCACGGCCTCGCACCTCAGCCGTGCGCCCCCGAGCCGACGTCGGGTGCGGTCAGCGGACGCTCGGCCAGCGCGATCGCCTGCTCCCGGCTGAGGCTGCCGGGGAAGTTCAGCTCAGTGAAGCGCCCCGTCGGATCGTCCCTCGACGTGGGCATCACGACTCCGCTCCCGTGGAGGAACTCGAGGATCGCCTCCTGCGTCCGCCCGGTCGTCACGCGACCGAGGGAATCGCGGAGCTCGAGCAGCACGGTGTGGCCGGGCGCGTGCAGCTCGATCACCACCCGCTTCGACCGGCTGCCGAGGAAGAGCCGCTTCGCCGAGGTGAAGTCGGCGAACGGAGTGACCCGCGATCGGACCCGGACCGTGCGCGCGGCGAGGTCGGCGTGGGGGGTGGGGTGCCTGACGGCCATGAGCACCGCCATCACGCCGAACAGGATCACGGAGAGGGCCACGAGGACGCCGAGCCTCAGGGCGAGCGAGATGCCGTCGATGAGCATTCCGGAGAGGTTCCATGCGGGGATCGCGAGCACGAGCATCCCGATCAGGATGCTCTCGCTCGGCGTCTTCGCCCGCGTGAACCAGTTCCACTGCACGAGTGGGACCTCCCGTGACGACCGCGTGCCGCGCATCCGCCCGCCTCTCCCCCGCTCCGACCCACCCTACGGACCCGGATCCCGCTGGACACGTCGGTCTCGATACGCCGCTGCGCGGCTACTCGACCACCGGAAGGGAGCGGCACCCCAGCTGCTGATCGAGTAGCCCTCGCAGAGGGCGTATCGAGATCCACCACCGCCCGGAGCCGAGCGCTTCGAGACGCCGCCCCGCGGCTACTCGATCGGCGAGGCAGCAGGCGCCGCGCGGTAGCGCCGGTTCCGCACCGCGAGGATCGTGCCTCCGATGACCGCCGCGAGGAGCGAGCCCGCGAGCACGCCGACCTTCACGTGGTCGTCGGACTCGCTGCCGGCGCCGAACGAGAGCTCGCCCACGAGCAGCGACACCGTGAATCCGATGCCCGCGACGAACGCCATGCCGAGCATGTCGATCCAGCGGAGTGACGGATCGAGCGAGATCCCGCGGAAGCGGGTCAGCAGGAACGTGCTGCCGACGATGCCGATCGGCTTGCCCAGCACGAGGCCGGCGATGATGCCGAGCGCGATGGTGTCCTGGAACGACTCCGCCAGGCCCGCGAGACCGCCGACCGTCACTCCGGCCGAGAAGAACGCGAACACGGGCACCGCGAACGAGGTCGACAGCACGCTCCAGCGGTCGGCGAAGTGCGCGGCGAGGCCGTCGTAGATCGGCTTCCCGGCCGCGTCGGTCCCGACCTGCACGCGGGCCCGCTTCGTCGCGACGACCGGCACCATGAAGCCCAGCAGCACTCCGGCGACCGTCGCGTGCACTCCCGACGCGTGCACGAGCGCCCACGTCGCGACTCCGAGCGGGATCAGCACCCACCACGCGCGCACGCCGCGCTGCACGCAGACGGCGAAGACGGCGAGCGGGATCAGCGCGAGGCCGAGCATCAGCGCGTCGATCCCCGCCGTGTAGAACACGGCGATGATCGTGATCGCGATGAGGTCGTCGACCACCGCGAGGGTCAGGAGGAACGTCCGCAGCGCCGGCGGGAGGAACCTGCCGACGACCGCGATCACCGCGACCGCGAACGCGATGTCGGTGGCGGCCGGGATCGCCCAGCCGTCGAGTGCCGCTCCCCCGCGCTGCAGGTTCACGGCGACGAAGATCAGGGCCGGAGTGACGACGCCGCCGACCGCCGCGACGATCGGCACGAGCGCGGTGCGGGGGTTCCGCAGCGAGCCGGCGACGAACTCCTCCTTGAGCTCCAGACCGACGACGAAGAAGAAGATCGCGAGCAGGCCGTCGGCCGCCCACGAGCCGACGCTGAGGTTCAGGTGCAGCGCCTCGGGTCCGAACCGGAAGTCGCGCACCGCCTCGTAGAGCGAGGACGCGGGGCTGTTCGCGATGATCAGCGCGAGCAGCGTGGCGGTGAGGAGGAAGGCACCGCCGACGGTGTCCTTCTGCAGGGTCTGGCGGAGCCCCCGCCAGAGGGAGTGCGGCGCCTGGTCAGCGGGCAGGTCGTGGTGAGCCATGGGTCGTCCGTTCGGAGTGGTGGCGAGCGCGGGAGCGCGGCCGCTGTCTCCGGAGGAGGGGCGGTCGCGGTCTAGGCGCGCGGCGGCGGGCAGCCGGCGATCTCGCCGTGTGCGTTCGTGCCCCACGAGCTCAGCCATCCGTTGGTCCCCGAGGCGCGCTTGGTCAGCAGCAGCCGGTTCGGGAACGCGGCCGCCGCGCGGGCGCGGGCGCGGGACGGGGAGGACATCGGATCGACTCTACCGAGCACGACCGAGCGCCCGCCCCCTTCTGCAGGGGACGGGCACTCGGACGGATCGGGGCTACTCCTCGACGACGATGGTGGTGATGACCGGGTTCCGGCGGTGACGGCGGGTCAGCCAGCGGCCGAGCGTCCGGGTGATCAGCTTCTCGAGCGCCTCGCGGTCGGTCGGCGATCCGGCGGCCTGCAGCACGGCGTCGTCGATCGCCTTGCTCGCGTTGGCCTGCCAGCCCGGCTCCTCCACGAAGCCGCGGGTGAAGAACTCGACGGGCTCGCCGAGCGTGCCGCGGTCGAGGTCGGCGATGGCGAGCACGGTGATCGCGCCCTCCTCGGCGAGCACGCGGCGGTCGATCATGGCGTCCTCGGTGGCGACGCCCATCGTGGTGCCGTCGACCAGGATGTGGTCGGCGTCGATGCGTCCGCTCATGCGGGCGCGGCCCTTGACGAGGTCGATCGAGACGCCGTCCTCGATGACGAAGACGTTCTTCTCGTCGATCCCGGTGCGAGTCGCGATCGCGGCGTTCGCCGTGAGGTGGCGCCACTCGCCGTGCACGGGCAGCACGTGCGTCGGGCGGAGGATGTTGTAGCAGTAGGCGAGCTCGCCGGCGCTCGCGTGTCCCGAGACGTGCACCTTGGCGTTGCCCTTGTGCACGACGGTGGCACCCCAGCGCGTGAACGCGTTGATGATGCGGTAGATCGCGTTCTCGTTGCCGGGGATCAGCGAGCTGGCCAGCAGCACGGTGTCGCCGGGTCCGATGTCGATGATGTGGTCCTTGTTGGCCATGCGCGAGAGCGCCGCCATCGGCTCGCCCTGCGAACCGGTGCAGATCATCACGATCTCGGTCGCGGGCAGCTTCTCGAGCACCTTCATGTCGACGACGAGGCCGGCCGGGATCTTGAGGTAGCCGAGCTCGGCGGCGATGCCCATGTTGCGGACCATCGAGCGGCCGACGAACGCGACCTTGCGGCCGTGGCGGTGCGCGGCGTCCAGGACCTGCTGGATGCGGTGCACGTGGCTCGCGAAGCTCGACACGACGATGCGGCGCGGGGCGGTGCGGAACACCTGGTCGATCGCGGGGGCGAGGTCGCCCTCCGAGATCGCGAAGCCGGGGACGTCGGCGTTGGTGGAGTCGACGAGGAAGAGGTCGACGCCCTCGTCGCCCAGGCGCGCGAAGCCGGGGAGGTCGGTGGTGCGGCCGTCGAGCGGGAACTGGTCCATCTTGAAGTCGCCCGTGTGCAGCACGAGGCCGGCCTCGGTGCGGATCGCGACGGCGAGGCCGTCCGGGATCGAGTGGTTCACAGCGAGGAACTCGAGGTCGAACACGCCGGCGTCGACGCGGTCGCCCTCCTTCACCGGGCGGGTGCGCGGGGTGATCCGGTGCTCCTGCAGCTTCGCCGAGATGAGCGCGAGCGTGAAGGTCGACGCGATGATCGGGATGTCGGCCCGCTCCTTGAGCAGGTACGGCACGCCGCCGATGTGGTCCTCGTGGCCGTGGGTGAGCACGATGGCCTCGATGTCCTTCAGGCGCGAGCGGATCGCGGCGAAGTCGGGGAGGATCACGTCGATGCCGGGCTGGTTCTCCTCGGGGAAGAGGACGCCGCAGTCGACGATGAGCAGCTTGCCCTTGTGCTCGAAGACGGTCATGTTGCGGCCGATCTCGCCGAGACCACCCAGAGGGGTGATGCGCAGACCGCCCTTCTCGAGCGGCTTCGGAGCCGCCAGTTCGAGGTGGTGGCGGGCGGGCTTGGCTGTGCGGGCGTTTCGCATGGGTGCTTTCCGGTAGGAGGGGCCGGCGTCGTGCCGGGATGTGCGTGGCATGGGGGCGCACCGGGCCGGCCGGTGCTGCTGCGACCAGCGCTCCGGCTCTGCGGAACGGTGTCGCCTCGGCCGCGTGGGCAGCCGAGGACCTCCGCGACGGCGGAGGAGGAGACGGCGGCGCGGGCGTGGCGCGCGCCGGGGTCCGGATCAGACTACCGCTGCCCTCCGCCGGTCCGCTCGGCGCGTGCCGGCGCGTGGCGGGCGGGGTGCGCGGCCGATCGCCCGCAGAAGCAAGGCTGGGCGCGCCGAACGAGCCTCTTCTCTCGGAATCGGGGCGCTCAGCCTCAGTTCTGAGGGTCTCTCCGTTCGCAACCGAGGAGCGGAGGGGCGCCAGGCCCCCGGACGAGGCCCGCAGCCGCTCCCGACCTCGGTTCCGTACGCTTCAGCCGAGCCGCTTCGCGAAGCAGAGGCTCTCGGGCTCGTCGCCCCAGTAGCCGAAGCCCGGGATCGGCTCGTAGCCCGAGCTCTCGTAGAGGGCCACGGCCTCGGGCTGCTGCGTGCCCGTGACCAGGCGCAGCAGCTCGACGCCGTGACGCGCCGCGAGCTCCTCGACCCCCGCGAGCAGGAGCCGGCTGAAGCCGCGCCCCCGCGCCTGCTCGATCACGTACATCCGCTTGATCTCGCCGACCTCGCCCTCCGCGGCGAGCGCCACGCAGCCCACGACCTCGCCCTCGACGCGGAGGAGGAGCGTCGGGGTCTCGGGTACCGGCCGCGGCCCGGGGTCGTCGCCGCCGTAGCGCCGCATGATCTCGGCCTCCTGCAGGACGAACAGCGTCAGCGCCACGGCGTCGGCGGCCGTGGTCTCGGTCAGGCGGGGCTCCTCGGGCACCCTCCGATGGTACGGGCGGGGCACTCCGTCGAGGCGTCGCGTTCCCGTCGAGACGTCCAGGAGCGACGGGACGCCTCGACGGCAGCAGGACGCCTCGCCCGCACCGCCCGGTGGCACACTTCGGAGGGTGACCGACGAGGACGAGCTCCGCGAGCTGCAGCGCCGCGCCTACGGGCGCCGGCCCGACCTCGAGCCGCGGGAGCTCGCCCGGCTGCGGACCCTCGAGTCGGGCGGCCCGCTCCTCGCCGAGGAGCCGGACTCCGCACCGCGCCCTCGGATCAGCCGCGCGCTCGCCCTGCTCTGGGCGGCGTCGCTGGTCGTCGCCGTGGCGGCCGGCGTCGGCGCGACCCTCTGGGCGACGACCGCCCCCGACCGCGAGGTCGCATCCCTGCCGCTGACCCCCGCCGAGGACCTGCCGCGCTTCGGCGGCGCCGAGAGCACCCTCGCGTCCGCACCGTTCCACGGCCTCCGCCTGGTGAAGCGGCCCAGCGGCGACGACGGCGGCGCGTGCCTCTCGGTGGTGCTCGCCGCGTCGGGCGAGAGCGTGATCGTGTCCAGCGGATGCAGCGCCCGCTCGTTCCCCGCGACCGCGCAGCTCACCGTCTCGTCCTCGCTGCCCGAGGAGCTGCGGGAGGAGTTCGGCGAGGGGAGCGGCCTCCGGTTCGTCCTCGAGGGCGAGACGGTGCACGTGCGCGCCGACCGCTGACGTCAACCCCGGGGCGTCGTCCAGGTCGTCTCTGATCGGATGGACGGGACCGCCACCTGGAAAGGACACCTGATCCATGACCGACGTCTCCTCCCAGCCGCCCGCCGAGGGCGATGACCGGAAGATCCTGACCAACCGTCAGGGCCACCCCGTCTACGACAACCAGAACCAGCGCACGGTCGGGGCCCGCGGCCCGGCCACACTCGAGAACTACCAGTTCCTCGAGAAGATCAGCCACTTCGATCGCGAGCGGATCCCCGAGCGGGTGGTGCACGCCCGTGGCGCCGTCGCCTTCGGCTACTTCGAGGCGACCGGCACCTGGGGCGACGAGCCGATCTCGCGGTACACCCGCGCGAAGCTGTTCCAGGAGGCGGGGAAGCGCACCGATGTCGCGATCCGCTTCTCGACCGTGATCGGCGGCCGCGACTCGTCCGAGGCCGCGCGCGACCCCCGCGGCTTCGCGGTGAAGTTCTACACCGAGGACGGCAACTGGGACCTCGTGGGCAACAACCTCGGCGTCTTCTTCATCCGCGACGCCATCAAGTTCCCCGACGTGATCCACTCGCTCAAGCCCGACCCGGTCACGTTCCGGCAGGAGCCCGGCCGCATCTTCGACTTCATGTCGCAGACGCCGGAGTCGATGCACATGCTGGTCAACCTGTTCAGCCCCCGCGGCATCCCGGCCGACTACCGCCACCAGCAGGGCTTCGGAGTGAACACCTACAAGTGGGTGAACGCCGCCGGCGACACGAAGCTGGTCAAGTACCACTGGATCCCCTCCGTGGGCGTCAGCAGCATGACCGAGGCCGACGCCGCCGTCGTGCAGGGCGGCGACCTCGGCCACGCGTCGAAGGACCTCTACGAGGCCATCGAGCGCGGCGAGTACCCCGAGTGGGAGCTGCGCGTGCAGCTGATGGACGACCACGACCACCCCGAGCTCGACTTCGATCCGCTCGACGACACGAAGGTCTGGCCCGAGAACGAGTTCCCGCCGAAGACGGTCGGGCGCATGGTCCTGAACCGCAACGTCACCAACCACTTCGCCGAGAACGAGCAGCTCTCGTTCGGCACCGGCGTGCTGGTCGACGGCCTCGACTTCTCGGACGACAAGATGCTGGTCGGGCGCACGTTCTCCTACTCCGACACCCAGCGGTACCGGGTGGGCCCGAACTACCTGCAGCTGCCGGTGAACGCGCCGAAGAACGTGCACGTCGCGACCAACCAGCGCGACGGGCAGATGGCGTTCCACCAGGATCACGGCGGCGAGAACCCGCACGTGAACTACGAGCCCTCGATCACCGGCGGGCTGCGCGAGGCGCAGTACCCGACCCACGACGACCAGGGCCCCGAGATCACCGGTCGCCTCACGCGCAAGCGGATCCCGCGCACGAACGACTACATGCAGGCCGGCCAGCGCTACCTGCTGATGGAGGAGTGGGAGCGCGACGACCTGGTCGCGAACTTCGTCGACCTGATCGCGCAGGCCGCGCGCCCCGTGCAGGAGCGGATGCTGTGGCACTTCTACCTCGTGGAGGACGACCTCGGCCGCCGGGTCGGCGAGGGCCTCGGCATCACGCTGGACGAGGTGAAGGACCTGCCTCCGCTGCAGTCTCAGACCCTGTCCGAGGACGAGCTCGCGCGTCTGGCGAACCTCGGCCGCAACGGCTCGCGGGACGTCGAGGGCCTCGTCATGACGCACACCGTCCCGAACGCGCGCGCGAACACGGTCGCGAAGCACGTGCAGGAGGAGCAGGCGTAGCTCCTGCGGGCCGGGGGGAGCGATCCCTCCGGCCCTTCTCTTTGCGAGGATGGGCGGATGTCCTCCCGCCGCCCCGATGCCACCGCCGTCGAGCTGATCGGCGGCGTCGAGCCGCTCGAGGTCGCGCTGCACGAGTACGACGAGAGCTGGCCCGCGCACTTCGAGGAGCATCGACGGCGGATCCTCGAGGCGCTGCCGGGCGTCGGGGTCGAGCACATCGGATCGACGTCCGTCCCCGGACTCGCGGCCAAGCCGATCATCGACATCGTCGTGATCGTCGACGACATCACGGCCGAGGAGGAGTACCTCGACGCGCTCCTGGCCGCCGGGTACCTGCTGCGCGTGCGGGAGCCGGGCCACCGCCTCGTGCGGACCCCCGCGCGGGACGTGCACGTGCACGTCTACGAGCGGGGCGCCGCCGCGATCGACGCGTACCTGCAGCTGCGCGACCGCCTCCGCTCGGACCCCGCCGACCGGGCGCTCTACGAGAGCGTCAAGCGCGACCTGCTGCGCCGCCGCTGGGACGACATGAACGCGTACTCGGACGCGAAGACCGACGTGATCCTCGCGATCCGGGAGCGGGCGGCCCGCTGAGCCGTCGGCCTCGGTCGAGACGTCCTCGGACCGTCGAGACGTCCTGCGGCAGCGGGCGGTCTCGACGGCTCGAGGACGCCTCGTCGAGGACGCCTGCGAGCCGGCCCGTCAGTGCGGCGACCCGAGCGACTCCGCCGGGAGCAGGGCCGTCTCTGCGGTGCAGCCGAGCTCGCCCGGCTGCAGCCGGACCGGCGCGACGACGACGCGGGTGACCACTCCGTCCTCGCGCTTGACGAGCACGCAGTCCTCGGCGCGGCCCATCGCCACTCCGACATCGCTCCCCCGCACGACCGCCGTCGGCGGCGCCGCGACCTCCCGCACCCCCGTCGGGGCGGCCAGTCGCTCGGTGATCGCAGCGACGACCGCGTCCGCCGGTCCCGGATCCTCGGGCAGCCCGGCGAGCACCTCCGTCGCCGCCTCCTCGGCGTTCGGAGCGGGCACGACGATCTCGCGGGTGTCCGGCGGCGGAGCGACGCCCGGGGTCGACGCGTCGCACTCGACGTCCTCCACCCCGGTCGTCGTGCCGAGGACCGTCTCGCCGTCGTCGCTGTGGCGGCCGTAGTAGCCGTACTCGATGCGGAAGCAGTAGGCCTCTCCGTCAGCGCCGGTGATGCGCGTCGTGAGCGCGCCGAACGGGTCGATCAGCTCGGGGGCCTCGAGGGACTCGATCGCGATCAGGTCGGCGCCCGCCGCGACGGCCTCGCGCGCGACCTCGTCGATGTCGTCGGGCCGGTCGGCGCCGATGCCGTCGGCGAGCGCGGCCGCCGACTCCCGAGCGGCCGTCTCGGCGGACTCGGCGGAGGCTTCGGGCGAGCCGTCGAGGTTCACAGCGCAGCCGGCGAGAAGGGCGACGGCAGCGAGGAGCGGGAGGGTGCGGAACCCGCGCGTCACGATCGCCCTTCCCTGGAGGCACTGCACCGGCGAGCCCGGTCGCGGGCTGCCCCGGACGCCGAGGCGATCGACGGCGTCACCGGAGGAGCCGACCGACGACACGCGTCTCGGGTCGGGCGGGCCCGTGCCGGGGCGCCTCGTTGAGCGTGTCCCCTCCCCCGATGCGGTTGCTGCGCTCCGTCAGCGCGACGTGAGCGAGGTGCTCGTCCGCCGTCCAGCAGAACAGCCGTCCTTTGTGGTCCTTGTTCCGAGAGAGGATCCCGGCGGCGGACAGCTGGGCCAGGGCTCCGTGCGCGGCGACGGACGAGACGCCGTGATTCCGGGCGGCGGTCTCCGCCGTCAGAACCGGATCGATCGCGAGTCGGTCCAGTATCCGGAGCACGACAGCGTCCTTCCGCGGGCGGGCGGGCGAAAGACCGGCCTCAGCTCGATAGGCGACCAGGCGCTCGAGGACGGCGGAGTCCAGTCTCTCGATGGCCTCGGAGAGGGCGACCGCGTTCGAGGCGGCCACCTCCGTCGCCCGCGCGAATCCGATCACCCAGTCGTCCACCTCGCCGGCTCGGAACGCGGTCAGGCCGGCGATGTACTCGTCCTTGTCGCCGGCGAACACCGTCGAGATGGGCACGAGGACGTTGCGCAGGGCGTCACTGCGTTTCAGCACCGTGTGGATGAGCGCACGACCGGTGCGTCCGTTGCCGTCGATGAACGGATGGATGGTCTCGAACTGGGCGTGGGCGAGCGCGGCTCGGACGACGGGGTTGCCCTCGGTCGCCGTCACGAAGGCGGCCAGGTCCTCGACGAGCCGTCGCACCTCGGACTCCGGCGGCGGCACGAAATCAGCTCGCAGGGGGGACCACCCGGTGCCGCCCACCCAGTTCTGCTCCTCACGGACGCCGTACGGGAGCGACGGTTCGATGGTGTGCTGCAGCGCCTCGATGTCCGCGAGCGTGATGCGGCGTTCACGATCGGCCAGTCCGGCGATGGCGGTCTCCGTCGCCCGGACGTTCGCGATCACATCGAGTGCGACCTTCTTCCCCTGCTGGAGCACCTCGGCGATCGCGAGCTTCTTCGGAGTGACGCGATTCCCCTCGATCCACGAGGACGAGATGCTCTCGGAGCGGATCAGGAGATGGTTGAGAGAGCTGCCTCTGGCGCCGATGCGCTCGTCGGCCCGAGCCAGCACCGTCAGAGCGTCCTCCGCCGCACCGGCTGCCTCTCGGCCCAGCGGAGGCAGCGCGAGTCCGAGCTCGTCGGGCACGAGAGCGCGGTAGACGCCGGGGCTGCGGTCTCGACGAGTGAGCCCCGCGGTCTCGCGCGGGTTCCACTCACGGTCGACGTGGTGCACGGGGACCTCCCAAGTGCGGGGCTGATGTGTAGCCAAGGTTAGCGCCTCTAACCTTTACGCTCAGCGCCTGCGCTCAACGTTGTCGCGCCTCACCGGACGGGTCAGCAGAGCCTCGGGCGAACCCTTCGCCACGTCACCGGTCCCACATCGGAGGCTCATAGACCCGATCGCCAGAGTCGGGTGCGCAGCCGACGTCCGAGGAGGACCCCATGACCCGCATCCCCGAGCCCGACCTCACCCCGCAGGGGCCCGCCTACCAGGGGCGGCGTCTCGACCGGCCGCACGAGGAGGTCGTCGACCAGGGGCTGCTCTTCGACGTCGGCACGCTGTTCAGTCGTCGGCGGGTGCTGTCGCTGATCGGAGTCGGGGCGGCGACGGTGGGGCTCGCGGCGTGCACGACCGACGCGAGCGGCAGCACGGGCACGTCGTCCGCGAGCGGATCCTCCGGCACCGCCTCCTCCGGAACCGCCTCGACAGCGACCGGCGAGATCCCCAACGAGACCGCCGGACCGTATCCCGGCGACGGATCCAACGGGGTCGACGTGCTCGAGAACGCCGGAGTCGTCCGCAGCGACATCCGCTCGAGCATCGACGGCGGAGCGACCGCCGCGGGCGTGCCGATGACGCTGACCCTCACGATCCTCGACACCGCGAACGGCGACGTGCCGTTCGCCGGTGCGGCCGTCTACGTCTGGCACTGCGACGCGGGCGGGAACTACTCGATGTACTCCTCCGGGGTCGAGGACGTGACCTACCTGCGCGGGGTCCAGGTCGCCGACGCGAACGGAGCGGTGACGTTCACCTCGGTCTTCCCCGCCTGCTACTCCGGCCGCTGGCCGCACATCCACTTCGAGGTCTACCCCGACGCCGCCTCGATCACCGACGCGGCGAACGCGATCGCGACCTCGCAGGTCGCCCTCCCCGAGGACGCCTGCGCCGCCGTCTACGCGCTCGACGAGTACAGCGGATCGACGGAGAACCTCGCGCGGGTCTCGCTCGCCGACGACAACGTCTTCGGCGACGACGGAGGCGTGCTGCAGCTCGGCACGACGTCCGGCGACGTCGCGACGGGCTACTCCGTGGCGCTCACCGCCCGCGTCGACACGACGACGACTCCGACCGCGGGAGCGGCTCCCGGCGGCGGTGCGGGCGCTCCGCCCAGCCGCTGACCGCTGCAGACCGCGATTCACCCCCGGCGCGGATCTCCCACCGGGGGCGGATGCCCGGCACCCGTCGCGCGGCTACCGTCGGAAGCCGGGGGTCCCCATGATCGACGACGCTGTCCCGCGCGACCTGCTGTTCATCGGCGCGCTGTTCGGGCTCGCCGCCTTCGTCTGGGCGGGCTGGGCGCACGAGCGGCCGCCGAAGGGCGCGATTCCGCGGGTGGTGCTCGTCGCTATCCAGGTGGCGGGGCTCGCCCTCCTCGGGACCGCCCTCCCGCCGCTCGTGCGGAACTGGGGGTCGCCGTCGGCCCTCGTCCCGGGCACACCGGCCTTCGTCTGGTACGTCGTCGTCGCCTGGATCGAGGTCGTCGCGATCGTCGTGCTCTCGATCCGGTTCGTGCGCGCGAAGCGGGCGGAGCTCATCGCCGCCGCGGCCATGATCGTCGTCGGCGTCCACTTCCTGCCGCTCGGGTTCGTGCTCGGTCAGCCGATCCTGTTCGTCGCCGCGGCCCTCCTGACCGCGATCGGTGCGGTCTCGGTCCTCCCTCGCCGCACCCTCGCCGCTCCGAGCTTCTGGTGCGGAGCGCTGGGCGGCCCGGTGCTCCTCGCCCTGGGTGCGATCTCGCTCGTCGCGGGCCTCGGCGCGGTCTGACCGCGCGTCGGCGCGGGGGTCCCGGCGACAGGGCCGGCGTGCCCGCCCCCTTCCTCGTGCCGGAGCCGTCGGAGCAGCCGATCGACCGGCACGGCGCGCGCACGCCGAGCACCCCGTAGCGTCGTCCGCATGAGCTACGTCCGCCCCGCCGTCGAGCAGCCGGTCTTCACCGACGAGAACGGGGCGGTGATCCCCTACGGCAGCCGGTGGGAGGGATCGCCTCCGGACGAGGCCTACTCGGTCGTCGCGCACGCGGAGCGCTTCCGTCCGCTGCACGTCGTCGCCGACGCCCTGATCGCCCACCTCGTCGAGGAGTACGCCGCGACCGCGTCGGACGATCCGGCGGCCGCCGCCGGCGACGGGGTCGAGATCGGCCGGGAGGCGCGGGCCGTGCGCGTGGTCCCGGCCTCACCGGAGGCCTCCCCGTTGACGTTCGTCTTCACCGACTTCCCCGGCGTCCTCGTCCACGCCGGGGAGTTCCAGCGCGCCGCCCTCCCCGTCTGCGGGTGCGACGCCTGCGACGACGAGTGGACGCGCGTCGCCGACGAGCTCGAGGGCTATGTGCTCGGCGTGGTCGCCGGCGGCCTGTCCGAGAGCGTCGTGTCGGGCGGACCGTCCGAGAGCGTCGTCGACGGCGAGGAGCTCCGGATCGGCTCCCACCTCGTGCGCGCAGACGACTCCGGCGAGTCGAGCGGGTGGAGCGTCGCCGAGCCGGACCTGCTCGCCGATCTCGAGGAGCGCGGGATCTCGGCACCCTGGTCCCGCGACTGGGTGGCCTGGCCGCGACGCCGGGACGCCTGACGGGACCTGTCGGGCCCGCCTCGCGCGGCGTACCCTGCCGCCATGGCACTGCGACTGCGACAGATCGTGCTCGACACGCAGGACGCGCGAGGTCTCGCGTCCTTCTACGCCGCCCTCCTCGGCGGCCGCTACCGGCCCGGCGACGAGCCGCCGGCCGACGGCTCCGACGACCGCGCGGAGTGGGTCGCGCTGCGCACGCCCGAGGGGGTGCGGCTCGCGTTCCAGCGCGTCGACCGGCTGCAGCGCGCGACGTGGCCCGAGGGCGAGCACCCGCAGCAGCTGCACCTCGACCTGATGGTGGCGGACGCCGCCGAGCTGGAGGAGCAGCGCGAGCGCGCCGTGGCGCTGGGCGCCGAGGTGATCGACGACCAGAGCGACGACACGGAGGGACCGCTGTACGTCTTCGCGGATCCGTCCGGTCATCCGTTCTGCATCTTCGTCGCGGAGGACCTCGACGCGCTCGTCGACTGGTGATCGCCCGTGCGAGGCGCGGGCGCGTCCTGTAAAAGTTATCGTCGCTCTCCGGTGGGCGTGATAAATTTATCGCGTGCGATCCGCCCTCAGTAACCCCTTCCAACCCGGCTCGGACGTCGTACCCGATGTCTGGGCGGGACGGGTCGAGCAGTTGAGCGACTGGCGGGACGTCGTCCGCCCGCGCCGCGCCGCCGGTCTGTACGAGACCGGCCGCACCATCCTCGGCGAGCCCGGAACGGGCAAGTCCAGTCTGGTCCGCCGCATCGCCCGGAGCGCGGCGGACGCCGGCGACTGGGTCACGCCGCAACTGCGGATGCCGTCGGGCGCCGACCCGCTGCGGCTCGTGGCCTCCGCGGTGCTCCGACTGGCCGAGCGGGCGGGGCTGGGCACCTCCACACGGCAGCGGGTCGTCGAGCTCCTGGCGCGCGTGGAGCAGGTCGCCGTCGCCGGGCTCTCCCTCACCGTGCGCGGCGGGACGGGCCAGGAACCCTTCACCGCCCTGTCCGAACTGCTGGTCGAGCTCGGCGAGGCGGCGATCGAGCAGGACGCCGTCGTGATGATCCACATCGACGAGGTGCAGAACATCACCGACGAGGCCGCGCTGTCGCAGCTGCTCATCGCACTGGGCGACGTGCTGGCGCACGAGGTGGAGGCGATCGCTCCCGGTGGGGCGCGGATACCGCGGTTCCTCCCCGTCACCGTCTACCTGACCGGGCTGCCGGACTTCGAGGACATGGCCGGCGCGAGGAAGGGCGCCACCTTCGCCCGGCGATTCCGCACCACGACGCTCACCGCCCTCGACGAGCGGGATCTGCTCGAAGCGCTCCAGCCGTTCGTCCTCGAGGGATGGCGGACCACGACCGCCGAGGGCCGCGCCGAGACCGTCACCATGAGCGCCGACGCGGCGACGGCGATCACCGCGCTCTGCTGCGGCGAGCCGTTCCTCTTCCAGCTCGCCGGGCAGCGCGCCTGGAACGCGGCGACGACGGCGGTGATCTCCCAGGACGACGTCGTGTCCGGCTGGCGCGGCGCCGAGCGCGAGGCCTCGGCCCACGTCGAACGCATCCTGAACCGCCTCCCGACGCGAGAGCGCGAGTTCGTCGAGGCGATGGCAGCACTGCCGCCTGCCGAGCGGACACTGACGAGCATCGCCGAGCGGATGGGCCTGGCATCGGCGACGCAGGTCGGACCGTTCTCGCAACGACTCGACACCGTGCGGGGCATCATCGACCGCGGGAAGCCCTACTCGTTCCGCAACCGCGCCGTGGAGGCCTCTCTCACGAGCGACTGGCCCCGCGTGTAGCGGTGTTCCCGGCCTGCATCCGGGGCCCGGGCCGAACGACGTCGACCACCGGCCACTGCTCGAGAGAGCGTCCTCAGCGTCTCCACCGGGGCGCGCGAGGCCCCGAGCGCCCCGGTGCCCGAAATCCCTACGGAATCCTCACGGGTGATTTCCCGGATCGGTCATCGCCGATCACCCGCGGGGCGTAGAAACGGGAGGTGACCTCCTCTCCGGCGCGCGCCGCCGCCACTCCCACTCCTCCCCCGCCCGTGAAGCGCCGCGCCCTCCGCGCCTGGATGCTCACCGGCCTGTCCGAGGAGTCCGGCGCGCACCAGGGCCCGCACGCGACCACGGTCGAGAAGACGCACTCGTGGTGGCGCGTCATGTGCCTCACGGGCGTCGACTACTTCTCGACGCTCGGCTACCAGCCCGCGATCGCCGCGGTCGCCGCGGGGCTCCTCTCTCCGCTCGCCACGATCGTGCTCGTGCTGCTCACGCTGTTCGGCGCACTGCCCGTCTACCGCCGCGTCGCGCGCGAGAGCTTCCGCGGCGAGGGCTCGATCGCGATGCTCGAGCGGCTGCTGCCCTGGTGGGGCGGCAAACTCTTCGTGCTGGTGCTGCTCGGATTCGCGGCCACCGACTTCATGATCACCATCACCCTCTCGGCGGCCGACGCCACGGCGCACGCCGTCGAGAACCCGTTCGCCCCCGCCTGGTTCGAGGGGGCGGAGGTGCCGCTGACCCTCGGACTCGTGGCGCTGCTCGGGCTCGTGTTCCTCAAGGGGTTCAAGGAGGCGATCGGCATCGCGGTCGTCCTCGTGGCCGTGTTCCTCCTCCTGAACCTGGTGGTGATCGCGGTGTCGTTCGGGCACGTGGTCGAGAACCCGGTCGTGATCACCGACTGGTGGAGCGCGCTGACGACGCAGCACGGGAATCCGCTGGTCATGGTCGGGATCGCGCTCATCGTGTTCCCGAAGCTCGCGCTCGGGCTCTCGGGGTTCGAGACCGGAGTCGCGGTGATGCCGCAGATCACCGGCGCGCCCGGCGACACCCCCGGGGACCCGGCGGGGCGGATCCGCGGGGCGAAGCGCCTGCTGCTGACCGCGGCGATCATCATGTCGAGCTTCCTGATCACGTCGAGCATCGTGACGACGCTGCTGATCCCGCAGGCGCAGTTCCAGCCCGGAGGCGAGGCGAGCGGGCGCGCGCTCGCCTACCTCGCGCACGAGTACCTGGGCGACGGCTTCGGCACCGTCTACGACATCAGCACCATCTGCATCCTCTGGTTCGCGGGCGCGTCGGCCATGGCGGGGCTGCTGAACATCGTGCCGCGGTACCTGCCGCGCTACGGCATGGCTCCGCAGTGGGCCGCCGCCGTGCGGCCGCTGGTGCTCGTGTTCACCGCGATCGCGTTCCTCATCACGATCCTCTTCGAGGCCGACGTCAACGCGCAGGGCGGGGCCTACGCGACGGGCGTGCTCGTGCTGATCACCTCGGCGTCCGTCGCCGTGTTCCTCTCGGCGCGCCGGCAGCGGCAGCGCAAGCGCACCGTCGGCTTCGCGCTGATCGCGCTCGTCTTCGTCTACACGACGGTCGTCAACGTGATCGAGCGGCCCGACGGGGTGAGGATCGCGGCGGTCTTCATCGTCGGCATCGTCGTCGTCTCCTTGATCTCGCGGGTGCAGCGGTCGTTCCAGCTGCGCGCCACCTCCGTCGTGCTCGACGACCAGGCGCTGGCCTTCGTCCGCTCCGACGCCGACGACTACGGAGTGATCCGCATCGTCTCGCACGAACCCGACGAGGACTCGGAGCAGGAGTACCGCACGAAGCTCAGCGAGGAGCGTCGCGACAGCAACATCCCGGCCCGCTCGCCCGTGCTGTTCCTCGAGGTGCACCGCGCCGACTCGTCCAACTTCGAGGAGGACCTGGAGGTGCGCGGAGTCGTGCGGCACGGCTTCCGCGTGCTGCAGGTGAGCAGCGGCAACGTGCCGAACACGCTGGCCGCGGTGCTGCTCGAGATCCGCTCCGAGACGGGGGTGATCCCCGAGATCTACTTCGAGTGGACGGAGGGGAGTCCGCTGTCGAACATGTTCCGCTTCCTGATCACGGGCGCGGGCGAGGTGGCGCCGGTGACGCGCGAGGTGCTGCGTCGCGCGGAGCCGGATCCGGGGCGCCGGCCGGCGGTGCACGTGGGGTGACGCGGGGTGGGCGGCTCCGGGTGTGGCGCCTCCTCGGTTCTCCAGATGTTGCGGGAAGCGCGAGCGGTTACCGCAACTAGTGAGGAACCACCGCGGGGTGCTCGGCTCGCTCCTCCAATAGTTGCGGGAAGCGCGAGCGGTTACCGCAACTGTTGCGGAACCGCGGCGGGTCCGGGCGCAGAGCGTCGCTCCTCCGAAAGTTGCGGGAAGCGCGAGCCGTTACCGCAACTAGTGAGGAAGCGCGGCGGCGCGCGCGTCGCGGTCGAGCAGGTCGCGGAGGAACCGCGCGTCCGCGGTGTACTCCGCCGCCTCTCCGAGGAGGTGCGGCTTCCCGAGCTCCTCGGCCTTGCCGATCGACATCTCGGCGAGGTCGTGGAGGCGGACGACCGCCACGCGGACGACGTCCGCCCATGTCGCGTCCGAGCCGTACCGGCGCAGGAGCAGCTCGACCCGGCGACGAGCGTCGTCCATCCCGGGCGCTCCCTCCGGAGTCACGGCCGTCAGCGGGACGACGCGCGTCGCGAAGTAGGCGATGTCCCAGAGCCGCGGACCCGGCGAGCACATGTCGAAGTCGATCGCGCCGACGAGGGCGCCGTCGATGAACGCCAGGTTGTGCGGGGCGAAGTCGTTGTGGCAGATAACCTCAGCCGGAACCTTGGCCGGCGCCTGCCAGACGGCGCCGTCGATGCCGAAGCCGATGCTCGCGTCGTGCAGTGCGCGCAGCCGGCGCGCTCCCTCCTCGAGGACGGAGTCGCTCCACACCCAGGCGGGCAGCGGGTAGAGCGGCACCTCCCCCTCGACGAACGAGAGCCGCTCGCGCCCGCCCTCAACGCCGAGGGGCCGGGGCGCCCAGTCGATCCCGGCGACGGCCAGGTACCGGAGGTAGCGATGGACGGTCGGCGTCCACGGTCCGGCGTTCCGCAGGACGGTGTCCCCGCTGCGTTCGACGTCGTTCATGTTGCCGCCGGCGAGAGGTCCGTCCATCCGGCCAGCGTAAGCCGCGCGCTGCGGGTCACCGGGTGACCTCGCTCCTCCAGAAGTTGCGGGAAGCGCGAGCGATCGCCGCGACTACTGAGGAACCGCGGCGGGCGCGCGTCGCCGTCGGCTCAGCGGCGCGGTGGGACCGCGGTCACCAGCAGCAGCACGCCGGCCACCGCCTGGCAGACCGCGCCGATCAGCCCGAAGCCCGGAGGGTTGTCGGCCGAGAGGTAGCCGCCGTTGACCGCCGGGGTGAAGACGTAGTCGACGAGGATGCTCGAGCCCAGCACCGCCAGCAGCGCGAAGGCCGGCGGCACGATGCGCCCCTGCGCGCGCATCGAGAGCACGAGCACGGCGATCGAGAGCAGCAGCTCGGCGAACCAGACCCACAGCGGAGCGACCCACTCCGGCGTCGGCGCTTCGTACTGCAGGTACGCGCAGGCCCGGCTCTCGTACCCCTGCGACCAGCACGGCTGCCAGAACACGAGCGCGCCGACTCCCTGCACCGCGGCGTGGCCCAGCAGCAGGACGGCGCTCGCGAAGGCGACGAGCGCGAGGACGACGCTCGCCGTGCCGCGGGGTGCCGTCTCGGTGATCGCCATGCGGCGACGCTACGCGGGCGCGGTGAACGGCGGGGCGCGGGCGCGGGAACAGCGGAGGATCCGCGGCCCGGCCGTGAGCGATCAGCCGTCCGATCGCAGGGCGGCGACCCCGAGGGCGATCAGCGCCTGATCGGTGACGACCGCGACGACCTCGAAGCCGAGCGCGAGGAGTCGCTCCGCCCGCTCCGGATCGCCGGCGAACACACCTGCGCGCACACCGGAGCGACGGGCCGCCGCCACGATCGCGGGCAGCGGGTCGCCGGGTCCGTCGGCGGCGATCAGGTCGGGCAGCGCGACGCCGAGTGCGATCGCGAGATCGAACGGGCCCACGAAGACGCCCGCGACTCCCGGCAGCGCGAGGATCCCGTCGACCGCGTCGAGACCGGCGCGGGTCTCGATCATCACCCACAGCTCGCAGCGCGCCTCGGCGGGCGTCGGGGCGACCGCTCCCCACAGTCCCGCCATCGGACCCCAGCTGCGACGGCCGACCGGCGGGTAGTGCGCGGCCCCGACGGCCGCCTCCGCCTGCGCGACCGTCTCGACCATCGGCACGATCACCACGTCGGCACCGGCGTCGAGCGCCCGGCCGATCAGGGCGTCCGAGAGCTCGGCGACCCGCACGGCGACGGGCGGCCGCTCCTCGAGCACCGCCGCGGCCCGCAGCGTCGCGACGACCGCGGAGTCGTCGAACGCCCCGTGCTGCGCGTCGAGGGCCAGCCAGTCGACTCCGCTGCGCGCGATCTGCACCGCGGTCAGGGGCTCGCCGAGCTGGCACCACACGCCGTCGGCACGTCCGGCGGGGAGACCTCGCTGCGCACTCATGCCTCCGATCCTCGCGCACGAGAGCCGCCTCGGAGGGGCAGGCCGCTCTCGAGTCGGCGCGCGCACGATCCAGGTCCCGCTCGATCCGGCGCGTGCACGATTCGCAGGGGATCCGAGCGGGAACACGCTTCCCACCGCATCGCGACGCGCGGAGCGGCGCACATCCCCTGCACATCGCACAGGTCACTGCGGACCGACGCTCTCGCGAGGGGGCGGTGCCATTCGCAGGGGCTTCGAGCGGGAACGCGCTTCCCGCCGCAGTGCAACGTCCGGGAGGACGCACATCCCCTGCAAACCGGACAGACCCCCACCGGAGAAGCGCGTCCGACGCGCTCAGAGCGGCCGCGGTCGGTACGCCTCGAGCAGGGCGTCGAACAGCGCGTTCATCCGCTCGTCGACGACCCGGCGCGACGGATCGGCGTCGTACCACTCGACGATCTCGCGCGCGCCGTCGCTGAACCGCACCGCCGGCGAGAACGCGGGCACCAGGCTCCGCACCTTCGCGTTGTCGAAGACCATCGAGTGCGCCTTGTCGCCGAGGATCCCGGCGCCGAGCTCCGGATCGGCGCCGGCGATCGCGTCGGAGGCGACGTGCACGATCCGCGCCTCGGTCCCGGCCGCGGCGGCCAGGTCCTGGTGGATGCGGTCCCAGGTGGGCGTCTCGTCGCCGGTGATGTGGAACGCCTCGCCGATCGCCGCCGTGGCGCCGAACAGGCCGACGAGCCCGACGGCCACGTCGCTGCTGTGGGTCAGGGTCCAGAGCGAGGTGCCGTCGCCCGGGACGACCACCTCGAGGCCGCGCCGCATCCGGTCGATCACGGTCCAGCCTCCGTCGACCGGCAGCGCGGTGCGGTCGTAGGTGTGCGAGGGCCGCACGATCGTCACGGGGAAGCCGCTGCGGCGGTACTCGGCGACGAGGAGGTCCTCGCAGGCGATCTTGTCCTGCGAGTACGTCCAGAACGGGTTCCGCAGCGGAGTCGACTCGGTCACCGGCACGCGCGCCGGCGGCTTCTGGTAGGCCGAGGCCGAGCTGATGAAGACGTACTGGCCGGTGCGCCCGGCGAACAGGTCGATGTCCTGCTGCACGTGCTCGGGGGTGAACGCGGCGAACTCGACGACGACGTCGAAGTGCTCGTCGCCCAGGGCGTCGCGCATCGAGGCGGAGTCGCGGACATCGGCGGTCAGGGTCCGAACGCCCTCGGGGAGCGGCCGGATCGACGTCCGCCCCCGGTTGAGCACGGTCACGTCGTGCCCGACGGCGAGGGAGCGGCGGACGCCCTCCGCGCTGATGATGCCGGTTCCACCGATGAACAGCACGCTGAGCGACATGCTCGACCTTTCCGAGAGGGGAGGTGCGAGGTGCACCGGGCTCCATCCCCTCACATCCCGGGCGGAGGCGCCAGGGGGTGTCGGAGAGCGCGGTCACGGACACCCCGCGGTCTGCCTAGGCTCGACGGATGCGCCCTCCACGTCTCCTCCAGCAGGTCGTCGGCACACTCAGCGGACAGAAGCCGGCCGCGCCCGTCAGCCGTCGCGCCCGCCGCGCCTCCCTCGCCGAGCAGACCGTGCGCAGCGTGCTCGAGCTGGCGGTGCGGCTCGGCGAGACGCTGCTCTCGCTCGGAGCGGCGGCGGCCGAGGTGACCGAGACGATCCAGCGCGTCTGCCGGGCGTACGGCATCGAGGTGCAGGTCGACCTCACGTTCACGTCGATCCTCGTGGTGCACGACGGAGGCGACGACTCCGCCGGCGTGAGCGTGCTGCGGGTGGTGCAGACGCGCAGCGCCGACTACGAGCGGCTCGCCCGCGTGACGGCGCTGGTCACCGCGATCACCGACGGCTCCCCCGAGGTGCGGGTCGCCGACACTGTCGACTCGAGCGAGGCGCGCGACGAGGCCCGGCACCAGTTCGAGGCGGCCCACGAACGGCTCGACGCGATCCTCGTGCAGCCGCACCGCTACCGCCGGGCCGTCGTCACCCTCACTCTCGCGGTCATGGCCGCCGGAGTCGCGGTGCTGCTGGGCGGCGGACCGCTCGTGGTCCTCGTCGCGGCCGCCACCGCCGCCCTGATCGACACCGTCACCCGCTTGCTGGGCGGGTGGGGCCTGCCCGCGTTCTTCCAGCAGATCGCGGGCGCGGCGGTCGCGACCGGAGTGGCGGTGCTGCTGCTCGCGGTCGTGCCGCAGCTGCCGGTCGAGCTCGCCGCGCTGCCGCCGGCGCTGGTGGTCGCCTCCGGGGTCGTCGTGCTGCTCGCCGGCCTCTCGTTCGTCGGCGCCGCGGACGACGCGATCAACGGCTTCCCGATCACCGCCGGCGGACGCCTGCTCGAGGTCGGACTGCTCACCCTGGGCATCGTCGTCGGGATCGCCGCCGTGCTCGATGCGGCGCGCTCCCTCGGCGTCGAGCTCGTGCTCGTCGACTCCTACGCCCGCCCCTGGCCGGCCGGCGTGCAGATCCTCGGCGCGGGGATCGCGGCCGGCGCGTGGGCGCTCTCGTCGCACACCCCGCCGCGTCCGGCGCTGATCGCCGCGCTCACGGGTGCGGGCGCGTGGCTCGCCTCCGACTCGCTCCTCGCGCTCGGCGCCGCTCCGCTGATGGCCAGCGCCGCTCCCGCGCTCGTCATCGGCCTGCTCGGCGAGGCCCTGTCCGACCGGATGCGGATCCCCGCCGTCGTGACGACCGCCTGCGGGATCGTGCCGCTGCTGCCCGGGCTGACGCTCTACCGCGGCGTGCTGGACCTGACGTCCGGCGGCGACCCGGCGAGCGGCATCGAGCTGCTGCTGCAGGCCGGGATGATCGCCGTCGGGCTCGCGGGAGGCGTCACGCTCGGGCGCATCGCATACCGCCGACTGCGGACTCCGGTGGTGCGCGCCGTGGCGCCGGTGCGTGCGCGGGCGCGGCGGGACCGCGGGATGGACGCGGCGCTGGCCGCCGACGTGCTGTACCGGGAGGGCGAGCCGTCGCCGACCACGGCGCCGCTGCCGGTCGTGGATCCGGCGCCCTCCCCCTCGGATCCGCACGAGCCGCTCGTGCGGACGGGGACCCTCCCGATCATCAGCACGATCGGGGCACCGGAGGCGAACGGCGTCTCCGACTCCGCGGACCCGGACCGCGGTTGACCCGCGAGTGGGCGCGGAACGGGCCCTACACGAGGCTTGAAGCCCGCATCGCGTCCACTCGCGCGACCACGCACCCGCGAGTGGACCCGGAACGGGCCCCATCCGCCCTGCAGAGCCCGGATCGCGCCCACTCGTGCAGCGACGCATCCGCGAGTGGACTCGGATCGGGCCTGATCCGACCCGCAGAGACCCACGAGCGACCAGTCGCCACCCGCGCGAGCATCACCCGTCACCACTCCCCCTTTCCTCACGCCGCGATCGGTCCTACAGTCGGTCGTGACAAATCGTTTTGTCGCCACAGCACTGCGGAACGACCACCACCCGCAAGCTCCTCGATCCGGAGCACCGCGTTCCCCCCCCCCCCCCCCTCCGCATGCGGCACCCCCAGCACACGAGAGCGAGCACCGATGCCCGGCCCCTTCCAGTACGACGTCACGACCTGGCCCGTCGGCGATCCGACCCGCGACGTCGGCGAGGTGCTGAACAGCATGCTCGACGACGTCCGGAGCCGTCAGACCGCCACCGACGAGCAGCAGGGCGGCAGGCCCGGCGCCGTCATCCACCTCCCGCCGGGCGACTACCCGCTGCGCACGCAGGTCGTCATCGACATCAGCTACCTGCGCATCCAGGGCTCCGGCCACGGCTTCACCTCCTCCAGCATCCGGTTCAACGTGCCCGAGGCGGAGTGGCCCGACCTGCACGAGCTGTGGCCCGGCGGCAGCCGCATCCAGGTGCTGCTGGAGGGAGGCGCCACGCAGGAGGAGGGCGCCGCGTTCCTCGTCCGCCGCGAGGGCAGCCCGCGGATCAGCTCGGTCGAGTTCGTCGACTTCTGCCTCGACGGGATGCACTTCGAGGCCGACGGCACGGACGTCCACCCCGAGAACACCTACGTGAACGGCCGCACCGGGATCCTCGTCACGAGCGCCAACGACTCCTTCCGCGTCACCGGCATGGGCTTCGTCTACCTCGAGCACGCGCTGACGATCCACCACGCCGACGCGCTCTCGATCCACGACAACTTCCTCGCCGAGAGCGGCAGCTGCATCGAGCTGCTCGGCTGGGGCCAGGCGTCGAAGATCACCGACAACCTGCTCGGCGCCGGCCCGCACGGGCACTCCATCCGAGCCGAGAACCACGGCGGGCTGCTGATCACCGCGAACAACGTGTTCCCCCGGGGCGCGAGCAGCGTGCACCTGAGCGGAGTGACGCGCTCGAGCGTCGTCGCCAACCGCCTGCACTCCTTCTACCCCGGCATGGTGCTGCTCGACGAGGGCAGCTCCGAGAACCTCGTCGGCTCGAACCACCTGCTGCGCGATCACGAGCCGTGGACGCCGTTCCTCGGCATCGACAACGGCCGCGACGACGACTTCGGCCTCGTCCGGATCGACGGCAGCGACAACTCCGTGCTCGCGAACCACGTCTCGGAGGTGGTGGACGCCCGGAAGGTGCGCCCGGAGGGATCCGCGCCGGTGATCGTCCGCCTGGTCGGCGGCACCGGCAACCAGGTCTCGGGCAACCACATCGTCGGCAAGGACGTCCGCGCCGCCTCGGGTGGATCCGCCTTCGAGGCACAGGTCGACGCGCTGCTCTCGACCGCGACCTCGGACCGGCTCCCGCTCACGACCGTCCTCGTGGACGCGGCGTCGACGCGCAACACGATCCTCGACTCCGGCACCGAGGACGAGATCGTCGCCGACCGCGCGGTGAACGCGGTGCGGGCGACCCCGTCGATCCCGGGCTGAGCCGGCGGAGGGAGGGGCTCGCCGCGCCCCCGGCGTGGTTCTCGGGGCCGGTTCCGCAGATCGTGCGCACCGCCTCGATGTCGTCGGCGTGCGGGCTCTCGAGGGTGAGCCGCGCGTGCGGGCGGAACCGCAACTCGGCGGTTCCGGGCGCACGGGCGGGGCGGCCGCGCCGTGCCGCTCACCCGAGCAGGGTGATGCCGCCCTCGGTCACCACGGCCCGCAGCTCGGTCAGGTAGCGCCGCGCCTGCTCGGTGAGAGGGATGGCGGAGTGACCGATCCAGCCGATCTCGATCCGCTCGTCGACGTCGAGCGGGACGGCGACGATGGCCGGGTCGAGGTCGTCGCTGATGATGCCGGTCGAGATGGTGTACCCGTCGAGGCCGATCATCAGATTGAAGATCGTCGCCCGGTCGGACACGCGGATCTCCCGGTCGCTCGACAGCGTGGAGAGGATCTCCTCGGCGAAGTAGAAGGAGTTGTCCGCCCCCTGGTCGAAGGTGAGCCGCGGCAGCTCGGCGAGATCCGCGAGGGTCACCCGCTCGCGCGAGGCCAGTGGGTTCCTCCGCGAGACGAAGATGTGCGGCAGGGCGAGGAAGAGGGGATGGAAGGCGAGCCCCGCGTCGCGGAGGATCTTGTCGATGACGTCCCGGTTGAAGTCGTTGCGGTACAGGATCCCCAGCTCGCTGCGCAGAGTGCGGACGTCCTCGATGATGTCCCGGGTGCGGGTCTCGCGCAGGGAGAACTCGTACTTCTCCCCCTCCGTGCTCCTGACCATCCGCACGAAGGCGTCGACGGCGAACGAGTAGTGCTGCGTGGACACCCCGAGCAGGCGACGCGACGGCGGCCGCCCCAGGTAGCGCTGCTCGAGGAGCGCCACCTGCTCGATGACCTGCCTGGCGTAGCCGAGGAACTCGGCACCGTCCGTGGTGAGGGCTACCCCGCGGGCGGAGCGGACGAGGAGGGCGCGTCCCACCCGCGTCTCGAGATCCTTCATCGCCGCGGACATGGTCGGCTGAGCGACGTAGAGCAGGTCGGCCGCAGCGGAGATCGACCCCTCGGAGGCGACCTCGACGAAGTAGTGGAGCTGCTGGAGCGAGATCCCGCCCGTTCGTCGTGCCATAGGGCGGGACTATACCCCGGCATAGTCGCGCCGGATTCTTCGATGCCTCCGTGTGACGGGCACTCTGGGTCCGCACGCTTCCCTCAGGGCCGGTGCGGCCTGCTGATCATCGGATTGGGCGCTCATGGCGAACGACGTCACCTTCAGGATCACCACGACCTGCTTCGACGAGGACTACACCCCGTCGACCAGCTCTCGGAGCACCACGAACTTCGCCAACCTCGCCCGGGGCGAGCACCGCAGGCAGAACCTCCGCAACGCCCTGACGATGATCGACCGCCGGTTCAACGACCTCGCCCACTGGGACAACCCGGGTCGGGACCGCTACACCGTCCAGCTCGAGATCGTCTCGGTCGAGGTGGGGTTCCCCGCCGAGGAGGCGGTCCGCGACTTCCCCCTCCTCGAGGTCCTCGACGTCCGGATCGTCGACAGGCTGACCGGCGTGCGCCACCACGGGATCGTCGGGAACAACTTCTCGTCCTACGTCCGCGACTTCGACTTCAGCGTGCGACTGCCGGCCGCGAACACGGGTGCGGAGGAGTTCACCGTCCCCGAGGACTTCGGCGATCTGCACGGCGCCCTGTTCCAGAGCTTCCTCGAGTCCGACGCGTACCGGGAGCGCTTCTCGGCGCCGCCCGTCATCTGCATCAGCGTGTCGACGAGCAGGACCTACCACCGGACCCCGAACCACCACCCGATCCTCGGCGTGGAGTACCGGCAGGACGAGCGGTCCCTGACCGACGAGTACTTCGGCCGGATGGGGCTGCAGGTCCGGTACTTCCTGGCACCCGGCTCCGTCGCACCGCTCGCGTACTACTTCCGCGGCGACCTGCTCAACGACCACTCGAACCTCCAGCTGATCGGCACGATCAGCACGATGGAGACGTTCCAGAAGATCTACCGCCCGGAGATCTACAACACGAACTCCGCGGCGGCGGACCTTTTCCGGCCGAGCCTCCAGCAGCAGGACTACTCGCGGACGCAGATCGACTACGACCGCGCCGAACGCGATCGACTCGCCGTCGAGCAGGGCGCCTACACGGCGGAGCACTTCATCGAGCCGCACCGGGAGCTGCTGGACGCCTGGGCGGCGGAGCACCGGACCCCCGCCCGCTGATCAGAGAAGGATCGCCACCCGTGAACACTCTCCTGCCCACCTCCATCGCCGGCAGCCTGCCCAAGCCCTCCTGGCTCGCCGAGCCGGAGACGCTGTGGTCCCCCTGGAAGCTCGAGGGCGACGAGCTGGTCGAGGGCAAGCAGGACGCCCTGCGCATCGCCGCCCACGAGCAGCACCGACGCGGCATCGACATCATCAGCGACGGCGAGCAGACCCGGCAGCACTTCGTCACGACCTTCATCGAGCACCTCGCCGGAGTGGACCACGTCAACCGCGAGACGGTGCGGATCCGGGACCGGTACGACGCGAGCGTGCCGACCGTCGTCGGCGCCGTGAGCCGCGAGCGGCCCGTGTTCGTCGACGACGCGGCGTTCCTCCGCCGGCACACGTCCCGGCCGATCAAGTGGGCCCTCCCCGGACCGATGACCATGATCGACACCCTCGCCGACCGCTACTACGGGAGCCGGGAGAAGCTGGCCTGGGAGTTCGCGGCGATCCTCAACGAGGAGGCGAGGGAGCTCGAGGCCGCCGGGGTCGACATCATCCAGTTCGACGAGCCGGCGTTCACCGTCTTCCACGACGACGTGCGGGACTGGGGGGTCGCCGTCCTGGAGAGAGCGGCGGAGGGGCTGCGCGCCCAGACGGCCGTGCACATCTGCTACGGCTACGGGATCAAGGCGAACACCGACTGGAAGCGGACCCTCGGGCCGGAGTGGCGCCAGTACGAGACGTCGTTCCCGCTCCTGCAGCGCTCCACCCTCGACATCGTGTCCCTGGAGTGCCACCACTCCCACGTCCCGATGGAGCTCCTCGAACTCCTCCGCGGCAAGAAGGTCATGCTCGGCGCGATCGACGTGGCGAGCGAGACCGTCGAGACCCCGGAGGAGGTCGCCGGCACCCTCCGCGACGCACTGCGGTTCGTCGACGCGGCGGACCTCCTGCCGAGCTCGAACTGCGGCATGGCTCCCCTGCCTCGCGCGGTCGCCCACGGGAAGCTGAGCGCGCTGACCGCCGGCGCCGAGATCCTCCGCGCGGAACTCACCGCCTCGGCACCCTGACCCGCACGAGGGCGGGCGGGCGGATCAGTCGATCGGGCGCGCCTCGACCCGGCCGCCGAGCACGCGGACGCCGGTGGCCGGCTCGATCGGCCCGCCCAGCACTCCGGCGGTCGTCACGGCCTCCAGCACCGGTCCGTCCACGGCCACCGCGACAGGCCCGCCCGCGTGCGGTGCCGTCCACGGCTCCGAGCCGGCCCGCTCGAGCACGAGCTCGGAGCCGCTCCACATGAGCGCGGACGACGGGGCGATCTCGAGGCGGTCGCCCGGGGCCTCCGGCGTCCAGTCCAGGCGCACGGGGCCGTCGAGCGGCCCCTCCGCCTCGACGGACCGACCTCCCGCCCACGCCGGGTGCGGCAGGAGCACGAGGCGCTCGTCGCGGATCGCGAGCACGTGCGGCAGGCTCAGCGCGCTGCTCCAGCCGGCCTCGGCATCGGCGACACCGCGCATCCAGAACATCAGGCACGGCCGCCCGTCCTCGTCGCGGAAGAACGAGGGGGCGTAGTAGGAGTCGCCGAAGCTGAGCCGCCCCCAGTCGCGCGCCTCGAAGCGTCCGTCGGCGTAGTCGCCGATGCCGTAGGCCGCGTAGTGGAGGACGTCGTCGTCCCAGACGGAGCTGATCAGCACGTGCCGGCCGTCGACCTCGACCACCTGCGGGCACTCCCAGAGCGCGCCCGTCCACACGGGCTCGCGCTCGGCGGAGGAGCGGCGCGCGGCGACTCCGTCGTGCTGCCACGAGTCGAGGTCGCTCGACGTGTAGGTGATCGCCAGCGCCTCGCCCGCCGCGGTGCCCGCGCCGACGAACATGCGCCAGCCGTCGCCCTCGCGGAGCACGAAGGGGTCGCGGAACACCACCACGTCCGGGTCGGCGGGCGGCTCGATGAGCACGTCGCCCTTCTCCCACTCGTCCCAGCTCTCGTCGACCGGCCGGGCGACGCGGACCCGGCCGAGCGCGTAGTCCGCCTCGACGGTCGAGGTGTAGAGGATCCGCGCTCCGTCCTCGGCCACGACGAGGCTGCCCGTCCAGATGCCGCCGTCTCCGTCACCGGGGGCGAGGGCGACAGGGCGGTGCTCCCAGTGCAGGAGGTCGGTCGCGACCGCGTGGCCCCAGTGGCAGTTCGGAGCCCAGACCGTGCTGCCCGGGACGTACTGGTGGAAGAGGTGGTAGCGGCCGTCGTGGAAGGTCAGGCCGTGCGGATCGTTGATCCAGCCGGACTCGGCGGTGAAGTGGATCCGCGGGCGGAGGGCGTCGGCGCGCTCGAGGCCGAGGGGGGAGGTGCTGGTCATATCGTGACAATACGTTTTGGCAAAACGTATTGTCAATCGCGCGCATCCGATGCATGCTGTCGTCGTGCGGTCGCCTCGACAGCGGCCGCTCCCCCTCCCGCAGTGCTTTCGATTGGAGCCGAAGTGATGTCGCTTCGCAGACCTTCCCCCCGACCCGCCCGCCGCCTCCTCGTGGTCGGCGCGGTCGCCCTGACCGCCACCACCGTCCTCGCCGGCTGCGGCGCCGGCGGCGGCACCGGCGCGTCCGGCGACGCCGACACCGTGACCGTCCTCGTCGAGGCCGGCGGCCACGGCGAGCTGCAGCCCATCGCCGACCAGTACACCGAGGAGACCGGCACCTCGATCGAGTTCGTCGAGCTCCCCTACGACGGCCTCTACAACCGTCTCAACAGCGAGTTCTCCTCGGGCAGCGTCTCGTTCGACGTCGCCGCGCTCGACGCGATCTGGCTGCCCGCGTTCGCCGGCGCCGTCACTCCGCTCGACGACCTCTACACCGACGAGGTCACGTCCGACCTGTTCCCCTCGCTCGTCTCCGAGGCGACCGTCGACGGCAGCAAGGTCGGCATGCCGGCCTGGACCAACTCCGAGATCCTCTACTACCGCAAGGACCTCTTCGAGGACGAGGCGCAGAAGACGGCCTTCAAGGCCGAGTACGGCTACGACCTCGTGCCGCCCACCACCTGGGAGCAGTACACCGACGCCGCCGAGTTCTTCACGCAGGACACCGACGGCGACGGCACGCCCGACCTCTACGGCACCGACGTCAAGGGCGCGGTCGAGACGGAGTGGCTCGCCACCCTGTCGCAGACCGGCGAGACCACCATGGTCACCGACACCGACGGCGCCGTCTCGCTGGGCGACGAGAGCAGCAAGGAGGCGCTCGACTTCTACACGAGCCTCCTCCCCTACGCCCCTCCCGGAGCCGCTCAGCTCGACTGGGCCGGCGCGCAGAACCTGTTCAACCAGGGCAAGACCGCGATGATGCGCTTCTGGGCGCACGCCTACCGCCAGATCCCGGCCGACGCGGCCGTCGCCGGCAACGTGGGCGTCGCTCCGATGATCGGCGGCGAGGCCGGCCCCGCGGGCGTCCCCGGCGCCTGGTACCTCTCGGTCGCGAAGGCGAGCGAGAAGCAGGAGAAGGCGCTCGAGTTCGTGCAGTACGCCTTCGACAACAACGAGCTCAGCGCCGACACGAGCCTGGGCCTCGCCTCGCGCATCTCGGTGCTCGAGAAGTACTCCACCGTCGAGGGCTACGAGAACTACGGCCCCCTGCTCGAGACGCTCCAGGCGCCCGCCACGCTCCCCCGCCCCGCGGTCGCCGAGTGGCAGCAGATCGTCGACACCGTGCTCGTGCCGATGCTGCAGAAGGCCGTCGAGCCCGGAGCCGACAACCAGGCCCTGCTCGACGACGCGACGCAGCAGGTCGAGTCGCTGGTGGCCGAGTGACCTCCGCCACCGAGGTGAGCACCGCGCGCGGCGCCCGGTCGGGGACCTCCCCGGCCGGGCGCCGGCCCCCGCGCCGCGCCCTCACCGACCGCCGCTTCGCCGCCCTGCTGATGGTGCCGGCGGCCCTGTTCCTCGCCGCCTTCGTCGGCTGGCCGCTGCTGCAGTTCGTCGGCGACTCCTTCTTCGAGATCGACCCGATCGCCGGCAGCCGCGAGTTCGTCGGCCTCGGCAACTACGCGACCGCCTTCGGCTCGCCCGACTTCCTCAACGCCTCGTGGCGCACCCTCGTCTACACGATCGTGGTCGTGACGCTCGAGTTCGTGCTGGGCCTCGGAGTCGCGCTGCTGTTCACCGCGCTGGGCGACGCCTCGCGGGTCTTCCGCACGATCTTCCTGTACCCGCTGATGATCGCTCCGATCGTCGCCGGACTGCTCTGGCGCTTCCTCCTGATCGACAACTTCGGCATCGTCAACGAGGTCCTGAGCCGCGTCGGCATCCTGTCCTCGCCCGGTCAGATCGCCTGGCTGAGCGACCCGTCGATCGCCCTGTTCTCGGTCGCGATCCCCGACATCTGGCTGACCACCTCGTTCGTCACGCTGGTGCTGTTCGCGGGCCTGCAGAACATCCCCGGCGACGTGATCGAGGCCGCGCGCCTGGACGGCGCCCGCTACCCGGCGATCCTCTTCCGCATCGTCATCCCGCTGCTGCGGCCGGTGATCGCGGTCGCGCTGATCCTGCGCGGGATCGACGCCGCCCGGGCGTTCGACGTCATCCTCATCCAGACCAACGGCGGACCGCAGCAGAGCACCGAGACGATGTCGCTGCTGATCTACCGCACCATGATCCGGTTCGGCGATCCGGGACTCGCGAGCGCGATGGGCACGGTGTACCTCGTCGTCATGCTGACCGTCGCCCTCGTCGCGATCCTCACGATCTGGCGACCCGGAGGAGAGAGCACCTCGTGAACGGACTCGAAGCCACCCGCGTCGGCCCCCGCGCGATCATCTGGATCGCGCTCGCCCTCGCCGTCGTCCTCTACGGATTCCCGTTCGTCTACATGCTGCTGACGTCGCTCAAGACGCCGCTCGAGACGATCGCGGTCCCCCCGCGGATCCTGCCCACGCAGTGGACGCTCGACAACTACGTGGCGGCGCTCAGCCGCGACGGAGTCGTCGCCTCGTTCATCAACAGCATCGTGACCGCGGTCCTCAGCACCGCCGTCTCGCTCGTGCTGGCGATCCCCGCGGCCTACGCGGTGACCCGCTTCCGCACGCGGCTCGGGCGCATCTTCATCGTCGGCGCGCTCGTGATGCGGATGGTGCCGCCGATCGTCGTCGGCGCCCCGATGATCTCGATCTTCCGCACTCTCGGCATCGCCGACACCTCGCTCGCCCTGGCGATCGCGCACACCACGATCTCGCTCCCCCTCTCGATCTGGCTCATGTCGAGCTTCTTCGAGGCGGTCCCCGGCGAGCTCGAGGAGGCGGCGAAGATCGACGGAGCGTCGCGGCTCGGCGCCCTGTGGCGCGTCGTGATCCCCGTGACGGCGGGCGGAGTCGCGGTCACCGCGATCTTCGCGTTCCTCGCCTCGTGGAACGAGTTCCTCTTCGCGCTGCTGCTCACCGCGGTGCGCGCGCAGACGACTCCGATCGTCATCGCGAACTTCCAGACGCAGTTCGGGCTCGACTGGGGCGCGATGACGGCGCTGGCCGTCCTCTACTCCCTCCCCGTGATCCTGCTCACGCTCGTGCTGCAGCGGCACATCGTCGCCGGGCTCACGCTGGGCGCGGTCAAGGGATGAGCGGGCCCGCGGCGATAGTCTCGACGTTCGAGCGATGAGGGATGTGGGAGACGTGACCCCTAAGGCAGTCGGCATCCGCGACGTCGCTCGCGAGGCGGGCGTCTCCGTGACGACCGTCTCCCACATCCTCAACGACGTGGAGTCGGCGCGCGCGAGCGACGAGACGCGCGAGCGGGTCCGCGCCACCGCGGCCAGGCTCGGCTACGGCGCCAACCGCATCGCGCGCAGCCTCCGCCGGCAGCGGACCGAGATGATCGGCCTGATCAGCGAGGAGATCGCGACCACTCCGCACGCCGGTCGCATCATCCTCGGCGCCCAGGAGGCCGCTCAGGCGCACGGGCTCACGCTCGTCGTGATCAACACGATGCGCGACTCCGGCGACCTCGGCGCCCCCATCCGGACCCTGATGGACAACCAGGTCGACGGCATCCTCTTCGCCACGATGTTCCACCGCGAGGTCTCGCTGCCGGAGTCGCTGCACGCGATCCCGTCGGTGCTGATCGACGCGCGCGACACCGAGGGCCGGATCCCGTCGGCGGTGCCCGACGAGCTCGGCGGGGCGCGCGCGGCGGTCACCGAGCTCGTGCGCGCCGGGCACCGCCGGATCGGGTTCCTCACGAACCGCGACGACGTGCCCGCGACCCGGCTCCGCCTCCAGGCGTACCGCGAGGTGCTCGCCGAGGCGGGCCTCGAGGTCGACGAGTCGCTGATCGTCGAGGAGGTCTCGGAGAGCCCCGGCGGCTACCGCGCCGGCACCCGGCTCCTCTCGCGCCCCGACCGGCCCACCGCCCTCTTCTGCTACAACGACCGCATGGCGATGGGCGCCTACCGCGCGGCCGCCGAGCTGCACCTCGAGATCCCGCGCGATCTCTCCGTCGTCGGGTTCGACAACCAGGAGATCATCGCCGAGGGCCTCCACCCGCCGCTCACCACCGTCGCCCTGCCGCACTACGAGATGGGCGCCTGGGCGGTCGACACGCTCGTCCGGCTCATCGGCGGATCGGGCGAGGAGCTCCTCCTCGCCTCCCACCCGGTGCTGCTGCCCTGCCCGCTGGTGCCTCGCGACTCCGTGCAGGCGCCCGCTCTCTGATCCCCTCGCTCCTCCGCCCGTCCGGGGGCGTCCTCCGGCGCGCCCTCACTCCTCCTCGAAAGGCGTCATGTCCTCCTCCCTCTCCGCGCCCGTCCTCGTCCTGGGGGACGTCCTGATCGACGAGATGCGGGATCCCGCCGGCTCGACCGACGTCCCGGGCGGCTCCGCCCTCAACGTCGCGGTCGGCCTCGCCGTCCTCGGCACGCCGTCCCTGCTCGCGGGGATGGTCGGCGACGGCGCCGCCGGGCTGCTCCTCCGCGAGCACCTGCGCGCGCACGGCGTCCCCTTCCTCGCCACGCCGGCTCCGCGGGGCACGGGCCGGGCGGTGTCGGACCGGACCGACGGCGAGCCCCGCTACTCCTTCTCGGAGGCGTCGCGCTCGCGCACCCTCCTGCCGACCGACGCGCTGCGCGCGGCCGCCGCCCGCGCCGAGCGGATCGTCGTCAGCGGCTTCCCGTTCGACGACGCGGCCGAGGTGGCGACCCTCGAGGCCCTGGTGCCCGCGGGCGCTCGGCTCGCGATCGACGCGAACCCGCGGCCCGGCCTGCTGCGCGACCGCGGCGCCTTCGCCGCGGGGCTCCTCGCGCTCTCGGCCCGCGCCGACCTGGTGAAGGTGGGAGCGGAGGACGCCGAGCTGGTCTTCGGCACGGGCCTGGCCGAGGCGACCGAGCGGATCCTCGCGGCGGGCGCCTCCGCAGTGCTCGAGACCGCGGGCCCGCACGGTGCCGCGCTCGTGCGGCTGGCGGGGCGCGTCTCGGTGCCGATCGCCGGCGCCCCGGGATCGGTCGTGGACACGATGGGAGCGGGCGACGCGACGTTCTCGGCGGTCGTCGCCGGGCTGGACGGGCCGGATGCGGACCCGACCGCGGTGCTCGCGCGGGCGATGGCGGTCGCCGCGGCGACCATCCGCTCGGCCGGCGGGCTGCTGCGGCTGCCGGGCTGACCGGCGCCCGGACGCGCCGACGTCCGGGTCGTCCCACGCAGAGGGACACGAGCGGGCTCCCTCACAGGAGTGAGTGCCGAACGGGGCGCGGGCAGTTCCACTCCCGCCCTGGAACGCGCTGAGACCCGCGGGTACGCTGGAACGGCGAGGCGTGGACCCGGCGCTCTCCGCACCCCTCCCACTTCCCGATCCGCTCGCGGTCGGCAAGGCGACTCTCCCGAAGGGACCTCACCATGTCCGATCCTGACCGGATCCCCTCTGCGCTCTCGCGGCGCTCGCTCGTCAGCGGCACCGTCCTGGGCCTCGGCGCGGCACTGACTTTCGCCACGCCCGCCTCCGCGGCGCCGAACTACAGCAAGGTGCCCAAGCTCCCGGGAGAGATCGGGCGGAGCGACACCGTCACGTCCCGCTTCGGCAAGAAGAAGTACGAGGTCATCGACGTCGTGATCTCGGGCGACCGCACGCGCCTCTTCGTCCCGCACGCGACACCGCCCAGCCTGACCCGCGGCGCCGGCTTCCTCTGGTACTACCACGCGAACGGGAGCAGCTACGCGGCCCTGTCCGGCGCGTTCCAGTACACCGCCGACCAGGTCGTGGACCAGGGCATGGTCTGCATCTGCCCGAACTACGGCGGCAGCGTCTGGACCAGCGAGACGGCCCTGCAGGCGCAGCGGAACGCGACCGCCTACGTCCAGAAGCTCTGGAAGGTGTCCGTCTCGTTCCTCCGCTCGAACTCGGGAGGCGGCGCGCTGCTCTGCTACGCGTACGGCAAGCGGATGGTCCCCAACATCCGCGGGGCGTACCACGCCAGCGGCGTCTACGACATGGAGGACGTCCTCCTCCGCCGTCCCGAGAGCGTGCTGCCTGCCTACGGCAACGACCCGGCCGCGGTGAAGGCGACCAACCCGATCTACCTGCCGCAGTCGGTCTGGGCGAAGACGCGCCTGCGCATCAGCGGCTCGCCCGAGGACCAGGTCGTCCCCTACGAGAAGCACTCGGCCCGCCTCTACCGCCGCGCGCTGCCGGTCGCCAAGGAGGTGTCGCTCCTGTCGCACTCGGGCGCGGGCGGCCAGTACGGCCACGTGGTGCCGTCGCAGACCAACAAGGACATGCTCGTGACGTTCCAGCGCTGGATGACCGAGGGCCCGGCCTGACGCTGAGCGGAGTCCGGGCGCCGGACTCCGCGTTCACAACGAAGGAAGGATGCGCCCGGGCGAGCGGCGGGGACGCGTGTCCACGCCACCGTTCGACCATCCTTCCTTCGTTCTGAACACGATTCCGCGGACGAGGCTGCGGCTCGACCTCGGCTCAGACCCCTCCGCGGCGGCAGGGCGGCCGTCTTGCTCCTCTCGTAGCGTCATGTGGTGCGCTGGACCCACGTCCACTCGAGGAAGGCTCCCGCCATGCACCCGTCCCTCATCCCTCCCCGCCAGGTCATGATCGGCGACGCGGCCGCGTTCGTCGGCACCACTCCGCGAGCGATCCGGCACTACCACGGGATCGGGCTGCTCCCGGAGCCCGAGCGGGGCGCCGACGGCCGCCGCCGGTACGGCTACGAGCAGATGATCCGGCTGCTGTGGATCCGGCGGATGGCCGAGGCCGGGATCGCGCTCGACGACATCCGCGACGCCTTCGCCGACGCGGCGCCCGCCGACGGAGCTCGAGCCGTGCTGGAACGGCTCGAGCGGAGCCTCGCCGCGCAGGAGGAGGAGCTGCGACGGCAGCGCGCCGCCGTGCGGAGCATGCGCGGCAGCGGCAGCCGGGCGGGACTGCTCTCGGACCTCGTGATCCGCCGTCTCGAGAGCGTGCCCGAGGGCTCACTGCGGCAGTCAGACCTCGACACCCTGCTGGTCACCGAGCGGATCCTCGGCCCGCTCGGCGCCGCCGTCCAGGCCGGCCGGTTCCTCGCCCTGGCCACCCATCCGGGCCTGCGGGAGGAGTCGGACCGCGTCGACGCCGCCGAGGAGGCGCTCGACGACACGGTCGCCGTCGACGATCCCCGCGTGGCGCAGGTCGCCGCCGAGCGGCACGCCTTCGAGCAGGTGCTGCAGGCCGTGATCGCGGCCTCCGGCCAGGATCAGGACGACGAGGCGCTCTTCGACGAGTGGGACGCCGCGCATCCCGACGGCGTCGAGGGCGGAAGAGAGATGAGCGCGGTCGAGGCCGTCGGGAGGATGCCGTACGACTTCTCCCCCGCCCGCCTCCGCTGCATGGAGCTCGTCGCAGAGATGGAGAGCCGGCTCCACGAGAGCACGCCGCCCGGGTGACGTCGACGGATCGAAGGAGACGGATCCCCTCCGCCTCTCAGTGCGCCTGCGCCCCGGAGATCGGCTCGTCTGCCTGCCGCCCAGGGTCGGCGGGGTCGGCGGCGGCATCGAAGCTGCGTCTGTTCTCGACGATCGTCTGCTGATGGTCCCCGACCCAGTCGCCGACGGCGAAGGCGACGCTCTGCAGGGAGCGTCCGAGGTCGGTGACCTCGTACTCGACACGGGGCGGAACCTGCGCGTACACGGTGCGCGAGAGGAGTCCGTCGCGCTCGAGGGCGCGCAGAGTGACCGTGAGCATCCGGCGGGAGATGCCCGGGATCGTGTCGGCGATCTCGGTGAAGCGCAGGCGATCGTTCCCGAGGACGCCGATGACCAGGAGGGTCCACTTGTCGCCGATGCGCGACATCAGCGATCGGAACAGCTCCGGCGACTCGCCAGAGCAGAGCTGGTGCATCGAGGGCATGGACTCGCTGAGGCGTTCCTGGAGAGCCCGGCCTCGATCATCGCGGGACATCGCTCCTCCTTCGGTCACCGCGGGGTAACAGGGGTGCGATTGCGGTAACGGGATCCGAGCGTACACAGTTACTGCCGGTAACCACAGCGGTTCACCGCCCCGCCATCAGCAGGGCGACAGCCCGGACACGCTCGGATCGCACGAGCGGAGTCCTGAGAAGGAGAAGCATGTCCCTGTTCCGTCTGGACGCCAGCATCCGCGTCGAGGGATCGACGAGCCGCGCTCTCGGCGACATCGTCGAGAACGAATGGCGAGCCGCGCACCCCGATGCCGCGATCATCCGTCGCCACCTCGGCTCCGACCCCCTCCCGTCGACCTCGTGGTCGGACGCGGTGGCGGGATCGATGACACCTCCCGACGCCCGCAGCTCCGCGCAGAACGAGGCTGCAGCCCTGGCAGCCGCGCTGACCGACGAGCTCGAGGGCGCCGATGCGCTCCTCTTCGCAGTGCCGCTCTACAACTTCGGCGTCTCGCAGCACTTCAAGACGTACGTCGACCTCGTGCTCACCGACCCGCGCATGGCTCCCGGGCGGACGCCCTCGATCGCCGGCAAGCCCGCCGTGCTCGTCACCGTGCAGGGCGGCAACTACGCCGCCGGGACTCCCCGCGAGGGCTGGGATCACGCGACCGGGTGGATGCGCCGGATCCTCGAGGACGTCTGGGAGCTCGACCTCGAGGTCGTCACCCGCGAGTTCACCCTCGTCGGAGTCAACCCGAGCCTGGACCGGTTCACGGACATCGCGGACGAGCTCAGAGCCCTCGCCGAGGAGCGCGCCGGGCACCACGGTCGCACTCTCGCGGCACGACGGGCCGCCTGAGTCGGAGCGCGCTGCTCGCGCGCGATGCCGGAGAGATCCGGTGCGCGCTCGGGACGGTCGCGCGAGGCGTCTCCCCTCGTGCTGGGGCGGAGGAGGATGACTCCATGCGGTTGATGACGAGGACGTCCGGCTCGGGCCCGATCACGGTGGGGCTCGTGCACGGGCTCGGCGCGAGCGGAGCGACGTGGCAGCCGCTGATCGACCGGATGCTCGCGGACGGGCGGTGCACGGTGACCACCGTCGACCTGCGCGGGCACGGGAGCAGCGACCGCGCCGCGTCGTACGGGCTCGAGGCGCTGGCCGACGATCTGGTGGAGACCCTCCCCGCCGGCCTCCACAGCATCGTCGGGCACTCCCTTGGCGGACCGGTCCTCGTCCGCGCCGTCGAGCGCCTCGCGCCGTCCCGCGCGATCTACCTCGACCCCGGCTTCCAGCTCGCCCTGCCGACCACGGGGATCGCCGGGCGCCTGTTCTGGCTCGTCCCGCTGCTGAGCCTCGGCGTCGCCCAGGCGCTCCGCGCGCGCCGCAGCGGAGCACCGACTCCGCTCGACCCGGCCGCCCGATCGCTGGTCGAGCACGCCCAGGAGCAGTTCGACCGGAGGATGGCGATCGGAGTGTTCCGCGACGTCGCGTTCCATCCGCTCGCCCCCGCGGCGCCGGCGGTGCCCTCCACCCTCGTCCTGTCGGACGAGTCCCCCTCCGTGATCCCCGACGCACTCGTCGGATCGCTGGAGCACCTCGGCTGGGGCGTCCGCCGGCTCGCCGGCCTGAACCACGACCTGCACCTCGAGGATCCCGACCGCACGTTCGAAGCGCTCCGCGACCTGCTCTGACTCCCCGGTCCACTCAGGGCGCACTCGCTACTCTCGTGATCCGACGACGAGGAGAGGCATCGGATGCTGGAGACGATCCTCGAGGCACTCTCGCTGACCGCGGCTCCGCTCGGCCTCCTGTTCCTCCTCGCGGCGTTCGTCGCGGCGCTGATCGACGGGCGCTGGCTGCCGACGACCGCGTACCTCGAGGACGGGCCCCCGCGCTCTCTGCACTGGGTGACGCGCGCCGGCGAGGTGCGCTCGCATCCGCTGACCTCGGGCGACCCCCTCGCGCCCGTCGGATCCGATCAGCGGGAGGTGCACTACCGCGAGGAGGACCCCGAGCGGATCCGGCTGCACCGCTGGAGCGACGCCGTGCGGGCGCTGCGGCTGACGGGCCTGATCCTCTTCGGGGCCGGAGTCGTGCTCGGGATCCTCTCGACGCTCCTGTCCCTCGTCGCCTCGTGACCTCTCGACGCTCACTCGCCCGGGCGGCCGGCGTTCTGTGGCTGCTCGGCGCCGTCGTCTACGTCGGCGGCGAGGCGATCGCGGCGGCCGCGTTCCCCGGCTACAGCTACGCGGCGAACTACATCAGCGACCTCGGAGTCCCCGACGTCGAGCTCTACCAGGGACGCGCGATCGACTCGCCCCTGAGCGCCGTGATGAACACGGCCTTCGTGCTGCAGGGCCTGCTCTACCTCGCCGCCGCGATCCTCACCGCGCGCGCCGTGCCCGGCGGGCGGTGGCGCGCGCTCCTCGCTCCCGCGGCCGCCTTCGCCGTCGGCAGCGCGCTGATCGGAGTCGTGCACGGGAGCCGGGCGAGCGCCGAGAGCGGGATCGGCTGGCTGCACGTCCTCGGGGCGGCCCTCGCCATCATCGGAGGGAACGCCGCCTCGATCGCCGCCGGCGCGACCGCCCGCCGCCACCAGCTGCCCCGGTCCTACGCGATCGCGGGCATCGCGCTCGGAGCCGTCGGGCTCGCGGCGCTGATCCTGCTCCGGATCGACTCGGAGACGACCGGCTTCGACCTGCTGCCGGACGGGGTCTGGGAGCGCCTGGCCGTGTACTCGATCACGGCGTGGCAGGTGCTGACGGGGGTCGTGCTGCTGCGACGGCGTCCGCCGGGCACGGACGACGACGGACGGCGCGCGCGCACCGGATGAGACCCCCGCCTCTCGCCCGGACGCGGGTCGGGCGACCGCGCGGACCTCCTGCCGATTCGTTCTTGACGGCGGGGGGACGCGTGTGTACCGTCCAGTTATACGAATAACGAGGACCACGAGGAGGTGGACATGGCTCGACGCACCGCGACGATGCGGCAGGTGGCGGAACGCGCCGGCGTCTCGCAGGCGACCGTGTCCCTCGTGCTGAACAACGCTCCGAGCAACCGCGTGACCGAGGCCACCCGCACCCGCGTCATGGAGGCGGTCGCCGCTCTCGACTACCGCACGAACGCGTTCGCGAAGTCCCTCCGCAGCGGGCAGTCCGGCATCGTCGGCTTCGTCTCGGACGAGGTCGCCAGCTCGCCGTTCGCCGGACGCCTGCTCAAGGGCGCGCAGATGCAGGCCTGGGAGAGCGGGCACATCATCCTCAGCGTCGACACCTTCGGCGAGCAGGCCCTCGAGGCGTCGGCGATCGACATGATGCTGTCGTACCGGGTGCTCGGCGTCATCTACGCCTCGATGTACCACCAGGTCCTCGAGGTCCCGGAGGCGCTCGCCGGCGTCCCCACGGTCGTCGCCAACGCCCAGTCGCTGGGCGGCCGCTTCTCGAGCGTCTTCCCGGACGAGGTGGACGGCGGCTACGTCGCCACCCGCCAGCTGATCGAGGCGGGCCACGAGCGGATCGGCTACATCGACATCCAGCCGCCCCAGAGCACGCTCCCCGCCGGCATCGGCCGACGCGAGGGCTACCGCCGCGCGCTCGAGGACGCCGGACTCGCCGCAGACCCCCGGCTCGTCCGCTACGGGACGGGCGTCGTCGAGGACGGGCTCGAGCTCACCGCCGAGCTGCTCGACGAGCACGACGCCCCCACCGCGATCTTCTGCGGCAACGACCGGACCGCGTGGGGCGCCTACCGCGCCCTCGAGGCCCGCGGGCTGCGGGTCCCCCACGACGTCTCGATCGTCGGCTTCGACGACCAGGACACGGTCGCCCCCTACCTCGACCCAGGCCTGACGACCATGGCGCTGCCCTACGAGCGCATGGCCCGAGAGGCCGTCTCCCTCCTCCTCGCCGAGAACCGCGAGGAGCCCCGACTCCATCCCCTCGAATGCTCACCGGTCCTCCGCGGATCGGTGGCGAGTGCAAAGGTGCGCGCATGACGGCAACGCAGTCCCCCGCCCGGGTCGCCCGACCCCGGCGCCTCCTGAGTCCGAGGCAGCGCCTCGGCTCGCATCTCCGACGAGCCCTGCGGTCCTGGCAGTTATACGTACTACTGACTCCCGCGGTCGTCTTCGTCCTGCTCTTCAAGTACTGGCCGATGTACGGCGCGCAGATCGCCTTCCGCGACTACAACCCGTCGCTGGGCTTCTCGGGCAGTCCGTGGGTGGGCCTGGACAACTTCACGCGCTTCGTGACGTCGTTCCAGTTCGGGCGGCTCATCGAGAACACGCTCACGGTGAACGCGCTCGGCCTGCTGATCGCGTTCCCGGTGCCGATCGTGCTGGCGCTGATCGTGAACCAGCTGCAGAGCGAGCGGTTCAAGAAGTTCACCCAGACCGTGCTCTACTCGCCGTCGTTCATCTCGGTCGTGGTCGTGGTCGGGATGATCCACCTGCTGTTCTCGCCGCGCTCCGGCATCGTGAACAGCGCGATCGTGGCGCTCGGCGGCGAACCGGTGTTCTTCATGGGGTCGCCGGAGTGGTTCCGGCCCCTCTACATCGGCTCCGACATCTGGCAGAACGCCGGCTTCTCGATGATCGTCTACCTCGCCGCGCTGACGGCGATCGACCCGGCACTCCACGAGGCCGCCCGCGTCGACGGAGCGAGCAAGTGGCAGCGGATCCGGCACATCGACATCCCCGGGATCATGCCGGTGATCACGATCCTGTTCATTCTCGCCATCGGCAACCTCTTCAACCTCGGCTTCGAGAAGGTGCTGCTCATGCAGACCGACCTCAACCTGCCGACCTCCGAGGTCATCCAGACCTACGTCTACAAGGCGGGCCTGCAGCAAGCGCAGTTCAGCTACTCGGCCGCGATCGGCCTGTTCAACTCCCTGATCAACCTCGTCCTCCTGGCGACCTTCAACCAGGTCGCCCGCCGGGCGGGCCAATCGAGCCTGTGGTGACGACGACATGACCCAGACCCTCCGCCCCGAGCCCGCCGTCCGCCCCCGGACCGCACCGTCCTCGCGCAGGCAGCCCGCCCCTCCGACCCGCGGACGCATCGCGGACCCCGTCTTCAACACGGTGGCCATCACCGTGCTGCTGCTGGCGATCGTCGCGATCGTCTACCCGATGTACTTCATCGTCATCGCCTCGTTCAGCGAGCCGTCCCAGATCCTGAACGGCAACGTCTGGCTCTGGCCCGAGGGCTTCACGCTCGAGGGCTACGCCCGGATCTTCTCGGACGGGGCGATCTGGCAGGGCTTCGGCAACTCGGTCCTCTACACGGTCGTCGGCACCGCGATCAGCGTCGCGACGATCCTCTGCGCCGCGTACGCGCTGTCGCGGAAGGACCTCTACGGGAGGACCTTCTTCCTCCTGCTGTTCATCGTCACGATGTTCATCGACGGAGGCCTCATCGCCCGCTACCTCGTGGTGCGCGATCTCGGGCTGCTCGACAGCATCTGGGCGGTGGTCCTCCCGGGAGCGGTCGGCGTCTGGAACCTGATCATCGCCCGCTCCTTCTTCGAGAACAACGTGCCCGGGGAGCTGCGGGACGCGGCGCAGATGGACGGCGCGAGCGACTTCCGCTTCTTCTTCAGCATCGTCCTGCCGCTGTCGAAGCCGCTGATCTTCCTGATGATCATGATCCACCTCGTGGCCAACTGGAACGCCTTCTTCGACGCCCTCATCTACCTCGACGACGAGAGTAAGTACCCGCTCCAGCTGGTGCTGCGCAACGTGCTCATCCAGTCCGAGGTCACGTCCGCCGGCGGCTCGGGAGCGATGGACTCCTACGCCGCGGCGCAGCGCCTGGGCGAGCTGATCAAGTACGGAATGATCGTCGTCTCGACGATCCCCCTCCTGATCGTGCTGCCGTTCATGCAGAAGCACTTCACCAAGGGCGCCCTCCTCGGCGCCGTGAAGAGCTGACCCTCCCTCCTCACCACCCGCGGCTCCGCCGTTCCCTCCTGCTGCCTCGCAGCACCCTCCCGCGACCCCGTCGCACCCTCACACGAGAGAGATCACACCGATGAGACACCGCAGTTTCCTCACCCTCACCGCCCTCGGCCTGTCCGGGAGCCTCCTGCTCGCCGGCTGCACGGGCGGCGGCGCCTCCGACCCGGTCGAGGACCGCTCCGCCGAGGTCGGCTTCCGCGAGACCGGCCTGCCGATCGTCGACGAGAAGCTCTCGCTGACCTTCGGCGGCACGAAGTCGGCGCTCGCCCCCGAGTACTCGACGATGCAGCTCGTGCAGCAGTGGGAGGCGGACACGAACATCGCCATCGAGTGGAAGAACCTGCCCGAGCAGGTCTACGCCGAGAAGAAGAACCTCCTCCTCGCCAGCGACGACGTGCCCAACGTGCTCTTCAACTCCGGGCTCACCGACGCCGAGATCGTGCAGTACGGCGAGAACGGCACCCTCCTGCCGCTCGAGGACCTGATCGAGGAGCACGCGCCGACCCTCTCGGGGATCCTCGACGAGCGGCCGGACATCCGCGCCGCCCTGACCGCCTCCGACGGGCACATCTACACGCTGCCCTCGGTCGAGGAGCTCGGGATCCTGCAGTACCCGAACTTCCTCTTCATCAACACGGCCTGGCTCCAGAAGCTCGGCATCCCGATGCCGACCACCATCGAGGAGTACCGCGCCGCTCTCGAGGCGTTCGCGACCCAGGACCCGAACGGGAACGGCGAGGCCGACGAACTGCCGCTGTCGTTCCGCACCGACTCCTTCTGCGCGAACCCGCACGACCTGATCGCCGCGCTCGGCGGCCAGCCCGAGAACAACGACCACCGCATCGTCGTCGACGGCGAGGTGCAGTTCACCGCAGACACCGAGGGCTACAAGCAGGGCGTCGAGGCCCTCGCCGGCTGGTACGCCGACGGCCTGATCGACCCGGAGTCGTTCTCGCAGGACGACGTCGCGTACCTCTCGAAGGGCAAAGCCGACACCGAGATCCTCGGCTCGTTCTTCTGGTGGGAGGCGAAGGAGATGATCGGCGAGGACCGCCTCGGCGACTACGCCGTGCTCGGCGTGCTCGAAGGCGTCGACGGGGTCAAGCGCGCCAGCGTCACCAGCAACCAGGAGATCAACCGCGGAGCGATGGCGATCACGCGCTCCAACGAGTACCCCGCCGCCACCATGCGCTGGGCCGACCGCCTCTTCGACCCCGAGATGAGCGCCCAGACCAGCTGGGGCCCGATCGGAACGACGCTCGAGAAGGACGCCTCCGGGATGCTCGTGCAGATCCCCGCCGCGGCGGGCGAGTCCGAGGGCGAGCGCCGCCAGAAGGTCGCCTCCGGCGGCCCGAAGATCACCACGGAGGAGGACTTCGCGACCGTCGTGGCTCCCGAGCCGCGCGCGAAGGAGCGCCAGGACCTCGTGAACGAGTACTACCTCCCGTACAAGGCGAACGACGCCTACCCGCCGGTGCTGCTCTCGAACGACGAGCTCGACCGCGTCTCGTTCGCGCTCACCGACATCAACACGCTGGTGAAGGAGAAGTTCGCGGCCTGGATCGTCAACGGCACCGTCGAGGACGAGTGGGACTCGTACGTCTCGCAGCTCGAGTCGATGGGCGTCGAGGACGTCACCGCCACCTACCAGCAGGCGTACGACCGCTTCCAGAGCGGCGGCGAGTAGTCCCGGTGGCGCGGGCGGACGTCCGTCCGCGCCTCCCCTCTCCCGTTCCCCCGACCGGCCGCACCGACCCCCTCGCATTCAGGAGCCCCTGTGACCCTCACCTCCACGACCGACGCCTGGCGTCCGTCCGCGCACTTCACCGCCCGTGACACCTGGCTGAACGACCCCAACGGGCTGCTCTTCCACAACGGCGTCTACCACCTGTTCTTCCAGAACAACCCGACCGGCAGCACCTGGGGCAACATCTCGTGGGGGCACGCGACGTCGACCGACCTCGTGTCGTGGGAGGAGCAGCCGGTCGCGATCCCCGTCCTCGACGGCGAGATGGCCTTCTCGGGCAGCGCGGTCGCCGACGTCCGCAACACCGCGGGCTTCGCGGAACCGGGCGAGACCGCCCTCGTCGCGGTGTACACCGCCGCCCGCGCGCCGGGTGCCGACGGCACGGGAGCCTCGCAGGCGCAGGCGCTCGCCTTCAGCGTCGACGACGGGCGCACGTGGACGCGGTACGCCGGCAACCCGGTGCTCGACATCGGCTCGGCCGAGTTCCGCGACCCGAAGGTGTTCCGGTTCGGCGGCGACGACGGCCACTGGGTGATGGTGGCCGTCGAGGCGGTCGAGCGCCGCGTCGTCGTCTACACCTCGGACGACCTGAAGGAGTGGACCCGGCGCTCGCACTTCGGCCCCGCGCACGCCACCGGGGGTGTGTGGGAGTGCCCCGACCTGTTCCCCCTGCGCGTGCGCGGCACCGACGAGGTCCGCTGGCTGATGATCGTCAGCCTCAACCCGGGCGGGATCGCCGGCGGATCCGGCAGCCAGTACTTCGTCGGCGATTTCGACGGCGCGGAGTTCACGGCCGACCGGATCAGCGACTCCGCCGATCCCGCCGACTACGACTGGCTCGACTACGGCCGCGACTACTACGCCGCCGTCTCGTTCAACGACGCCCCCGATGACCGCCGCCTCACGATCGCGTGGGCCAGCAACTGGGACTACGCCGGCGACACTCCGACCACGCCCTGGCGCTCGTCGATGTCGCTCGTGCGCGAGATCGACCTCGTCGAGGGGGCCGACGGCCGCCTCGCCCTGGCGCAGCGCCCGATCCTGCCCGCTTCCTCCGCTCTGCGCGTCTTCGACGTCGACGTCTCGTGCCGGCCCGGGGACCGCACGGAGCTCCGCCTCCTCACCAACACCACGGACGAGGCGGTGATCCTCACGGTCGACGCCGACGAGGGCGTGCTCACCTGCGACCGCACCCGGAGCGGAGCGGTGGACTTCGCGCCGTCGTTCCCCTCGGTCGACTGGGCCCCGTTGCCTCCTCGCGGCGGCGCGGACCGCGTGTCGATCCGGATCGTCGTCGATGCGACGGTGCTCGAGGTGTTCGTCGGCGGCGGGCTGAGCACGCTGACGCAGCTGGTGTTCCCGTCGGCGCCGTTCACGACGCTGCAGGTGCGTGCGGCGGAGTGATCCGCGGGGCGGTCCGTGTCGTCCGTCGGGGCGACGCGGCACGCCGGAGCGAGCGGGCGCGGAACGGGCGCTGATCTCTCCCCGGTCCCCGATTCGCGCCCGGTCGCGGCGGCTACGCGTCACGAGTGGGCGCGGAACGGGCGGTCGGTGCGACTCAGGGACCGCTTCGCGTCCACGCGCGCCGCGTCACGCGTCCGAGTTGCCCGCCCAGCGGACGGTGCCCTCCGCCTCCTGCTTCGTGATGCGCGACACCGTCCCGCAGTTGTTGCACTCCAGGAGGTACCGCGACGACACCGTGACCAGCGGCACGAAGAAGAGCGACAGCTTCGTCCGGCTCCGGATCACCCGCTGCTCGTCGCGCACGCCGCAGACGCGGCAGACGAAGACGAGCACGCGCAGAACGTCCTCGATCGAGCGGGTTCCGAAGATCAGCAGCATCCGGCGACTCTACGGATGCACGGGCCGGCCGCCGAGGGGCTTGCGCGCCCTCCCGGGGGCGGTCGCCGCGTAGTGCTGCGCGAAGAGGACCGTGACGAGCGCGAGTTCGAGCAGGTCGCCTCCGTAGTACAGGATCTGCGCCGCCTGCCGCTCGACGTCGCTCGTGGCCTCGGCGTAGAGGGTCGTGCCGAGCAGAGCGTGCGCGGCGATGCTGCCGAGGACGACGCCCACGCGCAGGCCGAACGGCGCGCGGTGCGGCGCGGGGTCGACTCCGATCAGGGCGCCGGTCAGCAGGCAGCCGGAAGCGAGGAAGTGCACGCCGAGCAGAGCGTGGAGCAGCGGATCCGCGTGCGCGGCCTCGAGCAGGCCCGTCGCGTGCACGAGCCAGAGCGAGCCGGTCGAGAGCAGGACGGCGGGGATCGGGTGCGCGAGCACGCGGGCAGGGCGGCTCCGCAGCACGCGGGAGAGACGGCGGGCGGCGGTCACGTCGAGGGCGCGCAGGGCGAGCGTGACGGGCGCCGAGGTCGTGATCAGGAGGGGCGCCAGCAGGCCCAGCGCGAGGTGCGCGAGCATCGCGCCGCGCGGATCCGCGTGGGCCCACTGCGCGAACGGGCCGGTCAGCGAGGCGATCGCGACTCCGAGGCCGGCGAGCAGCAGGAGGAGCCGGCGCAGCGGCCAGGGGCGGCCGCGGCGGGACTCCGCGCGGCTCCCTCCGACGGCGAGCGCCGCCGCGACGACGAGCGGGAGGCTCAGCACGAGCCCGGGATCGAGCAGGGGGTGGACGTGCGGAGTCACGCTGTGCGCCGCCGCGCGCGCGCCGACAGCACGATCCCCGCGACGAGCAGGAGCGCGCCCGACGCGACCCACGCGATGTCGTAGGGCAGCAGGTCGACCTCGTACCGCACCTGGTGCACGCGGAGGAGCTTGTGGTCGACGACGCCGTCCCACAGCTGGAAGAGTCCCGCGCCGGTCAGTCCGCCCGCCACCGCGACGGGCACGCGGAGCGCCGAGCGGCGGCGCGCGTCGAGCAGCAGGAAGAACCCCGCGACCAGCGCGACGACCTCGACCGCGTGCAGCAGCCCGTCCGACAGCAGTCCGATCGCGGGGGTCGAGCGGTCGTAGAAGTGGTGCCAGCCGAGGATCTGATGGAAGACGATCTCGTCGACGGCGGCCATCAGCGCGACGCCGATCAGGAACCCGCCCTGGTAGGCGCGCTCGCGCACGAGCCGTTTCCGCGTCGTCGTCCCCACCCTCAGGAGCCAACGGGATGCGCCGCACCCGCGGGAGGGGCTTGACCGGATCCGCACAACGATCCGTCGCGAACGTCGGACCGCCGCCGGGGCGGCCGCTCGCGACGGATCGGGATGTGCGGGTGGATCGGGACGGGTCAGACGCCCGCGGGCTCGAGGACGCCCGCCTGCTCCTCGTCGAGCTCGCGGCGCACCGTGCGCTCGCCGTCGAGCTCGCGCGAGGAGCGCGGAGCGAGCAGACCGACGACGACGAAGGTCCCGAAGCCGATGGCTCCGGCGACGAGCGTGGCGTAGCCGTCGAAACCGGCTCCGATCAGGTCGTTCGGCACGTAGAGGATGTCGTTCGGCACTCCGTAGAGCGTCGGGGTGAGCGCCAGGAACACGATCCGCACGGCGAAGCCGACGCCCGCCGCGACGAGTGCGGCCGTCACTCCCGGGCGCTTCCAGAAGAGCCCGATGAGGAACGGCGCCGCGAGGCACGCGAGCATGAGGTCGAACGCGAGCGTCAGCAGGATGCCGGTCTGGCTCACCCGGATCGCGAGGAACGAGCCGAGGATCACGATCGGGATCATCGCGACACGGGTCCACTTCAGCAGCGGGTCGACCCCGGATCCGGTGTGGCGTCGGACCGAGAGGACGTTGCGCACGACGATCGCGGACGTGGCCAGGATCGCTCCGGACGCGGTCGAGAACGACGCCGCCACGACGCCCGAGAGCACCAGGATCGCGATCAGCGGCGGCGCGTAGTCGTCGAGGAGCGTGAACAGGACCGGTCCGTCGGCCGCCGAGATGCCGAGGACCGCGCTCGCGGTGAGCGCCACGATCGCGAAGATCGTGCCGATCGCGGCGGTCCCGGCCGCGGCGGCGTAGCACGCGCGGCGGGCGACCTCGGGCGACTTGGCGCCGAAGATGCGCTGCATGAAGTCGATGGCGACGAGGTCGCCGATGCCCAGAGCGACGAGGGTCGCCCAGTTCACCGGTGCCCCCATGGCCGGGTCGGTCAGCTGCTCGAAGTCGAACGGGCCCATCCCCTCGGGGATCACGATGCCGTAGGCGAGTGCGACCCAGACGAGCAGCGAGATCGCGGCGACGACCGTGATGACGGTCTGGATGGCGGCCGTGTAGGCGTCCGAGAAGAGCCCGCCGGCGATCGTGTAGGTCAGCACCAGGGCGACCGACAGGATCACTCCCCACGCGTAGGGGATGGCGGCGAAGCGCTCGAGGAGGAAACCGCAGGCGACCAGGTTGCCCGCGAGCAGGATCGTGAACGAGAGCACCATGATCACCGACGCGACGATCTCGGTGGTGCGGTCGTAGCGCATCCGGAAGAAGTCGGCGAGCGTGAAGAGCTTCATCGCGTTCATGGGCTTGGCGAGGAAGAGCCCCGTGATCAGGAGGCAGATCGCGAGTCCGATGGCGAGCGAGGCGCCGGCCCAGAAGCCGAACTGCGAGGTGAGGTCGGTGTTGCCGACAGTCGCGTTCGAGTCGACCGCAGCGGCGGTGAGGGAGACCGCGACGAGCGGGATGCCCAGACGGCGGCCGGCGACGAGGTAGTTGGCGCTGTCGCCGTCGATCTTGCGGGCGACCGCGATGCCGACGGCGAGGATCACCAGGACGGTGATCCCCACTCCGAGGATGATCATGCGTGCTCCAGGCTGCTCGTGGTGCGGCGGGTGTTTCTATCGGTTGATAGACACGGATCCTGCCGCGCCCGGAGGCGCCGATTTTTTCGAGCGTGCAACGATCGCGTTAACTCCGCCGCGCGGGGCGTCGCTCGACTGCTCAGGAATCGTCGTACTCGGCGCTCGACGACGACGACTTCGGAGGACTCGGCGGGCCGGTGCCTCAGGTCAGGTGCGCGAGCACGGCGGGGCCGGTGGCGAGTGCCTCCGCGACGGCCGCGCGGTCGAGGTCGAGCACGCGCAGCGCGGCGAGCGCCACCGCCTCGCCGTGGCGCTCGAGGTCGATCTCGGGGCGGCGGCGCTGCAGGATCACGTTCTCGACGAGGGCGAGCACGAGAGCGGCTCCGACCTCGACGTCCTCGGCTCCGCACGCCGCCACGAGGGTGCGGTAGGCGGTCTCGAGCTCGGAGCGCCGCTCGCGGAAGGCCGCGAACCGCTCGTCGCCCAGCTCGGGCAGCAGGTAGAGCGCGCCGACGTTGTGCTCGCCCGCCGAGAGCAGCCGCACGTCCGACACGCACAGCGCCCAGAGGCGCGCAGCAGGCGACTCGTCGCGCGCCAGCAGCTGGGCGGCGGCGTCGAGCGAGGGCTGGACGGTGCCGAGCAGCAGCTCGAGCAGCACCGCGTGCTTCCCGGGGAAGTGGTGGTACAGCGAGGCCTGCCGGATCCCGGCGGCGCCCGCGATGGCGTGCGTGCTCGTGCTGCCGAAGCCCTCGGTGCAGAAGAGCGCGGCACCGGCGGCGAGGATGTCGGCCCGGGTGCCGAGGCCGGTGAGCGACGCTCCGGAGGCGCGCGGCCGTCCGGTGGGTGCGCTGGCCATGCGCTCGACGGTAGCAGCGGGGCGGCGCCGGCCCTGCCCGGCTCCTCCGCGCTCCTCCAGAAGTCGCGGTGACCGCTCGCACTTCCCGCAACTTTTGGAGAAGCGGCGTGGCGGCCCTTCGGTGCTCCTCCAGAAGTTGCGGTAATCGCTCACACTTCCCGCAACTTCTGGAGAAGCGGCTCTCGGAGAAGCGGCGCCGGCGCCGCACGCGAAACACGATCGCAACACCGGGGTCACGCCCGCGACACCGGCGCGTGATCGACTTCCTGTCGAACGATAGAAAGCTCGGGACCGCCGGGCCGCGCGGAGCACGATCGAGAAAGGGCGCAGACCGATGAGCGCATCGACCACCTCCACCACCGCGGGGGCCCGCGCGCACGCCCGGGCCCAGGAGGGCACGCCCGCCGAGACCGGCCCGCTGCTGCCCGCGGGCCTGCACCCCGATCCGCCCGCGGGCACGACGCCGGAGGACTTGCGCTGGTCCGAGCGGATCGCCGGCGGCGGGTACGGCCACCGCGCCCTCGCCCGCGGCACCCACCTGTGCCTGACCGACGTCACCGGAGACGCCTGCGTCTCGCTCCTGCTCTACAGCGCGGTCGGCACGCACGAGCGCCTCAACGTCGCCGACACCGTGAAGGTGCAGTGGCAGGTCTACGCCGGAGCCGGTCAGCTGCTGCTGAGCGACCAGGGCCGCGTGCTCGCGAGCACGGTCTCGGACGACTCCGGGCACCACGACACGATCTACGGCACGAGCGCCCTCGCCCGCAACGTCGAGCGCTACGGCGACGGCTCCCCGCAGGGGCCCTCGCCCTCCGGTCGCGAGCTGCTGCTGCTCGGCGCCGCGAAGCAGGGGCTCGGCCGCGGCGATCTCGCGCCCAGCGTCTCCTACTTCCAGGGCGTGCGGATCCGCGCGGACGGCTCCCCCGAGTACCTCGGCAGCGCCGGACCGGGCCGTTCGGTCGTCCTCCGCCTCGAGATGCCGGCGATCGTCCTGCTGGCGAACACCGCGCATCCGCTCGACCCCCGGCCGGCCTACTCGTGCGGCCCGGTCGACGTGCTCGCCTGGCGCGGCGAGCCGGCCGGGCCCGACGATCCACTGCGCTCCGCGACTCCGGAGGGACGCCGCGCGTTCCTGAACACCGACGACTTCCTGCAGGCGAGGGGCATCGCATGAGCATCGACCACGGCACCGAGATCCACCGCGAGACCGTCGCCGCCCGTGCGCCCTGGTCGCGCCTGCTGCGAGCGGGCGAGGTCCTCGTGATCGTCGACGTCGACGGCAACCAGGCCGTCGACTTCCTCGCCTACGACGCCGTCGACCACACGGCCTACTCCGCCCCGGCCACGCTGCAGGCCCAGTCGAGCGTCTACCTGACAGCCGGCTCGGTGCTGCGCGACGCCGAGCACCGCCCGCTGCTCAGCGTGATCGCGACCGATGTCGAGCGCCACGACACTCTCGGCGGCGCCTGCTCGAAGGAGAGCAACACGCTCCGCTACGGCTTCCACACCTACTCGCAGCACGCCTGCGCCGAGAACTTCGTCGCCGAGCTCTCGCGCTACGGGATGGGCAAGCGCGACCAGGTGTCGAACGTCAACTGGTTCATGAACGTGCCCGTCGACCCCGACGGCGCTCTCGGCATCGTCGACGGCATCTCCTCCCCCGGTCTCAGCGTGACGCTGCGCGCCGAGCGCGACACCCTCGTGGTCGTCTCGAACTGCCCGCAGATCAACAACCCCTGCAACGGCTTCGACCCCTCGCGCGCCGAGATGATCGTCTTCGACGGAGTGGCCGCGCGATGACCTTCGACACGCTCCTCGTCGCCAACCGCGGCGAGATCGCGGTCCGGATCCTGCGGACGGCGAAGCGGATGGGCCTGCGCACCGTCGCGGTCCACTCCGACGCCGACCTCGGCGCCGCGCACGTCGCGCTCGCCGACGAGGCCGTGCGGATCGGTCCGGCCGCCGCGAGCGAGAGCTACCTGAGGATCGACCGGATCCTCGAGGCCGCGCGGGCGACCGGCGCCGGTGCGATCCATCCCGGCTACGGGTTCCTGAGCGAGAACGCCGAGTTCGCGCGCGCCTGCGAGGCCGCCGGGATCGTGTTCGTCGGTCCGACCCCCGAGCAGCTCGAGATCTTCGGCGCGAAGCACACCGCCCGCGACGCGGCCGAGCGCGCCGGGGTGCCGATGCTCGCCGGCACCGGGCTGCTCGACGACGCCGACCACGCCGCCGCCGAGGCCGAGCGGATCGGCTACCCCGTGATGCTCAAGGCGACGGCGGGAGGCGGCGGCATCGGCATGCGAGCCTGCCGCGACGAGTCCGAGTTGCGCACCGCGTGGCGCGAGGTGCGGCGTCTCGCCGAGGCCGGCTTCTCCTCGGCCGGTGTGTTCCTCGAGCGGCTCGTCGAGCGGGCCCGCCACGTCGAGGTGCAGGTGTTCGGAGACGGCGACGGCCGCGTGCTCACCCTCGGCGACCGCGACTGCTCGCTCCAGCGCCGCAACCAGAAGGTGATCGAGGAGAGTCCTGCCCCCGATCTTCCCGACTCCGTGCGCACGGGCATCGCGGAGGCGTCGGCGCGGCTCTGCGCCGACGCGGGCTACCGCAGCGCCGGTACCGTCGAGTACATCTACGACCCGGTGCGGCAGGAGGCGGCGTTCCTCGAGGTCAACACGCGCCTGCAGGTCGAGCACCCCGTCACCGAGGCGCGCTACGGGATCGACCTGGTCGAGTGGATGCTGCGACTCGCGCAGGGCGAGACGGCGTTCCTCGACGCGCTTCCCGAACCTTCCGGAGCGGCGGTCGAGGCGCGCGTCTACGCCGAGAACCCCGACCTGGGCAACGCGCCGAGCTCGGGCACGGTCACGGCCCTCGAGTACCCGGCGGGCGCGCGGATCGACGGCTGGATCCGCCCCGGCAGCGAGGTCTCGACGGCGTACGACCCGCTCCTGGCGAAGGTGATCGTGCACGCCGAGGACCGCGCTGCGGCCTGGGCGGCGCTCGGCGAGGCGCTCGAGGGCACCCGGGTCGACGGGATCGCGACGAACACCGGCCTCCTGCGCGCGATCGCCGTCGAGCCCGCCGTCCTCGCAGCGGAGCACTCGACCGCGACGCTCGACGGGATCCGCGACGCGACTCCGCGGCTCGAAGTGCTCAAGGGCGGCATGCTCACCACGGTGCAGGACCTGCCCGGGCGCCTCGGCTACTGGCCGGTCGGCATCCCGCCGTCGGGGCCGATGGACCCGCTGTCGTTCCGGCTCGGCAACGAGGCGCTCGGCAACCCCGCCGCGGCGCCCGGACTCGAGATGACGATGAGCGGGCCGACGCTCCGCTTCCACAGCGCCACGCGGATCGTGCTGACCGGCGCCCCCGCGCCCGCGACGCTCGACGGAGCACCGGTCGCGGCCTGGGAGCCGATCGAGGTGCCCGCGGGCGGCGTGCTCGCCGTCGGCACGGCCGAGCGCGGCATGCGGATGTACCTCCTGGTCGAGGGCGGCCTCGACGTGCCGCTGATCCTCGGATCGGCGAGCACCTTCGACCTCGGCGCGATCGGCGGACACGCCGGACGCGCCCTCGCGCCGGGCGACGTCCTCGGGATCCGGACTCCGGCGGCACCGCAGCCCGTCGCTCCGGTGCCGTCGGCCGAACGCCCGGAGTTCCCGAAGGCGTGGACGATCGCGGCCCTCGAGGGCCCGCACGCCGCTCCGGAGTTCTTCACCGAGGACGACATGGCCGTCTTCTACGCCACCGACTGGGACGTGCACTTCAACTCCGCGCGCACCGGCGTCCGCCTCGTCGGTCCGAAGCCGCGCTGGGCCCGCTCCGACGGCGGAGAGGCGGGACTGCACCCCTCCAACATCCACGACACCCCCTACGCGGTCGGCGCGGTCGACTACACCGGCGACCTGCCGATCCTGCTGGGCCCCGACGGTCCGAGCCTGGGCGGCTTCACCTGCCCCGCGACGGTCTCGACCGGGCACCTCTGGCGGCTCGGTCAGCTCCGTCCGGGCGACACCGTGCGGTTCGTGCCGGTCACCTCGGCGCAGGCCACGGCGCTCCTGGACGCGCCGCTGGACATGCCCTCCGCAGGACGGGCACCGGTCGAGGACCAGGGCGTCCTGCACCGACTGCCGGCCCGCGACGGCGCACCCTCGGTCGTGCTGCGGCGCAGCGGAGACGCGAACCTGCTCGTCGAGGTCGGCGAGATGAGCCTCGAGATCGCCTCCCGCATGCGGGTGCACGCGATCGCCGAGACGCTCGAGGCCGCCGGCCTGCCGGGCGTGATCGAGCTGACCCCGGGCATCCGCTCGCTGCAGGTCCACTTCGATCCGCGCACCACGAGCACCGAGGCCGTCGCGCAGGCGGTCCTCGCGGCCGAGGCGGTGCTGCCGGCGACCGCGGACCTGCGGGTCGCGAGCCGCACCGTGCACCTGCCGCTGGCGTGGGACGACCCGTCGACGCGCGAGGCGATCCGCCGCTACATGGCCGGGGTCCGTGACGACGCTCCGTGGTGCCCGTGGAACATCGAGTTCATCCGCCGCATCAACGGCCTCGACAGCGTCGACGACGTGTACCGGACGGTGTTCGAGGCCGAGTACCTGGTGCTGGGGCTCGGCGACGTCTACCTCGGCGCGCCGGTCGCGACTCCGCTCGACCCCCGGCACCGCCTGGTGACCACGAAGTACAACCCGGCGCGCACCTGGACCCCGCAGAACGCGGTCGGCATCGGCGGCGCCTACCTCTGCATCTACGGGATGGAGGGCCCCGGCGGGTACCAGTTCGTCGGCCGCACGGTGCCGATCTGGTCCACGCACCACCAGGCCGGGGCCTTCGAGGACGGAGTGCCGTGGCTGCTGCGCTTCTTCGACCGCATCCGCTGGTATCCGGTGGAGCCGGAGGAGCTGCTCGAGCTGCGCGCCGAGATGGCCGCGGGACGCCTGCCGCTGCGGATCGAGGACGGCGAGTTCTCGCTTGCCGAGTACGAGGAGTTCCTCGCGGAGAACGCGTCGGAAATCGCGGAGTTCCGCGCGGGCCAGGCCTCGGCGTTCGGTGCCGAGCGCGACGCGTGGCGGGCGTCGGGCGAGTTCGACCGCGAGGACGCGGTGCCGGCTCCGGTCGACGGACCGGCGGTCGTCGTGCCCGAGGGCTGCGAGGCCGTGGAGGCGCCGTTCGTCGCGACGGTGTTCCGGCTCGACGTGGCGGTCGGCGATCTCGTCGAGGCCGGTCAGACGCTCGTCGCACTCGAGGCGATGAAGATGGAGGCGCCCGTCACCGCGCCGACGGCCGGCCGCGTGGTCGAGGTCGTCGCCGAGGTGGGCGTCCAGGTGACGGCGGGCACGGTGCTCGTCGTGCTCGAACCGCTGATCGAGGAGGAGGCGGCATGATCCGGGACACCGCGGCGCACGTCGCCGAGCGCTACGAGCGGCTGCGGTCGCGACCCGAGGCGTTCATCGCGCTGCGACCCGAGGCCGACGTGGTGGCCGAGCTGGCAGCGGTCGATCCGGCGCTGCCGCTCGCCGGGCTGCTCTTCGCGGTGAAGGGCAACATCGACGTGGCGGGACTGCCGACGACCGCGGCGTGCCCGGCCTTCGCCTTCGAGCCCGTCGAGGACGCGACGACGGTGGCGCGGCTGCGCGCGGCCGGAGCGGTCGTCCTCGGCTCCACCAATCTCGACCAGTTCGCGACCGGGCTCGTCGGCAGCCGCTCCCCCTACGGGGCGGTGCGGCACGCGGTCGACGAGACGCGCATCTCCGGAGGCTCGTCCTCGGGCTCCTCCGTCGCGGTCGCGCTGGGTGCGGCCGACTTCGCGCTCGGAACCGACACCGCGGGCTCCGGACGCGTGCCCGCCGCGTTCCACGGGCTCGTGGGGCTGAAGCCGACGAAGGGCTGGGTGAGCACGGCGGGTGTCGTGCCGGCCTGCCGGAGCCTGGACGTCGTGACGGTGATGGCGGCCGACCCCGCCGTCGCACGGCGGGCACTCGACGTGATGGCGGGGCCGGACGCGCGCGACCCGCTCAGCCGCTCCGGATCCACGGCTCCGGTCGCCGGGACCCCGCGGATCGGCGTGCCGCTGCCGGGGCAGGTCGGCGAACTGGCCCCCGGCTGGGCCGAGGCCTTCGACGCGGAGGTCGCGCGCTGGGTCGCGACGGGGGCCGAGGTGGTCCCCCTGGACATCGAGGTGTTCCTCGAGACCGCTCGGATGCTCTACGACGGCGCGTTCGTCGCCGAGCGCTACGCCGCCGTCGGCGCCTTCGTCGACGCGCACCCCGACGAGGTCGACCCGACCGTGGGCCGCATCATCGGCGCGGCGCGAGAGCTGCCGGCGTGGAAGCTCTTCCAGGACCAGGAGCGCCTGGACCGGGCCCGCGTCGTCTCGGACGAGGTCTTCGAGCGGATCGACGCCCTGCTGCTGCCGACGACGGTCGAGCATCCGACGCTCGCAGCCGTGGCCGCAGATCCGATCGGCGTCAACTCGCGCCTCGGCCGCTTCACGAACTTCGCCAACCTGCTCGATCTGGCGGCCGTGGCCTACCCCGCCGGCGTCGTCGACGGGCTCCCGTTCGGCGTCCAGCTCATCGGCCCCGCCTTCTCCGACCACCGACTCGCCGACCTCGTCTGGAACCGCTCATGACCGTCCTCCTCGCCGTCGCCGGCGCCCACCTCGGCGGGCAGCCGCTGAACGCGCAGCTCACCGATCGGGGCGCCGAGCTCGTCTCGACGACCACGACGAGCGCCGACTACCGGCTGGTCGCCCTCGCGACGACACCGCCGAAGCCCGGAGTGGTGCGGGTCGCCGACGGCTCGGCCCTCGAGGTGGAGGTGTGGCGGCTGGACGACGCAGCGTTCGGCTCGTTCGTCGCCGCGCTGCCGCAGCCGATGGCGATCGGGAAGGTGACGCTGGCCGACGGGACGCTCGTGAGCGGGTTCCTGGTCGAGCCGATCGCGGTCGAGGGCGCCGAGGACATCACCCGCTTCGGCGGGTGGCGCTCGTACCTCGCGTCGCTCTGAGCGCCGTCCGGTCGGCGCGGCATCGGCGGTCAGTGGCGACGTCGGGAGGTGTGGCAGGAGCTCCCTCGTGACGGTCGCGACCCCGCGTCCCTGCGAGAATCCGTCGCATGACGGAACGATCGGACTCGCGCGGCGATCCCTTCACCATGGCGACTCTGGCGGCGGGTCTGGGTGTCGCCGGTCTCCTCGTGACCGCGCTGTGGTGCGCTGCGGTCTACCTGATCGGCGACCGCGTCAACGGGGCGCTCCTCCTCCTGGCCTGGTTCGTCGATCTGCTCGCGCTCGTCTTCGGCCTCCTGGTGATCGGGGTGAGCTCTGGCCGAGCCTGGGTAGGCGTGAAGCGGGGAATCGTCGCGCTCCTCCCCACTGTCGCGCTCGTGTTCTCGCCCCTGCTCGTGGCTGCTGCGGCTCTCCTCCTCCAGCCGTCCGCGTGAGTGCGACCGTCGCCCGGTCGGTCGCTGCTCGTCCTGGACCCTTCCGTCCCGCGGCGTGCCTCCGCTGATCGGTCACGAACGGCCGGCGGAGAGCGCGCGAGCCGGCCGTTCTCGACGGATCGGCGCCCGGGGAGGGCCGCGCACCGCGCATCGGCCCTACCGCACCCCGCCCGGGTCGGGCACGGTGGACCGCGTGACCGAGATCCTCCGCCTCGCCGCCTTCCCCGCGACCCCCGACGGCGGCAACCCCGCCGGCGTCGTGCTCGACGCGACCGCCCTCGACGACGCCGCGATGCAGGGCATCGCCGCCGACGTCGGCTACGCCGAGACCGCCTTCGCGATCGAGCGCACCGGGCTGCGGCGGTTCCGGATGCGCTACTTCTCTCCGGTCGCCGAGGTGCCGTTCTGCGGCCACGCCACCATCGCCACGGCGGTCGCCCTGGCCGAGCGCGACGGAGCCGGGGCGTTCGTCTTCGACACCCCCGTCGGCGAGGTCGCGATCGGGACGCGCGTCGAGGGCGGCGCCGTGCTCGCCTCGTTCACGAGCGTCGAGCCGCGCGTCGTCCCGCTGCCGGACGCCGACATCGACGCGATCCTGAGGCTCCTGGGCCTGGATCGGGCGGCGCTGGATGCGCGGTTCGCGCCGGCGGAGGCGTTCGCCGGCAACCGGCATCCGATCCTGGTGCTCGAGGACGCCGCGGTCTTCGACGGGTTCTCGTTCGAGCCGGCGGCGATGCGCGGGCTGATGGACGCACGCGGCTGGAGCGGGACGGTCACGATCGCGCGGGCCCTGCCCGACGGAGGGTTCGAGACGCGCAACCTGTTCCCCGTCGGCACCCTCTCTGAGGACCCCGCCACCGGCTCCGCGGCCGCCGCGCTCGGCGGCTGGCTGCGCGCGATCGGCGCGGTCGCGCCTCCCACCCGCGTCGTCGTGCACCAGGGCCGCCACGTCGGTCGGCCGAGCGTGCTGCTCGTCGACGTCCCCGCCTCGGGAGGGATCACGATGAGCGGGAGCGCGCACGCGATCGAGGCGCCGCCCGCTCGCTGAGGCGCCGCCCGGAGCGGGCGCCCCGGCCCTAGGGTGAGCGGCACGCCGAACCCGCGGCGCCCCTCGAGGAAGGCCCCGCCGTGGTCCCCGACATCAATCCCTGGGCCGTCGCCCTCGCCACCCTCTCGACGATGATCGTCGGCTCGGTCTGGTACACCCCGAAGGTCTTCGGCACGCTCTGGATGCGCCTCACCGGCATCACCGACGAGAGCATGCGCTCGCGCAGTGCGGTCGTGCCGATCCTGGTGACCCTGGTCGTCAGCCTCGTCACCGCGCTGGTGCTGGCCGGCTGCGTCGACATCGCGCACGCCTTCTACGGCGGAAGCTGGTTCGCGAACTCCCTGGTCACCGGCCTGTTCCTCTTCGTCGGCTTCACCGCGGCCCGGATGATCACCCACGACGCCTTCGAGGGCCGCCCCGCGAAGCTCACGATCCTCAACGTCACCCACGAGCTCGTGACGATCCTGGTGATGTCGGTGATCATCGGCTTGCTGCCGGCATGACCGGCCTGCGCTCAGCTGCCCGGAACGGCTGCCGACACGCCGCGAGAGCGCGCCTTCCCGGGCGACTCGGCGCGCAGGCCGGAGTGGCGACCGCGCTGGTGCTCGCGCTGGCAGGCTGTGCGCCCGGCCTCTCGGCGTCCTCGACCGAGGCGTGCAACGCTCATGCGGGCTGGGTGAGCGGAGGGGCGCTCGAGGAACGGCGCGAGCGCATCGTCGAGACCGTCGCCGAGCTGCTGACGGGCGAGGATCCGGCCGAGCTCCGGAGCGCGTCGGCCGCGATGACGGCGGCGCTCGGATCCGGTGACGAGGCCGGCTTCACCGCCGCGTCGGCCGCCTTCGCGGACGCCTGCCGCGAGAACGGGTGGGAGCCCGTCGAGGGCTGACGCCGACGGCCCGACGTCCGGGGACGTGGATCTCGATACGCGCCTGCGGCGCTCCTCGACAGCAAGGGGTGCCGCTGCGCGGCCACTCACCAGCGACGCGGCGGACGCGCGGCTGCTCGACCAGCAGGTATTCGCACCCGAGCCCGTGAGGAGGCGGCGGCCCCCCGCCCCTGCTGATCGAGTAGGCCGCGCAGCGGCCGTATCGAGATCCCCCCACCGATCCCCGCCAGCGCCGGAGGGGGGGGCGGATCGCCGGCAGACGAACTGCCAGGCTCGGGGCATGAGCACCCCCAGCGATCTGCTCGCCGTCCTCGTCGACGCCGACAACGTCCCTCCGTCCCGCATCGGGGCCGTCCTCGCGGAGGTCGCCCGCTTCGGCACGGCCTCGGTGAAGAGGGTCTACGGCGACTGGACGAGCACGCAGCTCACCAGCTGGAAGACCGCGGCGAGCGAGCACGTCATCCAGCCCATGCAGCAGTTCGCGCACACCAAGGGCAAGAACTCGACGGACAGCGCGCTCATCATCGACGCGATGGACCTGCTCTACACGGGGAGGTTCCAGGGCTTCTGCATCGTCTCCTCGGACAGCGACTTCACCCGGCTCGCGTCCCGGATCCGAGAGCAGGGCATCACCGTCTACGGATTCGGCGAGCGCAAGACGCCGACGTCCTTCCGCAACGCGTGCGACCAGTTCACCTACCTCGACGTCCTCGAGGTCATGGTCGGCGAGTCCGCACCCACCGCTCCGGCGCCGGAACGACCGGCGCCGTCCTCGCCCCAGGACGATCCGCGTCTCATCGAGGGGCTTCGGAACAGCGTCAGCACCGCATCGTCCGAAGACGGTTGGGCGAGCCTCGCGGCCGTGGGGCAGCTCCTGCGCAAATGGCGATCGGACTTCGACTCCCGCAACTGGGGCTACGCGAAGCTGTCGGAGCTCGTCCGCGCGACAGGGCAGTTCACGGTCGAGTCGACGGCGACCGGGCACCGCGTCCGCACGGGAGTCTCCTCCCCGGCACGATCCCGTCGCGGGACGTCAGGACGCGGCACCGACGCCTGATCTCCTCTGCCCCATCGAACCCACTGACCACGAGACGTCCCCGTGCCGTGCCTGCCCCCTGCTGATCAGGCAGGCCGCGCACCGGTCCACCCGAGATCAGCCCCTCTGCGTCGGAGGCACTGGATAGCATGGCCGGAGGGCGAGAGGAGGCACGATGACGATCACCGAGACGCGTGCGTCGCACGTCGAAGCAGCCGTTCACAGCGCCGAGATCGAGGGGCTGACCGTTTCCGACGAGACTCTCGCGGATGCCGATCGCTACGTCGCAGGGCAGATCGATTCGACCGAGCTGGTCGATCGGGTCCGAGCCCGCTATGGCCTCTCCCGACTTCGTCGACCCGTACCTGATACCGGGCACGTCGGTTCTCCGGAATTTCATCGGCGCGGGCAGCGACGCCATCCTCGCTCGCGCTGAAGCGGATCTCTCCTTCGCGCGGGCCCTGCAACTCATCGACGCCCCGGTTCCTCCGACGAACGATCTGGCCGAGCTGCGCGCTATCCACCGCCACCTCTTCCAGGATGTGTACGACTGGGCTGGACAGCTCCGCATCGTGGATGTCAGGAAGAACGTGCCCGGGGCCGGGTACTTCCTGCCCTGGGGCCTCATCGAACGGGCCGCGCGGACCTCGTTCGCCGAGCTGGTCGACGACGGCCTCCTCGTAGGACTGAGCCGTCCGGTCTTCGTCGAGAGGCTCGCGTACCACTACGAGAAGATTAATTACCTCCATCCCTTCAGGGAGGGGAACGGTCGCACTCAGCGGATCTTCTCGAACCGAGTGGCTCTGCGCGCGGGCTGGCAGCTCGACTGGCGCCCCGTCCACGGTGAGGAGAACCATGCCGCGGCGCGCGCAGGCTCCGACCAGTCGGACCTCGGTCCTCTCATCCGCATGTTCGACAAGGTCGTGACGGCGCCGGACCCGGACGATGAGCCCGACTGGTCGATCAGCGAGATCCAGCGACTCTCGATCGCACCGCCCGAGACGAGCTGACCGGTCGGCGCGGACGCCGATGGTCGACTCGTCCGAGAGGACGGGCACCCAGGAGTCCTCCGTCACAAACGATCAGCGAGCGGTCGTCCGTGCCACGATGACCGGATGAGCGAGTTCACGGTGCTGGGAATCGTCGCCGCGAACTCGACCCCGCAACCCGATCTGACCCTCGATGGACGTCCAGTGGGTGCCTTCGCGGGCGACGCGGATCCGCCGAACCCACTGGACATCTACTCGGCGCCGTGGGCCGAGTGGCCCGCCTTCCTCCTCTCGCTCCTGGGCGAAGAGCCGTCGGTCGAGGGGTCCATGCTGCCCGGACGCATCGCCGTGGCGTGCTGTGCGTCGTGCGGCGATGCGAGCTGTGGAATTCTCTACGGCGCCCAGCTCGTGCGGAGCGAGCGGACCGTCCAGTGGAGGAACGCGCAGTGGGAGGTGGAGACCGACCGGCCACTGCCTCCTCCCTCCACCTCGCTCGCCCGCCTGGCTCGGCGGGCCGGGTTCGGTGCGACGCACGAGTTCGCGGGCTGGAAGCCCGGCATCGGTCGGGTCCGGACCGTGACCTTCGACCGGGAGCAGTACGACGCCGTCATCCGCGAGGCCCTTCGCGCACTCCCGAACTCCCCTGCACCCTGACGACGAGACGTCCCCGTGCCGTCGAGACGTCCCGCTGCTGCGGGCTGTCTCGACGGTTCGAGGACGTCTCGCGGGGGCACACCTCGAGACGCCGCTCCGCGGCTGCTCGACCAGCTGAGGCTCGACTGTCGAGGGCCCTGCCTGCTGATCGGATTAGGCAGCGTAGCGGCCGTATCGAGATCCCTCCTACTTCTTCCGGCGCGAGTCCTTCGGCACCGTCCGGATGCCGGTGGTGCCCGTCACCTGGTTCACGCCGGTGGTGTCGATGTCGGTCGGGCGCTCGCCCGGGCGGTAGGCGGTGTCGACCGCCGACTGCACCGACTCGTCGACGACCGTCGCCGCGGCGATCGCCCGCTCCATCCGGCTCTGGCGCGAGCGGAGGTAGAGGCCGAGCGCGATGATGACGATCAGCGCGAGGTACGCGAAGGCCGCGAACGGACGGGTGACCAGCGCGGTCAGGTCGCCCTGCGAGAGCTGCAGCGCGCGGCGCAGCTGCGCCTCCGCCATCGGGCCCAGGATCAGCCCGATCACCAGCGGCGCCACCGGGTAGCCGAAGCGGCGGAGGAAGTAGCCCACCACTCCGACGACCAGCAGGATCACGATGTCGACCGTCGAGAAGTTGACGGCGTACGCGCCCAGCACCGCGAAGGTCAGGATGCCCGCGTAGAGGTACGGACGCGGGATCTGCAGCAGCTTCACCCACATGCCCACCAGCGGCAGGTTGAGCACCAGAAGCATCACGTTGCCGATGTAGAGGCTCGCGATCAGCGCCCAGACGAGTCCCGGCTGGTTGGTGAACAGCTGCGGTCCGGGCTGGATGCCGTAGCTCTGGAACGCCGAGAGGATGATCGCGGCGGTCGCGGTCGTCGGCAGCCCCAGGGTCAGCAACGGCACGAGCACGCCCGCCGCCGCCGCGTTGTTCGCCGACTCCGGACCGGCCACGCCCTCGATCGCCCCGCGGCCGAACTCGTGCTTGTGCTTCGAGAGCTTGCGCTCGGTCGCGTACGACAGGAACGTCGCCACATCCGCGCCGCCGGCCGGGATCGTGCCGATCGGGAAGCCGATCGCGGTGCCGCGCAGCCACGGCTTCCACGAGCGCTTCCAGTCGTCGCGGGTCATCCAGCTGCGCCATCCACGGGTCACGGGGATCACCTGGATGCCGCCGTGACGCATCCGGGACGCCACGTAGAGCGTCTCGCCGACCGCGAAGAGGCCGACCGCCACGAGCACCACGTCGATCCCGTCGGCCAGCGGCAGCAGGCCGAACGTGTAGCGCTGCTGGCCCGAGAGGATCTCGGTGCCGACCAGGCCCACGAAGAGGCCGAGGCCCAGCGAGCTGAGGCCGCGCCAGACGGAGGAGCCCAGCAGGGCGCCCACGGTGATGAAGGCGATGACCATCAGGGCCACGTAGTCGGCGGGAGCGAGGTTCACGGCCCAGGCCGCGATGGTCGGGGCGAGGAGGGTCAGCAGCACGGTGGCGACGGTGCCGGCCACGAACGAGCCGAGGGCCGCGGTCGCGAGGGCCGCGGCTCCGCGCCCCATCTTCGCCATCTTGTTGCCCTCGAGCGCGGTGACGATCGAGGCCGACTCCCCCGGCGTGTTCAGCAGGATGCTCGTGGTCGAGCCGCCGTACATGCCGCCGTAGTAGATGCCGGCGAAGGTGATCAGCGCCGCGGTGGGGTCGAGCGTGTAGGTCAGGGGCAGCAGCAGCGCCACCGTCATGGCCGGGCCGATGCCGGGCAGCACGCCGACGGCGGTGCCGACCAGCACGCCCAGGAACGCGAAGACCAGGTACTCGGGCTGCGCGGCGATCGCGAAGCCCTCGAGCAGTGCCGAGATGTTGTCCACGTCAGCCTCCGATCGCGTCGAGGAGGGGCTGCAGCCAGCCCAGGAGCGGACCCAGCGGCAGCGAGAGCCCGAGCAGACCGCCGAAGACGATCTGCACGACCAGGCCCAGTGCCAGGCCGACGAGGATCGCGACCCACCACTTCTTCGCGCCCAGCGACCACGCGACTCCGCCGAAGAGCACGGCCGCGGCGAGCGCCCAGCCGATCAGGTCGACGAGGACGATGTGCGCGATGACGAAGGCGACGAGCTTGCCCAGGGTGACCCAGTCGGTCTTCGCCGAGGAGTCGATGTCCTCGCCCTCCTCCTGCGGGCCGAGGCGGCCGCGGAGGACGTCGATCAGCACCATGACCGCCGAGAAGGTGAGGATGCCGCTGACCAGGAACGGGAAGACCCGCGGGCCGACCTGCGAGCCGGCGCCGGGAGCGCGGATCGAGAACGCGCCGACGAAGACGAAGATCCCGAGGGCGACGGCGAGCACCGCGAAGATCAGCTCGCCGACCAGGCGGCCCCGGTCGGCGCGGGCCGCGTCCGTCCCCGGGGCCACCGGAGGAGCGGAGGTCGACATCAGTCGACCAGCCCGATGTTCTTCAGCGTGGCGCCGACCTCGGTGATGTCGGACTCGAGGAAGTCGCCGAACTCGTCGCCGGTGAGGAACGCGTCGGTCCAGCCGCGGGTCGCGAGCTCCTCGGTCCACGCCTCGGTGCCGTGCAGCTCGGTGACGAGGTCCGTGAGGGCCGCGGTCTCCTCCTCCGTGATGTCGGAGGGGGCGAGCACGCCGCGCCAGTTGGTGAGGGTCACGTCGTAGCCGGCCTCGGTCATGGTCTCGACGTCCGGCAGCGACTCGACGGGCTCGGCCGACGAGACGGCGAGGGCGCGCATGGTGCCCGCCTCGATGTGCTCGAGGAACTCGCCCACGCCCGAGATGCCGGCGCCCACGTTGTTGCCGAGGATCAGCGAGACGGCCTCGCCGCCGCCCGAGTTCGGGATGTAGTTGAGCTTCTCGGCGATCTCGTCGCCCGAGAGGCCGGCCGACTCGAGCAGCAGGCCCGCGAGGATGTGATCGGCGCCGCCCGCGGAGCCGCCGGTGACGGTGACCTCCTGGCCCTTGTCGACGATGTCGTCGGCGAGGTCCTCGAGGGTCTCGTACTCGGAGTCGGCCGGCACGACGATGACGAGCGACTCCTCGGTGAGGCGGGCGATCGGAGTGGTGTCCTCCATCCGCACGTCGGCGGCGTTGGTCTCGACCGCGCCGACCATGACGAGGCCGGTGACCATCAGGGTGTTCGGGTCCTTCTCGTTGGCGAGGGAGGCGAGGCCGACGGTGCCGCCCGCGCCGCCGACGTTGGTGACGGGGGCCGAGCCGACGAGCTCCTCCGCGGTCAGCAGCTGCGACATGGCGCGGCCGGTCTGGTCCCAGCCGCCGCCCGGGTCGGCGGGGACGATGATCTGGAGCGACTCGACGGCGCCGCCGGCGGCGGACTCCGAAGCGGTCTCGGTGCCTCCGGACGAGCAGGCGGTGAGGGCGAGGGTCGAGGCGGCGAGCACGACGAGGAAGGGCTTGGATCGCATGGTTCTTTCTCTCCTTTGAGAACTCCCGAGTGCGAGATCGGGGTGATGCGCCGCTGCGGCGCGCGAGTCAGAACCTAATGAGAGCGGCGCGGCGGCCGCGGCTTCGGAAACTAAGTGCGGGCTTTCGTAACTATTGGTCGGCGGCCGGTCGGTCTCGATCCGGTCCCGGAGCGACGTGGCGGCACCCGTGGCGCGACATGATGGGCGGGTGGTTCGGGCAATGTCGCTTCGAGTACAGCTCCTGCTGCTGCAGGCGCTGATCGTCGCTGTCGCCGTCGTCGCAACCGGCCTCGTCGCCGGATCGCTGCAGGAGCGCTCGCTGCGCTCCTCCTACCTCGACCGCATGACCGGGGTCGCGCGCTCGGTCGCGAACCTGCCCGCGATCACCGAGGCCTTCGACGACGAGGACCCCTCGATCGTGATCCAGCCGATCGCCGAGGTGATCCGGGAGGCGTCCGACGTCACCTACGTGGTCGTCACCGACCGCGCAGGCGTGCGGTTCTCGCACCCCGACACCGAGCGGATCGGCGAGCGCGTCTCGACCGATCCCTCCGTGCCGCTGGCCGGGCAGACCTTCGTCGGCACGCAGACCGGCACGCTCGGCGAGTCGTGGCGGGTGAAGGTGCCGGTGTTCGGCTCCGACGGGGAGGTGATCGGCACGGCCTCGGTCGGGATCCTCGAGTCGGCGCTGCGGAAGGACTTCCTCGGCCACCTGAGCTGGCTGCTCTGGGCGATGGCGGGCGCGGCCGTGCTCGGGATCTTCGGGGCGGCCTGGGTCACCGCGATCATCCGCCGCCGCATCTTCCGCCTCGAGCCGGAGGAGATCGCGTCGCTCGTGACGCAGCAGGAGACGATGCTGCACCGGCTCTCGGAGGGCGTGGTGACGGTCGACGCGGCAGGGCGGATCGTGCTGGTCAACGACGCGGCGACGGCTCTGCTGGGCTGGTCGCCGGATCCGACGCAGCCTCCTCCGCTGGCGAGGGACGTGCTCGAGCCGTCGCTGCTCGAGGTGCTCGAGGCGGGCGAGCGCGAGGGACGGCTGGTCCTCGCGGGCGAGCGGATCCTGATCGCGCGCGGCACCGGCACGCGCCGCGGCGAGCGCACGGTCGGCGCGACCCTCCTGCTCCGCGACCACACCGAGCTGCACCAGCTGATGCAGGACACCGACGGCGCGCAGTCGCTCGCCGCGGGCCTGCGCGCCCAGGCCCACGAGTTCGCGAACACCATGCACGTCGTCTCGGGGCTGCTCGAGCTCGACTGCGTCGACGAGGCGCGCGCGTTCATCGCGCGGCTCGGCAGCGGAGGCCCGCTCGGAGTCGGCGGGGCGATCGCACCCGAGATGCTGATGGAGGATCCGGAGCTCACGGCGCTGCTCATGGTCAAGAGCGCCCACGCGCGCGAGCTGCGGATCGACCTCGCCGTCTCCGCGACTCCCGACGCCGAGGCCCTCGCCGGACGCCTGCCCTCGACCCTGCGTGACGACGTCGTCACCGTGGTCGGCAACCTCGTCGACAACGCGCTCGAGGCCTGCTCGGCCGGGCACCGCGTGCGCGTGCAGTTCTCGATCGACCGCGAGGACCTCGTGATCGAGGTCGACGACGACGGAGCGGGGATTCCGCCGGAGCACCGCGAGCAGGTGTTCGAGGAGGGCGTGTCGTCCAAGGGCGGCCCCGACTCCGGGCAGCGGGTGCACGGGCGCGGCATCGGGCTGGCTCTCGTGCGCCGGGTGGCGCAGCGCAACCGCGGCACGGTCACGGCGGGGGCGTCGGAGTGGGGAGGGGCGCGCCTCACCGCGCGCCTGCACCTGCCGCCGGTCGCGGCCGTGCAGGTGGTGCGGTGACCGGCCCGCTGTCGGTCGTCATCGTCGACGACGACTCCGCCATCGCCGCCCTGCACGAGCGGTTCGTCGCCGCGCACCCCGGGTTCGAGGTGCGGGAGGTGGCGGGCGACGGACCGTCCGCGGTCGCCGCGATCCAGGCGCACCAGCCCGACGTGGTGCTGCTCGACTTCCACCTGCCCGGGTTCTCGGGGCTCGACGTGCTGCGGGCGGTGCGGGCGACCGCCGGGCCGCAGCCGGACTTCATCGCGGTGACGGCGGTGCGCGACGTGGAGAGCGTGCGCGCGGCGCGGGCGGCGGGGGTGCACCACTACCTGGTGAAGCCGTTCAGCGCGACGGCGCTGCGGAACCGGCTGGACGAGGTGGCGCACGACCGCCGGCTGTTCGAGGGGGCGGCGGGGCTGCACCAGGACGAGATCGACGTGCTGTTCACCTCGGGCGCGCGGGCGCAGGCGCTGCCGAAGGGGCTGAGCACCGAGACGCTCGCGTCGGTGCTGGGCGCGCTGCGACCGGATGCGGACGCGTCGGCGACCGAGGTCAGCGTGGCGGTCGGCATCTCGAGGGTCAGCGCGCGGCGGTACCTCGAGCACCTGGTGGCGTCGGGCCGCGCGGCGCGGACGCTCCGCTACTCGACGGGGCGGCCCTCGAGCGTGTACACGCTGGTGGAGTGACGCCCCCCCTGCTGGTCGAGTAGCGCCGAAGGGGCGTATCGAGACCCACGACTCCCGGACACGCGGATCTCGATACGCCGCTGCGCGGCTACTCGATCAGCGAGTGGGCGCGAACCGGGCGCGGTGCCTCAGCCAGGGGCCGGCTCGCGACCACTCGACACGCCGGCTCACGCCGAGTAGACCCGGAACGGGGCCTGCGAGGCCGGCAGGCACCGTTCAGTGGCCACTCGCGGCCTCCGTGCTGGTCGAGTGGCGCCGCAGGCGCGGCCTCAGCTGATCGAGTAGCGCCGCAGGCGCGTATCGAGACCCGCCACTCCCCGGACACGCGGATCTCGATACGCCGCTGCGCGGCTACTCGATCAGCAAAGCCCCCCACCCTGCTGGTCGAGTAGCGCCGCAGGCGCGTATCGAGACCCGCCGACTCCCGCAGACGCGGATCTCGATACGCCCGCTCCGCGGCTACTCGATCGGCGAGGAGGCCCCGGGCACCGTCGAGCCGCGGACCAGCAGCTCCGTCGGCATGATCGTCACGCGCTCGACCGTCTCGCCGGCGAGCAGGCGCACCAGCACCTCCGCCATCGCCGAGCCGAGCTCGGTCGAGGGCTGGCGCATCGTCGTGATGGGCGGATCCGCGGCCTGCGCGAAGTAGTCGCCGTCGAAGCCCGCGAGGGCGACGTCGCCGGGAACCGACAGTCCGCGCTCGCGCAGCGCGGCGAGCGCGCCCGCCGCCATCTGGTCGTTGGAGGCGAACACCGCGTCGATCGGGCGGCCGGAGTCGAGCAGGCGGTGCATCGCCGCGGCTCCGTCGGCCGGCGAGTAGTCGCCGATCTCGACGCGGGAGTCGTCGAGTCCGGCCTCGCGGACCGCGTCGCGCCAGCCGAGCAGCCGGTCGACGGCGGCGGGCATGTCCTGGCGGCTCGCGATCATGGCCGGCTCGCGGCGGCCGAGGCCGAGGAGGTGCTCGGTGATCTCGCGGGCCGACGCGATGTTGTCGACGTCGACGAAGTAGCTGCCCTGCTCCTCGGCGCTGAGCGGCCGACCGCCGAACACCACCGGGAGGCTCGTGCCGAGCCGGGCGTAGGAGTGGTCGCCGCTGTGGTGCGAGACGACGAGCGCCCCGTCGACGTTGCCGCCGAGGAGGTAGCGGCGGGTCTTCTCGGGCGCCGCCTCCGAGGCGATGACGATGTTGAGCGTGTACTCGGTGTCGGCGAGGCGGAGCGCCGCCCCCTGCACCACCGACGCGAAGAACGGATCCGAGAACACCTTCGCGGTCGACTCCGGCACCACGAGCGCGATGACCTCGGTCTTGCGGCTCGCGAGCGAGCGGGCCGCGCGGTTCGGCACGTAGCCGAGCTCCTCGATCGCCTTGCGCACGGCCTGGGCCGCGTCGTCCTTCACCCGGGGCGAGTTGTTGACGACGCGGCTGACCGTGGAGCGCGAGACTCCTGCGAGGGCGGCGACCTCTTCGAGCGTCGGCGCGGCCGAGGCGGTGTCGTGACTCATAACGGGCCTCTCGGATCAGTGATCCGAGGGTAGTGGAGCCGCGACACCGCTCGGCGCCCCTCTATCCCTTGACCGCGCCGCTCATGATGCCCGCGATCAGCTGGCGTCCGGCGAGCACGAAGAGCACGAGCAGCGGCACGATCGACATGACCGCTCCGGTGAGCACGATCGAGTAGTCGATGTAGTAGCCGGACTGCAGCTGCGCGAGCGCCGTCTGCAGTGTGGGGTTCGTGGGGCTGAGCACGATCAGGGGCCAGAGGAAGTCGGTCCACGCCATCATGAAGGTGAAGAGCCCGAGGATCGCCATGGCCGGTCGGGCGGCGGGGACCGCGACCGTGAGGAACGTGCGGAACTGGTTCGCCCCGTCCATCCGGGCCGCCTCGATCAGCTCGTCCGGGATCACGTCGATCAGGTACTGGCGCATGAAGAACACGCCGAACGCGGTGACCAGGGTCGGCACGATGACCGCGCCGAGCTCGCCGGTCCAGCCCAGCTGCCGCATCAGGATGAACAGCGGGATGATGCCCAGCTGTGTCGGGATCGCCATGGTCGCCACGACCGTGATCATCAGCCCGTCGCGGCCGCGGAACCTCAGCTTCGCGAAGGCGTAGCCGGCCAGGGTCGAGAAAGTCACGACCGAGACGGTGATGACTCCCGAGACGATGATGCTGTTCAGCAGCGCCGTCCAGAACGGCAGGGCGTCGAAGACCTTCGCCGCGTTGGCGAGGAAGTTGCCGCCCGGAACGAGCGGCAGCGTCTCGCTGCGCGTGGCGTTGGTGCCGCTCGCGACCACGAACGACCACCACAGCGGGTAGGTCGAGCCGAGGATGAACGCGCTGAGCAGTCCGTAGACGAGGAAGCCGGGGCGGTCGACGCGCCCGGCGCCTCCGCGGCGGCGGCGCGGCTCCTTCGCGGGGGCCTCCCCCTCGACGGGGCGGCGGACCGGGAACGCGGCCGTGGGTGCGGGGGCGGTCATCGCTCGCTCGCTTTCTGGCCGAGGCCGGTGGAGGACAGGAGGGGGTCGGTCGCGGCGATCTCGTCGGCGCGGTCGGCCGAGGAGGCGAGCACGGCCGCGGCCTTCTTCTGCGCGCGCTTGCCGAGCACCTGGTTCTCGACCGAGGCGATCCTCCGCGAGACCGCGAAGTTCACCAGCCCGATCAGCACGATCAGGAGGAACAGCAGCCACGCGATCGCGGCCGCCTCGCCGAAGTTCCCGCGGAAGAACGCCATCTCCCACAGGTAGAGCACGGTGGTCTGGAACTGACGGTCGGAGCCGCCGATGCCGCCGGCGTTCGAGACGTCGAACAGGCGCGGCTCGGCGAAGATCTGCAGGCCGCCGATGGTCGCCGTGATGATCACGAAGATCAGGGTCGGGCGGATGTTCGGGATCGTGATCGAGACGAAGCGGCGGAAGGCGCCGGCGCCGTCGATCGCGGCCGACTCGTGCAGATCGCGCGGCACGGCCTGCATGGCGGCCAGGAGGATCAGAGCGTTGTAGCCGGTCCAGCGCCAGTTCACCATCGAGGCGATGGCGACGTGGCTGGCGAGACGGTCGTTCGTCCAGTCGATCTGCGGGACGCCGATCAGGCCGAGCAGGTTGTTGGCGAGACCCTCCTGCTCGCTGAAGACGCTCGAGAAGATGAGTGCCACCGCGACCGGGGACACGATGTAGGGCAGCAGCACGCTCATCCGCCAGAAGGTGCTGGCGCGCAGCGACTGGTCGAGGGCCGCCGCCAGGAGGAGCGCGACGAGCAGCTGGGGGATCGTGGACAGCAGGAAGATGCTGATGGTGTTGACGATCGAGTTCCAGAAGAACCGGTCGCCGAGCACCGCCGCGAAGTTGCCGAGGCCGACGAAGTCGCCCTGGCCCTGCAGCAGCTCCCAGTCGAAGAGCGACACGACGAGCGTGTAGACGAGGGGGAACGCGCCGGTGATCGCGAAGAGCAGGAAGAACGGCGAGATGTAGAGGTACGGGGAGGCCTTCACGTCGAAGCGGCCGAGCCGCTGGCGGAAGGTCAGGGGGACGCGGGCGGTGGGCCGCTCGCCCCTCGGCGGGGTCGCCGTCGCCGGCGGGGTCAGTGTGCTCGTCATGGCGCGATCGCTTTCCTCGGTGGGAGGGCTCGTGGGAGGGCTCGGAGGGAGGGGCTCCCACCCGGCGGAACGGTGCCGCCGGGTGGGAGCCCGAGGTGGGAGAGGCGCGTCAGTCGACGAGCTCGCCGAGGAGCTTCAGCGCCTCGGCCCAGGCGGCGTCGCCGTCGAGCTCGCCGCGGTCGACCTTCTGCAGCACGGGGCCGAAGACGTTCTCCTGGATGAGCGAGTCGTCCGGTCCCTTGTACTGGGCGACGACCCCCTCGGCGCGCTTCGCGAGGATCGCACCGGTGGGCGAGCCGTTCAGCGCCGGGTCCGGCTCGGCGGCGGAGGCGAGCTCCTCCTGAGCGGCGAGGGTGCTCGGGAACGGACCGGCCGCCTCGAACGCCTTGATCTGCTGCTCGGGCTCGCTCAGCCACGAGGCGAGAGCGGCGGCCTCGGCGGGGTGCTCCGACTGGGTCGGGACCGAGAGGAACGAGCCGCCCCAGTTGGCCGCGCCGCCGGGGAACACGTCGGCGAAGTCCCAGCCGGTGCTGGCGGGGTCGCCGCCTCCGGCCTCCACGCCGCCCTTGAGGGTGCCGAACATCCACGCCGGGCAGACGAAGGTGGCGAAGGTCTGGTCGGTGAACGACTTGCCCTTGTTCCAGTCCCAGGCCTTCTGGCCGGCCGAGAGGCCTGCGGCCGCGGCATCGGTCAGCTGGCCCCAGCGCTCCTCGAGCTCGGGGTTGCCCTCGATGTTGAGCTCGCCGTCGGCGGTGTAGTAGCCCTCGGGCAGCTGGTTGACCATGGCGTTCCAGACGAATCCGGAGTGGTCGAACCAGGCCTTGCCGGTCGCGTCGTTGTACTGCTTGCCGGCGGCGAAGTAGTCGTCCCAAGTCGCGTCCGCGCCGCCGAGCAGCTCGGCCACGGCCTCGCGGTCGGTCGGCAGACCGGCGGCCTCGAAGGCGGCGGTGCTGTAGCAGAGGCCCTCGGGGCCGATGTCGGTGCCGTAGCCGATGACGCGGCCGTCGGGGTCGGTCGCCTGCTCGTACTTCCAGTCGACCCAGTCGGCCTTGCGGTCCTCGATGCCGTGGTCGCGGAGGTCCACGAACTGGTCCGAGACCTCCATGATCTGGCCGAGCCAGCCCTCCTCGATCGCGAGGACGTCGGCGAGGCCGGAGCCCGCCGCGAGCTTGGTGAAGGCGTCGGTGCGGGCGTTGCCACCGGTGTCGATGTTGTTCGGGACGATGGTGATCCCGGGGTTCGCCTCCTCGTACTCGGCGTAGAGGTCCTCGAACCCCATCGCGTTGAACGTGGTGACGGTCAGTTCGATGTTCCCGCCCTCGGCGGCGTCGGAACCGGACGACGAGCATCCGGTGACGACGAGGGCGAGGGTTGCGGCGCCGGAGATCGCTGCGGCGATCCTGGCGCGTCGTGATGCGAGCACGGTCACTCCTTCGTGAGTTGGTGAGGGCATCCCGTAGAGCGCTCTCACGCGTCTGTGCTGCGTCCGTGAGAGCGCTCTCACGAGGTGTAGGGCGAGTGTACGAACACTTCCGCGGAGAGGTCAAGAGTTTCGAGAGAGCGCTCTCAAAATGAACGGAGACGACGTCGCGGCCAGGTACCGGCGCAGGCGCGCGGTCCTGCTCCGACCCCCTCGGTGGACTTAACACGCACCGCATCGGCCCGACACACGGGCGAAACAGAGCCTTCGTAGGGTTTGTACTGATCAGTTCACTCGTCCCTCCCGAACCGGGAGCGACCCCCCGGAGCGGAGTCCCCCATGCGCGAGACCAGCCCGATCGCGGCGCCGCCCCGCGGTGCCGAGAGCACGTCCGCGGTGTCGATCCGCGGCGTCGAGAAGGTGTTCCCGCTCGGCCGGGGACGCAGCGTGCAGGCCCTGACCGGCATCGACATCGAGGTCGCTCACGGCGAGTTCGTCGCGATCATCGGCCCGTCCGGCTGCGGGAAATCGACGATCCTGCGTCTCGCAGCGGGCCTCGACGTCGCGACCTCCGGCACGGTCGAGGTCTTCGGCGACGACCCGCACCGCCTCGCGCGCCAGCACCGCCTCGGAGTCGCGTTCCAGGAGCACGCGCTGCTGCCGTGGGCCAGCGTCCGCGCCAACATCGCGCTCCCGTTCCAGGTCGCCGGGCGCCGGATCGACGACGCTCGCGTCGATGAGCTGATCCGGCTCGTGGGCCTCACCGGATTCGAGGACGCCCGGCCCAAGCAGCTCTCGGGCGGCATGCGTCAGCGCGCCTCCATCGCCCGAGCGCTCGCACTCGGCCCCGACCTCCTCCTCCTCGACGAGCCCTTCGGCGCTCTCGACGCGGTCACCCGCCGCCGCATGAACGCCGAGCTCGCCCGCATCTGGAGCGAGGAACGGATCACCACCGTCCTCATCACCCACGACGTGGACGAGGCGCTCATCCTGGCCGACCGCGTGATCGTGATGAGCGGCCGACCGGGGCAGGTGCGCACCGTGCGCGACGTCTCGTTCGCCCGGCCCCGCGACGCGGTGACGACGCGCACTCCCGAGTTCCACGAGCTGGTCGACGAGCTCACGGCTCTGCTCGACGGCGCCGAGACGGTGCCGAGGTGACGCGCGCACGCTCGGCGGCCCTCTCCGCCGTGGCGGGCGCCGTCCTCGTGCTCGTCGTCGCCGAGCTCGTCGGCCGCTCGGGTCTCGCCGGGCGGGCGTGGCCCCCGCTGACCGAGGTGCTGGCCTACGCGGCGACCTCCGCCGGGTCGAGCCTGCTCTGGCGCAACGGAGTCGTGACGATCACGGCCGCGGGGCAGGGGCTCGTCCTCGGAGCCGTCGTCGCGGTCCTCGGCGCCGGTCTCGCGCTGATCGTCCCGGCGCTGCGCCCCGGCTTCGACCGCTTCGCGGCGATCCTGAACGCGTTCCCCACGATCGCCCTCGCGCCCCTGCTGATCACCACCGTCGGCCGCGAGGACACCCCGCTCGTCATCGCCGCGCTGAGCGTCGGCTTCGTGATGTTCGTGACGATGACCTCCGCCTTCTCGACCGGCTCGTCGGCGCACGCGGACGTGCTGACCGTGCTCGGAGCGAGCCGGACCCAGCGCCTGCGCCGCCTCGAGCTCCCCCGCGCGGTGCCCGCGTTCTTCGACGGGCTCACCATGAGCGCACCCGCCGCCGTGCTCGGAGCGACGATCGGCGAGTGGTTCGGCGCCCCGCGCGGCCTCGGGCTCCTCCTCGTGAGCGCGATGCAGAACTACCAGATGACCCTGCTGTGGTCGGCGGCGCTGGTCGCGACCGTGGTCTCGCTCGCGGCCTACCTCGTCTTCGTGCAGCTGCAGCGCCTGGCCGTCGGGAGGTTCTCGTGATCCGCCCCGCCCTCCGCGGCCTGGTGCACCTCTGGCCGGTCCTGCTCGTCCTCGTCGCCTGGGACCTCTGGGTCGTGCTCAACGGCTACACCGCCACCGTCGCGCCCCGACCGTGGCCTGTGGTGGGCGACGTCGTGCTGGGCGTCGTCGACTACCTCCCGTCGGTCGGCTACACGCTCGGCGTGGCACTGGTCGGCCTCGTCGGCGGAACGGCCATCGGCTTCGCCGCGGCGGTGCTGGTCTGGTCCTCGACCGCGGTGGCGGGCGTCGTCACTCCGGCCGCGCTCATCATCCGCTCGGTGCCGATCACCGCGATGATCCCGATCATCGCCCGGATCGTCGGCTACGGCGACCCGGCGGTGATCACCTCGACGGTGCTGATCTGCTTCTTCCCCGCGTTCGTCTTCACCCTCTCGGGGCTCACCTCGATCCCCTCCGCCGGTCGTGACCTCTTTGCGGTGCTCGGCGCCGGCAAGGTGCAGGTGCTGAGGCGGCTCGGCGTCCTGCACGCCCTGCCCCAGCTCATGGTGTCGGTCCGCATCACCGCCCCCACCGCGGTGCTCGGAGCGATGCTCGCCGAGTTCCTGATGGGCGCGCACGGACTGGGCGCGCTCTTCTCGGAGTCGCGCAGCTACATGGACATGGAGCGCTCGTGGGGCGTCGCGCTGGTCGCGACCGTCCTCTCGGTGCTCGTGTTCCTGGCCGCCCGCGGACTCGAGCGCCGCGTCGTCGCCCGCGTGGGCTGACGTCCTCTGCACCTCTTTCCTCTTCCTCCCCTCCCGCCGTCTTCCGAAGGAGTCCCATGTCCCGATCCATCCCGCCCCGCCTGCTCCGCACCGCCGGCATCGGCCTCGTCGCCGCCACCGCGGCCGCCCTCGCGGGCTGCTCGTCGTCCGACGGCTCCGCGGCCGCGGCCGACGACCTCACCACCGTCCGCGTCTCACTCGGCTGGATCACCAACGTCGAGTGGGCGGGCTTCTGGCTCGCCGACGCCAACGGCTACTACGAGGACGAGGGCCTGGACATCGAGTGGATCGGCGGCGGACCCAACGCGCCGACCACCATGGCCACCGTCGCCGCAGGAGACGCCGACCTCGGCATCCAGCCCGGAGCGCAGGCGTGGCTCGCGAGCTTCGCCGACGGCAACGACTGGACCGCGGTGGGAACCGTCTACCAGGACAGCCCCTCCTCCATCGTCTCGCTGGCCGACGACCCGGTCACCTCGGCCGAGGACCTCGTGGGCAAGACGGTGCTGGGCCAGGAGGGCACGCAGATCGACTACGACGCCGTCTTCCGCGTCGCCGGCCTCGAGCCCGACTACGAGTTCCTCCCGGCGGGCTTCGACATCGCCCCGCTGGTCGAGGGACAGGGCGTCGCCTACACGGCCTACGCCACGAACCAGCCCATCATGCTCGAGGAGCAGTACGACCTCGCTCCCGACGACTACGTCGTGACCCTCTACTCGGACCTCGGTCTGCCCACCTACGGCAACATCATCTACGGCGACTCGGCCTACGTCGAGGACAACGCCGACGTGATGGAGGGCTTCCTCGCGGCGTCGCTGCGCGGCTGGGCGGAGAACGGCGAGGACCCGGCCGTCGGCGCGCAGCTCTCGGTCGACGAGTACGGCGCCGACCTCGGACTCGACCTCGTGCAGCAGACGCGCGAGAACGAGCTGCAGCAGCCGCTGGTGGTCGGCACGACGGGCGACCCGCTGCTCTGGATGAGCGAGGCGCGCCTGCGCGACGAGATGTACCCGGGGCTCGAGGCCGCCGGCTACGAGGACCTCCCCGACCCCGCCGAGTACGTCGACATGTCCTACCTCGAGGCCGCCGCGGCGCGGGTCGAGTGACCGCCGTGACCGACACGATGAGCACCCTCGCGACCGGCTCCGCGCCCCTCCGCGACCTGCGGACCCTGCCCAAGGGGCACCTCCACCTGCACATGGAGGCGTCCGTCCGACCCGCCACCCTGGCGTCGATGGCCGCGGCCATCGGCATCGCGGCACCCGAGACCACGGTCTTCAGCGGATTCACGCAGTTCGACGTCGTCTACCGCACCCTCCTCGCGGTCCTGCAGGAGCCGGAGTACCTGGCGCGGCTGATCGACGAGATCTTCGAGGACCAGGCGGCCGACGGCGTCGTCTACCTCGAGCTCGGCGTCGATCCGTCCTTCTACGTCGAGCGCTACGGCTCGCACGCGGCGGCGCTGGAGGTCATGCTCGAGCACGCGCACCGCTCCTCCGAACGCCACGGAGTCGCCTTCGGCTTCATGGTGACGATCGACCGCACGGGGAGCGTCGAGGACTCCCTCCTGGTCGCACGCGCGGCGGTCGGCGCAGCCGGTCGCGGAGTGGTCTCGCTGGGACTGGCGAGCGACGAGCGCGGACATCCCGGAGCGGCCTTCGCCGACGCCTTCGCGCTGGCGCGGGCGGCAGGGCTGCAGTCGACTCCCCACGCCGGCGAGCTGGTGGGACCGGAGTCGATCCGGGAGGCGCTCGACGTGCTCCACGCCGACCGCATCCTGCACGGCGTCCGCGCCGTCGAGGACCCGGCGCTCGTCGCCGAGCTGGCCGAGCGCGGGATCCCGCTCGACGTCTGCCCGACCTCGAACCTGCTGCTCGACGTGGTCGAGTCGCTCGACGCCCATCCACTGCCCGCTCTGCTCGCGGCGGGAGTGCGCTGCTCGATCAACGCCGACGATCCGATCATCTTCGGACCGCAGATCCTCTCGGAGTACGAGCTGTGCCGCTCGACGCTCGGGCTGAGCGACGAGCAGCTCGCGGAGTGCGCCTGGACGTCGATCGAGACGACCGCGGCCCCGGACGCGCTCAAGCAGGAGGCCCGGCGCCGCATCGACGCCTGGCTGGCCTGACCTCGAGGGCCGGCCGCGGTGCAGTCCCCTCGGAGCGCGGAGGCCGTCCACTCGCCCAGTAGGGTCGGACGAGTGACGGGGCGATCGGAGCGGGACAGACTCCTCGAACTGGTCGTGGACAGGATCCTCGACGAGAGCATGATCCAGATGAGCCTCAGCGGGATCGCCCGCAGCATCGGCTCGAACAACCGCATGCTGCTGTACTACTTCGCCTCCCGCGAGGACCTGCTCGACGAGGCCGCCGTGCGCGCCTTCGACCGGTTCCCCCTGCTGCGCGACCTGTTCGTGCACCTCGCCGGCCCCGGCGGCCTCGAGACCCGGCTGCTGCGCGCGTGGCACGACCTCTCGCTCCCGGAGCACCTGCCCTATCTGCGGCTCTACTTCCAGCAGCTGGGCACAGCCGTGCACGAGGGGCACGCCTGGGCGCCGTTCCTGGCCCGTTCGGCGACGCAGTGGCTCGAGTCGCTCGGCGCGCAGCTGCTGGCCGACGGCTTCGGGCCCGAGCGGAGCCGCACCGCGGCGATCGAGATCCTGTCGCTCTGGCGGGGCCTGCAGATCCTGCTCCTGACGGGTGCTCCCGCGGCCGAGCTCGATGCGAGCTACGCGCTGCGGGTGCGCTCGCTCGTCGCCGAGCTCGACGCGGGACGCTGATCCGCGGCCGTCCCGCGCCCCTGGACGCAGACCGTTCCCCGACTGTGACGTGCCGGAAACATCGCTCGCCTACCGTTGAACTGATCGGTTCACTCGAACCGGCGACGACGACGCGAGGAGACGCGATGACAGAGCGCTGGAAGATCGGGATGTTCCAGTCCGCGATGCTGATGGGCTCGTGGCGCCTACCCGAGAACACGTCCACCCGGTTCCTCGAGCTCGACCACTGGATCCGGATGGCGAAGCGCTGCGAGGAGGCGGGGGTCGACTTCCTGTTCATGGCCGACGACTACGGCTACCCGGTCGTGAACGACTCGGTCCCGGACGCCGCGATCCGCAACGGGATCCAGGTGCCCAAGGCCGATCCGTCGATGATCCTGCCCGCCCTCGCCGCGGTCACCGAACGGCTCGGTCTGGTGACCACGCAGTCGACCTCGGTCGAGAAGCCCCCCATGGTGGCGCGCAAGCTCGCGACCCTCGACCACATGACCCAGGGGCGCATCGGCTGGAACATCGTCACCGGTGCCGGCCAGAACGCCTCGGCCCGGCTCTTCGGCGCTCCGATGATCGAGCACGACCTGCGCTACGAGATCGCGGCCGATCACGTCGAGCTCACCCTCAAGCTCTGGGAGTGCTGCTGGGACGACGACGCGATCGTCGTCGACCGCGAGGGCGGCGTCTACGCCGACCCGTCGAAGGTGCGCGAGATCGAGCACGACGGGCCCCACTTCCGCAGCAAGGGCCTGCTGAACGTGCCGCCGGGGCCGCAGCGGACGCCGATGCTCTTCCAGGCCGGGGCCTCCGGGCCGGGGCGCGATCTCGCGGCGAAGTACGCCGAGGGCGTGTTCCTGGCGGCCGAGATCGCCAAGATGGCCGAGCAGATCACCGACATCCGCCGCCGAGCGGAGTCGTTCGGCCGGGACCCGGCGAGCATCGCGTGCCTGCAGGCCGGCACCTTCATCGTCGCTCCGACCAGCGCGCAGGCGCAGGAGCTGCGCGAGCGGCAGGTCGCGAGCCGGACCCTCGACGAAGCCGCGGCCTCCTACGCCTTCTACACCGGCGTCGACCTCTCGGTCATGGACCCCGACAAGCCGATCGACCCGTCGACCGTGTCGCAGACCGGCCGCACCAACCTCGAGCGCTTCCTGGGCCCCGGTGCGCCCACGGTCCGCAAGGTGCTCGAGGAGTTCCAGGCCAACTCCGTGATGGGCGCCCCCTTCATCGGCGACCCCGCCGAGGTGGTCGACCAGGCCGAGGCGGCGCTGGCGGCGACCGGAGGCGACGGCTTCCTCGTCCAGCCCGGTCCCTTCGGCGACTTCGACAGCTTCCTCGACCTCGTCATGCCCGAGCTGCGCGCCCGCGGCCACGTCGTCGACGTCCCGGCCGGACTGACCCTGCGCGGACGCCTCCGCGCGGACGGCCGGGCCCGACTCGCGCCGGACCACCCCGGAGCCCGCCTGCGGGCCGCCGCGGCCGTCTGACCGCGCGCCGTCGCCTCCGCTCCCGCCCCGTTCCCCGTTCCCCCGGAAGGACCCTCCCGTGCCGCTCACGACCTACTCGCCCGATCCGGCGCTGCTCCGACAGGCCTTCTCGCACTTCCCGTCGGGAGTGGCGGCGTTCGCCGCGCAGGTCGACGGGCGGCTGGAGGGGATGGTCGCCTCGTCCTTCAGCGTCGGAGTCTCGATGGACCCGCCGCTGGTGATGTTCGCCATCCAGAACTCGTCGACCACCTGGCCCGTGCTGCGGGCGGCCGATCGCCTCGGCGTCTCGGTCATGGGCGCGGGGCACGACGCCGCGGTCCGGCAGCTCGCCTCGCGCGACAAGGCCGGGCGCTTCGCGGGCCTCGCGATCGAGAGGAGCGAGTCGGGCGCCGTGTTCGTGCACGACTCGCCGCTCTGGCTGGAGTGCTCGATCTTCGGCGAGATCCCGGCCGGCGACCACCACGTCGTGCTCCTCGAGGTCACCGCGCTGCACAATGACGAGACGATCGAGCCCCTGGTGTTCCACGCGTCGGCCTTCCGGCACCTGCGCTCCGTCGCCTGACGCGCGATCCGTCACGGACGGCCGCCGCTCGTCGATCCGAGCGGCCGTTCGTGACGGGTCGACGGGGCCGCCCGGCCGTTCGTGACGGATCGACGCACTCGCGCTCGCCGATCCGTCACGAACGGTGCGGCGTCAGCCGATCAGCACCGCGAAGCCCTCGGCGGGAACCGGCACCGTGACCGCGCCGGCCGCGGTCTGCTCGCTCACGAGCACGCCGTCGGCCGAGTACACGCGCAGCGTGCCCGAGCCCTCGAGCGTCGCCGAGCGGGTCGTCGTGGTCGAGTTGCGCACCAGCTCGGTGCGCCCGCCGTCGCCCTCGAGCACGAGCCGCGAGACGACCGGGCGCACCAGCAGCGCGTCGAGCTTCGTCTCACCGGTCACTCCGCGCACCTCGACGGTCGTAGCGTCCGCCGGCACCGTGCGCCGCAGCTTCTGCGGCAGCAGCGCGCCCGACGCCTCGGTGATCCCGCGTGCGCCGACCGTGCTCTTCAGCAGGTCCAGCGGGCGCTTCCCGGCGGTCCACACGCTGAGCGGAGTCGTCGCCGTCCCCTTCTCGACGCGCTGGATCACCGGCTCGATCACGCGCTCCTGCGTCGAGGAGCCGATGCCGATCGTCGCCGAGCGGCGCCAGTTCGTCAGCGACAGGTACGAGCCGCTCCACGAGGACTCGCCGGTCCAGCTCGACTCCGGAGTGACGACCGTGCCGCCCTGCGCCGTCTCGGCCTCGACGACCTCGAGGCCCTCGCGGCTCACCTGGGTCGCGACGGACCGCGCGCGGTCGGCCAACTCGGGGCGCTCATCCAGGGCGATCATCGCGAGCAGCCCGTGGATCGTGCTCTCGGCCCCGCTGTTGCGGTTGACGCTGCCGTCGGCCTGCACGCCGTCGAACGTGATTCCCGTCGCCGGGTCGTAGACGGCCGCACCACTGCGGTTGAGGCCGAAGAACCAGGCACCCTGCACACCGGCGAGGTCGGTGAAGGCGCTCGACCCGGTCACGTCGGCGAGGGCGAGCGAGTTCTGCAGCCGTGAATCCGCTCCGTAGGCGATCTGCACCGTCTCGGTCGGGCTCGGGTAGCGGCCGTTGTCGGGGCCGCCCGAGGTCAGCAGCTCGGGCGCGAAGCGGGAGCCGTCGACGACGGCCGGCTCGAGGAGCGAGGCGTCACCGAGCGCGACGGAGGACTCGGCGAGTGCCGCGGGCATCTGCGACGCCCAGGAGTGCCAGAGCGAGCGCGACTTCGCCCACGGCAGGATCGCGCCGTACGGCCACGACGTGGTGTCCCCCTCCGTCGTCGTGCGCGCGAGCGCCGCCACGCCCTCGGCGAGCTTCGCGGTGCTGGCGCGCACCGCGGAGTCGTCGGGCACGGCCTCGACGTACGCCGAGAGGCCCAGCAGAGCCTCCGCGGTCGCGTCGGCCCCGTCGACGATCAGCCACGCAGGCACTCGGACGCCGTCGGCCGTCGCGTACTGGCCGTAGCGCGTCAGCACCTCGCGGTCGACCGCGGAGACACCGAGGCGGAGGCGCTCCTGCAGGAACGCGGCGAAGTCGGGGTCGTCGTCCTCGAACGCCGCATACCCCTCGCCGAGGGCCCACAGCGTGCGGGCGAGCCAGTAGCTGTCCTCGGAGTCGCTCGGGTCCGGCAGCTCGATCGGCTCGGCGCTGGGGTTCAGCTCGCCGTCGGGCTGCATCCAGAGCACCACGTTGCCGGCGTCGTCGCCGTCGGTGGTCTGGAAGTAGGCGAGGGCGCGCAGGGTCTCGTAGGCGTTCTCGCGGCTGGCCGTCGATCCGGTCTGCTGCCAGTGGCGGAGGTAGGCGACCGCGGCGCGCGAGATGTCGTCGGTGTTGTAGGCGCCCTGCCCCCAGTCGCCGGTCGCGGCGTCGAGCGGACCGCCGCCGACGCGCTCGAACGTGCCGCCGTCGCGGGCGTCGGCGTAGGTCCACGGCATCACCAGCTCGGGCTCCTCGGCGAGACGGTAGGTGGTGTGGCCGGGCTCCGGAGTCGGAGTGGCGGTGTCGAGGAGGAAGTCGAGGTGCGCGGTGTTCGCGAGGGGGTCCGCCGCGTGCGCGGGGGCCGCGCCGAGGGTGAGACCCCCGGCGACGAGGGCTGTGGCGGCCAGGGCGGCCGCCGTGCGTGTTCTGGCGTTCGTCATTGAACTCTCCGATGGGTGGGGGTGGGTGGTGCTTCTGGTCGTGGGGGATCTCGATACGCCCGCTCCGCGGGCTACTCGATCAGCAAGGGACGAAGAGGGGCGGATACCGCCGGCGAAGCACCGGCGGTCCCGATTGCTTGCTGGTCGAGTAGCCCCGCAGGGGTGGTCGCGATTGCTTGCTGGTCGAGTAGCCCCGCAGGGGCGCATCGAGACCCACCACCGCCCGGAGACGGGGATCTCGATACGCCTGCTCCGCGGGCTACTCGATCAGCACGAGGGGCGCAGCGGGCTCACCCGTCCGTCCGCACGAGCCGGGCCGCGCCGATCTTCGAGTCGGCCATGCCGTAGAAGACGAAGTGCTGCCCGTCGATCTCCTCGATCGCCGTCGGGAAGACGACGTTCGGCACGATGCCCGAGCGCTCCTCCTCCGTCTCGGGCGCGAGCAGCGGCTCGGCGGTGCGCGCGATCACGCGCGACGGGTCGTCGCCGTCGAGGAGGATCGCTCCGGCCGCGTAGTTGACCTTCTGCTGCTGCGCGAACGCGTTGTCGATCACTCCGGTGACCCCGTGGTGGATCAGGAGCCAGCCCTCGGGCACCCGGAGCGGCGCCGGGCCGCCTCCGATCTTGAGCTCCTCGAACGGGAACTCGGGCCCCGCGAGGAACCGGTGCCGCGTCCACCGCGTGAGGTTCGCCAGGTCGCGGTCCACGTCGGCGACCGGCACGTAGCTGATCCAGATGCTCTGCCGCGGATCCTCGACGCCGGCGGGCAGGCGCACGCCCTCCCCCGGCTTCGTCTCGCCGAGGTCCCACATGGGCCGGTGCAGCACCGCGAACGCGCGGGTGCCGTCGGGCGCCGTCACGATCTCGGGGAAGAACACGGTGTCCTTGTTGTGGAACAGTCCCAGGTCGATGTCGAGCGCGTCGTCGTAGGCGAAGGTCACCGGGCCGAGCCGGCGCCACTCGCGCAGGTCCTCCGACACGGCGAGCGCCGTCCGCGGGCCGAGCGGCCCGTACGCCACGTACGTCATCACGTGCAGCCCGAGGGCCTCGACGAACGTGACGCGCGGATCCTCCACTCCGGAGTTCGACGCGCCCCGCTCGAACCCGCGGTCGGGTGCCAGCACGACGCCCTCGCGCTCGACGCCGACGGGCACGCCGTCCTCGACGAGCACCCGGGCGAGGCCCACCCGCGAGACGTTGCCGGTCGCGACCATCCGCGGCAGCAGGTACAGCTCGCCGTCCGGGCCGCGTCCGCTGCCCGGGTTCAGCACGCCCTCGGCTTCGAGTTCGTCGCCCGGCAGGGGCTCCATCACGATGCCGACGCGCTCGAGTCGGTAGGGGACGGTGGTGAGGGTGGGAGTCATGGTCATCCTTTCACTCCGGATCCGAGATCGGTCGAGACGAAGTAGCGCTGGAACACGATGAACAGCACGACGACGGGGGCGGCGAGCACGACGGCGCCCGCCAGGATCGCCCCGAACGGGTTGTCGGTCGACGACGCGACGTTCGAGATGTAGTTGGCCAGGGACACGGCGAGCGGCTGCAGCGACGCGTCCTTGGTGATGAGGAAGGGCCAGAGGAACTCGTTCCAGGGGCCGATGAAGGTGAGGAGGACCGCCGTGACGAGCGCGGGCCGCACCAGCGGGAGGGCGACGTTCCAGAGCAGCTTGAGCTCGCCGGCGCCGTCGATCCGGGCCGCCTCGAACAGCTCCTTGGGGAGCTGCAGGAAGTACTGCCGGAAGATGATCACCGCCGTGGAGTTGATCGCGAACGGCAGGATCATGCCCACGTGGCTGTCGGCGAGACCGTAGTCGCGGGCGATCAGCACGTAGAGCGGGATCTGCAGCAGCTGGAACGGGATGACCTGCACGAGCAGCGCGAGCGCGAACACGGCGTTGCGTCCGCGCCACTGCAGCATCGCGAGCGCGTACCCGGCCAGCACCCCGAGCACCACGGTGCACAGCAGCACGCCGCCCGTGAAGATCCCGGAGTTGACCAGGCCGGTGAGCAGGCTGATCCGCTCGTTCACGTTGACGTAGTTGTCGAGCGTGAGGTTCGCCGGATCGGGGACCGCTCCGGCGAGGGTCGGGTCGGGGTCGGTCTGCAGCGAGCCGACGACCATGTAGTAGAAGGGGAACAGGAAGACGATCGCGCCGAGCCCCAGGACCACGCCGCGCAGGACGACCGCCGAGCGGCTCATCCCCACGGGGCGTCGGCGCGTTCTGATCGGAGTGACGGCGGGCACGGCCGGGGCCGCTCCTCCCGCGCTGACCTGCGCGCTCATGAATTCCTCTCCCCGGCGAACCGGTTCTGCAGGTAGGCGATGATCAGGACGCCGATGACGAGGACGACTCCGATGGCCGACGCCACATCGGGCTGCCCCTGCTGGAGGCCCAGCTGGTACATCAGCAGCACGGGCGAGGCGGAGGCGCCGTTGGGTCCGCCGCCGCCGGTCAGGAGGTACGGCTCGGTGAAGAGGTTCGCTCCGGTGACCGTCGAGACGAGCAGCACGAGCAGGGTCGCGGGCCGCACGCTCGGCACGGTGACCGAGAAGAACTGGCGGATGCGCCCGGCTCCGTCGGTCGACGCCGACTCGTAGAGCTCCTTCGGCACGTTCTGCAGCGCCGCCAGGTACAGCAGGATGTAGAACCCGAGCTGCTTCCACGTGACGAAGATCGCGATGACCGGCATGGCCAGGTTCTCGTTGATCAGCCACGACGGATCCGGCGCCAGCGGGCCGAGCAGGCTGTTGACCAGCCCGTTCCCGTTGAACAGGAACAGCCACACCGCGACGATCGCGACGCTCGCCGTCACGTAGGGCACGTAGAACGACACCCGGAGGAACGTGCGCAGGTGCACGACCTTGTCCAGCGCCGAGGCGAGCAGCAGCGCCAGGATCACCGTGAGCGGCACGTTGATGATCAGGAAGATCCCGATGTTGCCGAACGAGCGGATGACCTGCGGATTGGAGAACGCGGTGACGAAGTTCTCGAGCCCCACGAACGGCCGGTCGACCTGCACACCGGGAGCGGCGAAGAAGAAGTCGTGGAACGCGATGTAGACCGAGTACCCGACCGGGAACGCGAACACCGCCAGCACGAAGACCAGGTACGGGCCGCCGAACAGGAGCCCGAGCGGCTGGGGTCCGATCACGCGGCGGAGCAGGCTCCGCTTCGCGGCCGGACCCGGGGCCCCGGCGCCCGTGGACGCCGGAGCCTTCGGGGTGAGCGTGGTCACGGCCGGCTCACTGCTGGCCGGCGAGCCCGGTGACGGTCTCGGCCGCTCCGTCGAGCGCCGACTGCACGTCGCCCTCGCCGAAGATCACGGTCTTGCCCCACGCGTCGCGGATCGCCTGCAGCATCTGCACGGTGTTCGGTCCCGACGGCACCTCGATGGTGCGGCTCGCCTGGTCGCCGAAGCGCTGGTAGGCAGGGTTCGCCTCGAAGTAGTCGGCGTACGTGGTCTGCAGGTCGGTCCGCAGCGGCATCTGGCCGGTGGTCTCGAGCAGCGAGCGGTCCTGCTCCTCGCTGGTCGCGAACTTCAGCACCTCCCACGCGGTGCCCTTGTTCTCGCAGGCGGAGTAGAGGCCGACGTTCTTCGCGTCGCTGAACGTCCACGTGTCCTCGGCCGCGGTGCCGTCGGGGGTAGGCACCGAGACGGAGCCCCAGTTCAGGTCCTCGTAGACCGAGACGGCCCACGGGCCCACGATCGACATGGCGGCCTGACCGTCGGCGAACGCGTCGCCCTGGTACTGCTCGCGGCCGGCGAGGCCCTGGTCGTAGAGGCTCTTCCAGAACTCGGCGACCGCGTAGCCGTCCTCGCTCGCGAAGGTGGCCTCGCCGTCCTCGACCAGGCCCGTCCCTCCGGTGGCCGCGGCGTACAGCGGCATGAAGTCGAACTGGGTCTGGAAGAACTCGCTGGTGGGCGCGGGCTGGATCGCGGCGGGCGCGGCTCCGGACTCGACGAGCGTCTTCGACGTCGCAACGAACTCGTCGTAGGTCGCCAGCGACGGGTTCTCGGGGTCGAGTCCGGCCTGCGCGAAGAGGTCCTTGTTGTAAAAGATGACGACCGGGTTGCTCTTCCACGGCATCTGGAAGTAGTCGCCGTCGGCGTTCTGGTACTGCTCGGCGAGGTCGCCGCTGCGGGTCTCGATGTAGTCGTCGCCGTCCTCGAACTCCGACAGGTCGACGAGGCCGCCCTGTCGCTCGAACTGGCCGACCGCGCTGGGGGCCGTGTTGAAGACGAGGCACGGCGCGTTGCCGGCGGTGATCGCGGCTCCGATGACCTCCTCGCTGCTCTTGCCGGCGGGGATCTCCTGGCCGGTGATCTCCTGGTCCGGGTTGTCCGCGTTCCAGGCCTCGACCATCGCCTCGCCCCAGGCGACCTCCTGCTCGTTGTTCGAGTACCAGATCGTGATCGGACCGGTCGCGGTGAGGTCGGTGGAGGCTCCTCCACCTCCTCCACTGCAGGCGGTGAGGCCGATCGTCGCCAGTGAGGCGATGCCGATCCCGGTGAGCCATCGTCTCGTCGTCGAGCTGCTCATGGTGTTCTCCTTGTCCTGTGCTCGGCGCGCGCGGCGGTGCGCGCGCCTCTCAGTGGGTCGGCCGCGGCGGAGCGGTCGAGTGGCGCACGACGAGCCCGGCGGGTTCGAGGTCGACGTCGGGGGCACTCCCGGTCTCGATGAGATCCAGGAGCGTGCGGGCCGCCGCCTCTCCCCAGCGCGCGGGGCGCGTGCGGGCGGAGGTCAGCGACGGGTAGACGTGGGCGGCGATCTCGGAGTCGTCGAATCCGGTGATCGAGAGGTCGTCGGGCAGCCGGAGCCCGCGGGTGTGCGCGACACCGAGGCCGGCGATGGCCATCGGGTCGTTCGCGCAGACGACCGCGGTGGGCGGTTCGGCGAGGTCGAGCAGCTGCTCCATCGCCCGGGCGCCCTGGCCCGCGCTGAAGTCGGTGGCCACGACGGGGCCCGGCTCGAGGCCGGCGGCGGCGCAGGAGCGGAGGAACGCGGTGCGGCGCCGCTGCGAGTGCAGCAGGTGGTCGGGTCCGGCGACGTGGGCGATGCGCTCGTGGCCGAGGGCGGCGAGGTGGGCGACCGCGTCGGCGATGCCGGCCGCGTCGTCCATCACGACGGCCGGGGACGCCGATCCGTCGTAGCGGCCGAGGGTGACGGCGGGCAGGCCGAGCTCGGCGAGCAGCGCGGACCGGGAGTCGCCCTCGCGCAGGTCGGTGAGGAAGACGCCGTCGACGCGGCGGTCGGCCGCGAGGGTGCGGTAGACCGCCTCCTCCGCGGGGCCCGGCTCGACGACGCTCAGCACGAGCACCCGGCCGTTCTCGGCGAGCACGCGCTCGACGCCCGAGATGAAGGAGGGGAAGAACGGATCCGCGGCGATCACCTCGGGGTCGCGCGCGACGACGAGGCCGACGGCGAACGAGACGCTGGTCGAGAGGGAGCGGGCGGTGACGCTGGGCCGGTAGCCCAGATCGGAGGCGACCTGCAGGATCCGCTCGCGCGTCCCGACGGAGACGCCGGGCCGATCGTTCAGGGCGAACGAGACGAGCGCCTTGCTGACCCCGGCCTCGCGGGCGACGTCGAGGATCGTGGGCCTGCTCGCCATCGTGCGCCTCCTCGTCGAGTCTGAACCGGTTTACTGAACCGGTTCAGAGCACCGTAGCAGGAGCGCGGGGCGGGCGGAAGGCCCCGACGAGCGGCGGTGCGCTGCGGAACATCAGCTGAGCGGGGGGTCTGTCGCCTGTCAGCGGTCAGGGGTGCCTCACGGCTGACGTTGCGCAGAGAACTCACCGCTGTCGACGGGAACACCGACCGCCTCCCCCGCGTTGCCCTCTGACATGACCGTTCCCCTCTCGATCCTCGACCTCGCCCCCATCGCCCCCGGAGAGACCGCGCGCGACAGCTTCGCCGCCTCGGTGGCGCTGGCGCAGCAGGCCGAGCGCAGCGGGTACCGCCGGGTCTGGTACGCCGAGCACCACAACATGGCCTCGATCGCGTCGAGCGCCACCTCGGTGCTCATCGCGCACGTCGCGTCGCAGACCTCGACGATCCGCCTCGGCTCCGGCGGCGTCATGCTGCCCAACCACTCCCCGCTGACCATCGCCGAGCAGTTCGGCACCCTCGCGACCCTGCACCCCGACCGCATCGACTTGGGCCTGGGCCGCGCGCCGGGCAGCGACCAGGCGACGTTCCGGGCGCTGCGCCGCGATCCGGAGTCGTCCGAGCGCTTCCCACAGGACGTCCTCGAGCTGCAGGCCTTCCTGGCCGGCGAGTCCCGGATCCCCGGCGTCAGCGCGACGCCCGGAGCCGGCACCCGCGTGCCCCTCTACATCCTCGGCTCCTCGCTCTTCGGCGCCCAGCTCGCCGCGGCTCTGGGCCTCCCCTACGCCTTCGCCTCGCACTTCGCGCCCGACGCGCTGCACCAGGCCGTCGCCGAGTACCGCCGCGGCTTCCGCCCGTCGGAGCAGCTCGACGCGCCCTACGTGATCGCCGGAGTGAACGCCATCGCGGCCGACACCACCGCCGACGCCGAGCGCCAGTTCGCCGAGATGAAGCGGGCCCGCCTGCTGATGCTGCTGCGCCAGAGCGGCCAGATCCCGCTCGACCAGCAGTTCTCGGACGACGAGCTCGACAGCCTCCTGAGCGCCCCGGTCGGCGCGCACGTGGCGAGCATGACCCACTACACCGGAGTCGGCACCGGCGAGGAGGTCGCGGACTACGTGGCCGGATTCGCCCGCTCGGCCGACGCCGACGAGGTCATCGTCGCCCACGCGTCGCTCGCGACGCCGGCGCGCCTGCGCTCGGTGGAGCTGCTCGCCGACGCGCACGCCCGCGTCGCGGCGTGAGCGCCTGAGGGCCGGATCCCGGCGCCGGCGCCTGCAGAAGTAAGGCTGAGAGGCCGGATATCGCGCACTCCACGCGATTCCGGCCTCACAGCCTTCGTTCCGACGGTCCGGCGCGCGGATCCCGTCCGCAACCGAGGGCCAGAGCCGGCGAACGGCCCAGAACGGCCTCGCCACACCCTCCCGACCTCGGTTCCGAACGCGTCCTCAGGCCAGCCCCGCCCCGCCCACCGCGAGGCTCACCACCACCGTCAGCGCCGTCGTCCAGAGCACGATCGCGACGCCCTGCCACAGCAGCACGCGCCCCTTCGCCACTCCGGCCCCCGCGAGCATCACCGCCGTGAAGTGCGTCGGCAGCAGCAGCGGCCCGAGCAGGCTCACTCCGGGCACCCCGTACCGGGTGAACGCGCGCTGGAACTTCTCGCGCCGCGCGGAGGACTTCCGCGTCCGCCCCTTCGTGACGGCCGAGCGCACCCCCGCGCCCAGCAGCACCAGCAGCGCCACGCACACGAAGTTGCCCACCGCACCCGAGATCGCTGCGATCACCGGGTTGATGCCGCCGATGATCCCGATGGTCGCCGCCCCCTCGCCCTCGATGAACGGCACGGCCCCGGCGGCCGCCACCACGAGGGGCTGCACGAGGTCGGGGACCCGGGCGAGGAGGTCCTGGAATCCGAGGATGGCGTCGGCTGCGATGTCCGACATGTCGTCTCTCCGCTCTGCTGACCGCGTCGGCGGCCCTCCCGTCTCTCGGGATGACTCCATCCGACCGCAGTCGCGAGCGCCCCGGCAGTGCCACCGGGTCACCTCCGCAGGGGAGGAACGCACCCCCGAGGGGTGACATCCGTCATGGTCGTACTGTGGGCGGCATGAGCACTGCGCCCGAGACGATCGACGCCCCGCCGTCCGGCCGCGGCGTGTCGGCCACCTGGTGGTACACCCTCGTCTCGGCGGGCTCGTTCGTCCTCGCCGTGCTGTTCGTCTGGTCCGTGCCGATCCTCGTCGGCGATCCGCAGCCGTGGCGCGTCGCCGCGTACTTCGGGAGCGCCGTGGTCTGGTGCGCCGCCTTCGCGATGCTGATCCTGCGCTACCGCCGGGCGCGGGAGGACTCGCCCGTCGGCCCGTCGGCGGTCCTCGTCGTCGGAGTCGCAGCGGCGGCCGGCGTCGGGGTCGCCACGGGCAGCGTGACCTCCGCACTCTCCCTCGCCTTCGCCCTGGTCGGCGTCCTGCCGTGGCCGCAGGGCGTCCGCGGTCGCCTCACCGGGCTCCTCACCGTCGTCCTCGTGGTGTCTGCCGCGCTCGAGCACGAGCGGCTGAGCGCCGGGCCGCTGTCCGCGGCCGACCTCTGGCCGATGATGCTGATCTTCGCCGCCGCCCTGCCGTTCTCGATCGTCAGCATGCTCTGGTGGTGGGACATCGTGCGCGAGCTCGACCGCGCGCGGGCGGCGGAGGGTCGCCTCGCGGCCGCGCAGGAGCGGCTGATCCTCGCGGGCGACGTCCACGACCTGCAGGGGCACCACCTGCAGGTGATCGCCCTGCAGCTCGAGCTCGCCGAGCGCCTCCTCCGCGACGACCCCGACGGAGCCCTCGATCAGCTCCGCGCCGCCCAGCGCAGCGTCGACGGCGCCCGCACCGGCACCCGCGAGCTCGCCACCCGCTTCCGCAGCGTCTTGCTCTCGGACGAGCTCGAGAACGCCGCCGACCTCCTCCGCTCGGCCGGGCTGCGTGTGCAGCTCGACATCGGCCCGGACGCCGACCTCGCGCCCGCCGACGCGCTCGGCCCCGTGGTCCGCGAGAGCACGACCAACATCCTCAAGCACGGCGGAGGCGAGTCCGCCCGCCTGCGGCTCGCCCGCGACGAGGGCGAGTGGCGGTTCCACGCCGAGAACGACCTCCCCGCCGAGCCGGAGGCGCCCGACGAGCAGGGCGCCGGCATCGCCGGCATGACCGAGCGGATCGAGCGCGCCGGCGGCACCCTGCGCACCCGTCCGACGCGGCGCACCTTCGAGCTCGAGGCGCGCCTGCCCGTCGGAGGTGCGCGGTGATCCGCGTGCTCCTCGCCGACGACGAGGACATGATCCGCACCGCCCTCGCCGCGCTGCTCCGCCTCGAGGACGACCTCGAGATCGTCGGCGAGTGCCGCGACGGCGAGGAGGCGGTGGCCGAGGCGCTGCGCCTCGAGCCCGACGTCTGCCTCTTCGACGTCGAGATGCCGGGCATGGACGGCATCGAGGCCGCGGAGCGACTGCGCCACTCCTCCGCCACCCGCGTCGTGGTCGTGACCCGCCACGCCCGCCCCGGCGTGCTGCGCCGTGCGCTGGCCGTCGGAGTCGCAGGCTTCCTCCCCAAGTCGCGCCGCGCCGAGGACGTCGCGCAGGTCATCCGCCTCGTCGCGAGCGGACGCCGCTACGTCGATCCCGAGATCGCCGCCGACGCCCTCGCCACGACGCGCAGCCCGCTCACCGACCGCGAGCTCGACGTGCTGAGCGCCGGCTCCCGCGGCGAGACCATCGGGCAGATCGGAGCCGCGCTGCACCTCTCGAACGGCACCGTGCGCAACCACGTGTCGTCGATCCTCCGCAAGCTGCAGGTCGACACCCGCCAGCGCGCGGTGATCGAGGCCCGCGAGCACGGCTGGATCTGATCGCGGCGCCCGCCCGACGGCCGAGGCCTGCAGAAGTAAGGCTGAGAGGCAGGGATCAGCTCAGATCACGCGCGATCGGCCTCTCAGCCTTGGTTCTGAGGCGATTCGGCCTGTGACCGACCCCGGCACCCCGCCCTCAGTGCCCGCGCGCGATCCACTCCTCGCGGTGCGGCGCCTCCGCCCCGATCGTCGTCGAGTCGCCGTGCCCGGTGCGCACGACCGTCTCCGCCGGCAGCGTCAGCAGCCGGTCGGTGATCGACTCGATGATCGTCGGGAAGTCGCTGTAGGAGCGGCCGGTCGCGCCCGGCCCGCCCTGGAAGAGGGTGTCGCCCGTGAAGACCGTGCCGAGCTCCTCGGCGACGAAGCAGACCGCTCCGGGCGAGTGGCCGGGCGTGTGCCGCACCTCGAGCTCGAGGCCGGCCACGGCGATCCGCTGGCCGTCGACGAGCGCCGCGCTCGGCGCACTGTCGGGGTGCACCACGTCCCAGAGCATGCGGTCGGAGTCGTGCAGCAGCACGGGCGCGCCCGTCGCCTCGCGCACGCCCGCCACCGCGTCGATGTGGTCGTCGTGGGCATGGGTCAGCAGCACGGCCACGAGGGTCCGGTCGCCGACCGCCGCCAGGATCGCGTCGGCGTCGTGCGCGGCGTCGATGACGACGCACTCGGAGTCGTCGCCGACGATCCAGACGTTGTTGTCGACGTCCCAGGTGCCGCCGTCGAGGCTGAACGTGCCGCTGGTGACGAGGTGGTCGATCCGCGCGCCCATCAGAGCACCACCACCGAGCGCAGCACGTCGCCGCCGGCCATCGTCGCGAAGGCCTGCTCGATGTCGCGGATGCCGATCCGCTCGCTCACGAACTCGTCCAGCGGCAGTCGGCCCTGCAGGTAGAGGTCGGTCAGCATCGGGAAGTCGCGCTCGGGCAGGCAGTCGCCGTACCAGCTCGACTTCAGCGATCCGCCGCGGCCGAAGACGTCGAGGAGGGGGATCTCGAGGATCATCTCGGGCGTCGGCACCCCGACGAGCACGACGGTGCCGGCGAGGTCGCGGGCGTAGAAGGCCTGGCGCCAGGTCTCGGGACGGCCGACCGCGTCGATCACGACGTCGGCGCCGAACGTGTCCGTCAACTCCTGCACGGCCGCGACGACTCCCGCCTCGTCGAGTCCACTCGAATCGATGACGTGGGTCGCGCCGAGCTTCTGCGCGGCGACCAGCTTCTTGGGGTCGCGGTCGACCGCGATGATCGTGCTCGCTCCGGCCAGCTTCGCGCCGACGACCGCTGCCGTGCCGACTCCTCCGCAGCCAATGACCGCGACGGAGTCGCCGCGCGTCACGTTCCCGGTGTTCATCGCGGCGCCCAGGCCCGCCATGATGCCGCAGCCCAGCAGCCCGACCGCCGCCGGATCGGCCGACGGATCGACCTTCGTGCACTGCTTGGCGTGCACGAGCGTCTTCTCGGCGAAGGCGCCGATGCCCAGCGCCGGGCTGAGCTCCGTGCCGTCCTCGAGGGTCATCTTCTGGGTGGCGTTGAAGGTGTTGAAGCAGTACCAGGGCTCCGCGCGCACGCACGCCCGGCACTCGCCGCAGACAGCGCGCCAGTTGAGCACGACGAAGTCGCCGACGGCGACGTGCGTCACTCCCTCGCCGATCGCGCTGACCCGGCCCGCGGCCTCGTGGCCGAGCAGGAACGGGAAGTCGTCGCTGATCCCGCCCTCGCGGTAGTGGTAGTCGGTGTGGCAGACGCCGCACGTCTCGATGTCGACGACGGCCTCGCCGGGCCCGGGGTCGGGGATCACGATGTCGACGAGCTCCACGGGAGCGCCCTTCGATCGGGCGATGACGCCGCTCACAGTGGTGGGCATGGGGGCTCCTTCGTCGGTGCGGGGTGGTGCTCGGAACCGTTCCACCGTACCGGGCGTCGGGTCGCCGACTCCCGGCCGCTGGTCGGCCCGGCCTCGGACAGCGGCCGACGCCCGTCGCCGCGCTCGCACCGCCCACTAGGGTCGGGGGCAGCGCCGCTACCGCCGTGCTCAGAGCGGAGGAGGACGGCGTGGAGCGCAGGCAGGCCGAGGATCACGTCCGCGCGGCGCAGAGCCGGACCGAGTCGTTCGGCCGCGGCCGACTGGTCTCGACGTACTCCATCCGGCACCGCCCGGGCCTCGACGTCGCGTTCGTGCTCGACGGTGCCGCGGGCGACTTCCAGATCGGCATGGGCGCCGCCTCCGACGACTACAGCTCCGTGATGTCCCTCGGAGTCGACAGCCGCGAGGGCCGCCTGCACGCGGTCGGCCTGTGGACGGTCGACGGCCGAGCCGAGAAGCTCACCGCCCGCATCCTCCTCCAGGACCGCGGACTGATCGTCGTCGAGGCGACGCCGCTGCCCCTGGCGAAGCGCCCGCGATCCCTCAAGTGCTGGTCGTTCCTCCGCCAGGACGGAGTCGACCACTACTCCGACGTCGTCGGCTTCGTCTCCCCCGAGCTGGCCGCCCTGCCGCCGGTGCCCCTGAGGACCTACCCGCGCTGACCGGCCGGCACGCGTATCGTGGGCGGATGCGCCCCACGACGACCCCGACGGCCGCCTTCGTCATCGCCGCGCTCTGGGCGGGCATTAGCATCTGGGGCTTCGCGATCCCGAACACCGGATTCGCCGTCGGCGGCCTGGTGGTCGCCCTGGCGTTCGCAGGTCTCGGCGTCTACCGAATTCGGCGACGGCCCCGTCGTCACGACTGAGCGTCCGACCCCACCTGCGTCCGCGCGCGGGCCGTCCAGTGGTGCGGCAGCTCCTCGACCGGCGGCTGCCCCGCGACGAGAGCCAGACCCCGGAGGTAATGGTCGTCGACGGTCACGACCGTGATCGTCCCGAACCGGTAGCCGAGTGGTCGCTCGTGCCAGGTCCCGTCCGGCCGGACCTCCGAGAGGTAGAACCAGCGGCCGACGAGCTCGTTCGGCACGCCCACCCAGAGGGAGTCGTGCCTCCGGTCGCGTTCGATGCCCGTGAGCACTCCCGGCCGCAGGAGCGCCGCGAGCATGCCGGCGGTCGTGTCCAGATCCGAGGGCTCCACTCCGCTCGGCGCCCGCGGCGGCCACTCCGGCTGGAGGGAGGCGGAGCGGCCCTCGAACGACCGGTCGCGCCGCACCCGTGAGATCTCGCGCAACCGGACGGCAGTGACTCCGTCGAAGTAGCCGCCCGCCATGATCCGCGTGAGCAGCACCCACTTCGCACCCAGGCCGACGACGAAGCCGTCGATCGACTGCCCGGGCCGTGAGACGCGCTCGAGCCGGACGAGCCGCTGCGACGCCGCAGCCCCCTCGAGTCTGCTGCGGATCTCCGCTGGGGAGGACATCATGCCCGATCCTCGCGTTCGCCCACGGTACGGCCGTCGACGTAGCTCCGCAGGAACGAGCGCACCGCGACCCTCCGGGCCCCCTCGAGCCGCTGATCCGCTATCGCCTCGAAGCGTGTGCGCAGTTCGGCGGGATCGATCAGTCCGGCGGTGATCAGCTCGTGGACGAACTCCTTGTCCTTGATGTCATTGCGTCCGAGCTTGGCCGCGCACAGGTCGTGCGGGTCGAGGCAGAGACCGGTCGAGCCGCTCTCGACCTCGACCCGGACGACGCGTTCCGCCCATCCTTCTGGCAGGTACGCGGTGCGCACGCTGACGCCCTGGATGTAGAAGCCGTGCTCGTCGTCGAACGGGGACCATTCGCCCGCGAGGACATCGATCCGCGTCGCCAGCGACTCCTGCGCATCGTCCTCGAGCGGAGCGATGTCGGCCTCGCGGGACATCGTCGCGCGCTCCGGAAGGACGTCCTCGGAGTAGCTGCCGAGGATCGCCTGCGATCCGATCACGAGGACCCGATCCTGCTGAACGATGGAAGCCGCCGTCGCGATCGCGAGTTCCCGCTCTTCTCTTCTCATCGCGCGGCGCGCGCGATCGCCCGTGCGCGTTCCTCCTCGCTGAGCACCCCGGCGAACGGCGAGATCTGGCGCATCTCGATCGCGCGGAGGGAGGGGGAGAGCATCACGTCGACCAGGCGGCCGATCTCGCGCTGCGCGGCCAGGTCGCTCCAGACCTCGAGGAGCGCGACGGCGCCGCCGCGAACGCGCGACCGCATCCGCCGGACGTTCTCCGGGACGCGATCGAGGACGTCGTCGGGACGGTCGACCAGCTGACGGGCCACCGCCCGATGGAGTTCGAGCGCGACACGATCCTCGCGGCGATCCAGAGGGGTCGACGAGTGGAGCGCGATGTCCTCGGCCTCGATCGACGTCCCCATGGCCCCGAGCGCGCGCTCCAGAGTGGATCGTCGGAGAACTCCTCGCGCCTCCGACTGCTCCCACTGGGTGACCGCGCTCGGCGCGACTCCGGCTCTGCGTGCGAGATCGCGGACGCCCAGGCCCAAGCGCAAACGGGTTCTTCGCAGCATCGGACACCTCCCTGTTCAGTTTAGAACTGAACAGTTGATCTGCAGAGGCTGACGCGGAACACGACGTGGGCTCGGACGCCGACGGTCGAGGCATCGCTGCCTCCCGCCGCGCACCCCCGCCCAGCTTCTCGGCGGCTCCACCGCAGACCCTTCCCAGGTTGGCGCGCCGCGCCCTTCGCTACAGTTGACCCCAGCAAGGGGAGTACTCCCGTCTGCGGTGAGCCCGTCATTACGGATGCGACAGAGCATCCCGGGCCATCGGCTCCGCCCGCGAAGACCTCAGGTCCGCGGCGGAGTGGAGGAGACCTTGGTGTCATCCCGACCACCCACCCCTTGGAGTACGCCGTGCAGGTCACCCCCGCCGTCTGGCTGATCACGATCGCCGTGACGATCGCCTTCTTCGTCTACGAGTTCTTCGTCCACGTGAGGAAGCCCCACGAACCGACCATCGGCGAATCCGCCCGCTGGTCGGCCTTCTACATCGGCCTCGCGCTGCTGTTCGGCGTCGGTATCGGCGTCGTCGCCGACTGGCGCTACGGCGGCGAGTACTTCGCCGGCTACCTGACCGAGAAGGCGCTGTCGCTCGACAACCTCTTCATCTTCCTCATCATCATGAGCGGCTTCGCGGTGCCGAAGAAGTACCAGCAGAAGGTGCTGATGATCGGCATCGTCATCGCGCTGATCATGCGCGGAGCCTTCATCGCCGTCGGTGCGGCGCTGATCGAGAACTTCTCGTGGGTCTTCTACCTGTTCGGCGCCCTGCTCTTCGTCCTCGCCTACCAGCAGATCAAGGGCGACCACGGCGACCCGTCGAACAACGCCTTCATGCGCCTGGTGCGCCGCATCCTCCCCGTCACGGACGAGTACCACGGCGACAAGCTGACCGTGAAGAAGGACGGCAAGCGCTTCGTCACTCCGATGCTGCTGACGATCGTCGCGATCGGCTTCATCGACCTCGTCTTCGCGCTCGACTCGATCCCCGCGATCTACGGCCTGACCAGCGAGGCCTACATCGTGTTCACCGCGAACGCCTTCGCGCTGATGGGTCTGCGCCAGCTGTTCTTCCTCATCGGCGGACTGCTCGAGCGCCTCGTCTACCTCAGCCAGGGCCTCGCCGTGATCCTCGCGTTCATCGCCGTGAAGCTCGTGTTCCACGCCCTGCACGTCAACGAGGTGCCCTTCATCAACGGCGGCGAGCCGCTGCTGTGGGTGCCCGAGATCCCGATCTGGTTCTCGCTCACCTTCATCGGAGCGACGATCGCCGTCGCCACGATCGCGAGCCTGCTCAAGACCCGCGGCGACCGGGGCAAGTCCGACCGCGCGAGCGTCGAGGGCGAGCCGATCGAGACCGCGAAGGACGTCGACTCGCGCACCGACGCGTAGCACTCCGCACCGCACGCAGCGCCGCTCGGGAGGCCGTTCCTCCCGGGCGGCGCTGCGTCGTGAGGGGCGCTGTGCCGTAGGGCGGCGCCGTGCCGTCAGCGCTCCAGCACGAAGTCGACCGGCGTCGACACCACCCCGTTCGCCTGCACGGTGACGGAGTGGGCGCCCGGGTAGTACCGCCGCGTCGTGATCTCGCGGAACGAGTGCGTCCGGGTCACGGTCGTCCTCTCGCCCGCAGCGAGGCGCCGGGTCGCGAGCCGGAAGGTCTTGGGCCGGACGGAGCCGTCGGCCCGTTGAAAGCCGATCGAGTAGTCGATGACGACCGTCGCCTCCGTCCCGCCCTCGTTGACGATCTCGGCGGAGATCTGGACGGAGCCGCCCCAGGGCACCGCGTCGACGGAGAGACTCGGGCGGCCGACCCGCAGCAGTCCGCCGTCGAAGCCGGCGAGGACGAGCGCTTCCGGATGGCCCTTCTTCAGCAGGGTCCTGAGTGCGTGGCGCACCACCCGCGGCGTGTTCGCGTCCGGGTCCGCCGACCAGCCCGCAGCCGTCTCGATCACGATCTCCGGATCGACGCGACTGAGGTCGTTGAGGTGGTTGGCCGTCGAGCGGCGCACGTACTCGGACTCGTCCCGATAGGAGGCGTCGAGGACCCCCCGCGTCGCGCGCGGGTTCGCGAGCAGCCACGGCACGCGCTTCGCCCAGGGCAGGAAGGCGCGCGAGCCCTCGGTGGCGAGCCGCCGCACGTGCTCGTTCTCGTGATCCGTCCAGGTCAGCATCACGGCGAGCGCCCGCTCCGGACGCGCGATCAGCAGGTCGCGGATCGCGAACTCGCCGGTCAGGCCGACGGTGAGCCGGGCGAGCAGTGCGAGCGCCGCGTCGAAGTGCTCGGCGGATCCGCTCTCGAGAGCGCGGACGGTGACGAGCTCGGTGACCGGCCAGATCATCCAGCCCTCGAGGAGCGGCTGCTCGACGAGGTCGAGGACGAGGCTCTCGACGGCCGGGAACCCTGCGGGCAGGTCGCTCAGCAGCGCGTCGCGCACGAGGTCCACGCGCTGCCGGAGCCGGAGGCCGTCCAGCAAGTCGCTCACCGCGGCGAGCGCCGGCAGCTCCTCCGGACCCACCGCCCGGATCGACGCGGCCAGCCGCTCGACGACCTCCGGGCCGATCAGATCGTCCATCGCGCCCACGGTGCGCCCCCTCCGTCGTGTCGGATCAGGGTCCCATGCGCGCTGCGCTCGGCGTCGGCGGATCTCGATACGCCCGCTCCTCGGGCTACGCGATCAGCAGAGGGCGCCGCCCCACCCCGCAAGCACCTCCCGAACCCCTTGCTGGTCGAGCAGCCCCGCCGGGGCGTATCGAGACCCGCGTCCGCCGAGGACCGACCCCTCAGATGTCCGTCCGGTCCACGTCCACCACCTCGCGCCGCAGCTCCGCGGTCACGTCCCGCTCGCCCGCGACCGAGGCCACCCGGAGCGTCACCCGCTCGACCGGCACGACGGTCCTGGTGATCCCGATCCGCTCCTCGTGCAGGATCACGACGACCGGCTCGACAGGCGCGGCGGCTCCGTCACCCGGCAGCGGATCGTCGCCGGGCAGCGGCTCTCGCACGAGCCGGATCTCCTCGCGGCGGACGTCGACGGTGATCGTCCGCTGCTCGGTGACGACGACGCGCTCGAGCCGGACGCGCTCGGTGGCGAACCGCCGCGTCGAGACGACGAGTCGCTCCTCGTGCAGAACGACGGACGGAGGGGTCTCGGGCGACGCGCTCATGCGAGGAGCCGGGAACAGGGATGCATGGTCTCTCCGATGCGATGCGAGGAGCGGGCCGGCGACGGGAGCGCCGGGGAAGAAGGGAACGGCCGGCCCCACTCCGAGGAGCGGGACCGGCCGGAGGAGTGCTGCTCGGGTCAGACCGCGCGGCGCGCGCTGGTCTTCTGACCGGTCTGCTGCTTCGCGGCCTCGGCCGCGCGCGAGGCCTGCTCCGTCACGGACGGAGCGTTCTTCGCCTCCTGCTGGATCTTCGGCGCCTCGGCCTCGGCCTTGGTGAGGATCGCCTCCCAGCGCTGCTGCATCGGCTTGATGAGGCCGCCGCCGGCACCGACGATGATGACGCCGGCGATGATCGCGAGCACGGCGATGAGGATCGGCGTGGTGACGGTCGTGGCGACCTCGATCTGGTTCAGGGCCGCGGTGGCTCCGAGGAACAGGATGAAGATCGCGACGATGTTGCCGAGGAGCTTGCCGTAGGAAAGTCCGCCCAGGGTGTTCTGGATGAGCCCCTTGGCACCCGCGGCGATCGCGGCGGCGATCACGATGATGATGATCGCGACGATGATCTTGGGCAGGAAGCCGATGATGCCCTGGAGCAGATCGCTGACCGGGTTCGGGCCGAAGACACCGAACGCGAACTGGAGCACGAACAGCACGAGCGTGTAGTAGATGATCTTCGACACGATGTCGGAGGCGTCGAGCTTCGAGTTCGCGAGCGCCTTCTTGATGCCGCCGCGCTCGACGGCGCGGTCGAAGCCGACCTTCGTCAGCAAGCGCGAGAGGCCCTTCTCGATGAGCTTGGCGACGATGAGGCCGACGATGAGGATGAGCAGGAAGAGCAGCGCGAGCGGGACGAACGCGATGACCGCGGCCAGGCCGTTCTGCAGTGCGGCGGGGAAGTCCATGGGGAGCCTTTCGGGCGGGGAAGGGACGGGGAAGGGACGGTGCGGCCGATCGGGTCGGCCGCACCGGTGCGCGACTAGCGGGTGCCGGTCTCGTCAGTGGTCGTGGTGCGCGTCGTGGTCGGGTCGACGAGCTCGATCTCCTCGTGCGAGACCTCCTCGTCCACGCGCTGCTGCTCGGTGACGGTCTCGGTGCCGAGGCTGACGCGCTCGACGGGGACGGTCTCCTTGGCGGTGACGACGCGCTCCTCCGTGAGGATCACCTCGTGCTCCTCCTCGCTGAGGTCGGGGCCCGCGAGGGCGTCGCCGGCGTTGGCCTCGGTGATCGGCTCGCGCGTGAGGGTGACCTCGTCGTGGCTGACGGGGACGGTGCGGGTGACCTGCTCGGTGACGATGTGCTTGCGCAGGCGGGCGCGGCCGGCCTCGACCGTCTCGGTGCCCACGCGCAGGCGCTCCTCGGAGCGCGTCATGGCGTCGTCGGTCGTGGGGCCGGAGGTGTCGTGGCCCTCGGTGCCCTGACCCGAGCCGTGGCCCTCGGTCACGAAGTCCGTGGTCGTGCCGCGGTCGGCGTCCTGGTCGTAGAGGGGGCTCTCGGCGCGGGTGCCGCCGACCCCGTAGTACGAGTACAGGGCCTGCTCGTCGTCGGCGGTGAGCGCGCCGTCGTCCTCGATGCGCGGCGCGTCCTTCACGAACGACTTCTCGTAGGCGACGCGGACCACTCCGCCGTCGAACGAGGCGTCGCTCAGCGGCGCGAACGACTCCGAGGAGCCGAAGAGGCCGGTGCGGATGGTGACCCAGGTGGGCTGCTGGCTGTCGTTGTCGACGTAGACCTGGCCGACGGTGCCGATCTTCGCGTCGTCGGTGCCGTGGACATCGGCGCCGATCAGGTCGGTGACGGTGCTGCTGTCGATCATGATGCACTCTCTTTCGCCGGGCACTGGCCCGGATAGCGGTGACGGATGGACGAGCGGACCGGAGGCGCGTCCGTGCCGGAGCGCTCTCCGATTCCTCCGGAGAGACAGGACCGGCCGCAGAGCGAGCCCCTGCAGTCACTCCGCTGGGAACGGACTTACGGTGTAAGCCACTGGTGAACCTTACGGTGTAAGCATCAGTAGGGTGGAGGAGCTTGCGTGTTCACCCCGCACCTGGTAGCCGGGCCGGGACGAGCGCCGCAGAGAGGTGTCTTCCGTGACCGACCGCGAACGAACAGGCAAGTCCGGCTCCTCCGCGCCGCGGCTCAGCCGCGACCTGATCATCGACACCGCCCTCGCCCACATCGACCGATCGGGAGCCGAGGCCCTCTCGATGCGCTCGCTCGCGCAAGAGCTGGGCGTCGAGGCGATGTCGCTCTACCGCTACGTGCACGGCAAGGAGGACCTCCTCGAGGGCGTCATCGCCGTGCTGATGAAGGACCTCACCGCGGCTCTCGCCGAGGCGGACGGCCAGCACTGGCAGGAGTTCCTGCAGACCGCCGCCCACGCGGTGCGCCGCATCGCGACCGACCATCCGAAGGCGTTCCCCCTCGTCGCGACCCGGCACCCGGCCGCGCCCTGGCTGCGCCCGCCGCTGCGCAGCATCGAAGTCGTCAACACGTTCCTCACGACCCTGACGGCCAACGGCTTCACCGACGAGCAGGCCGTCGGCGCCTACCGGTCCTTCAGCAGCTTCCTGCTCGGCCAGCTGCTCCTGCAGTCCGCGGTCCTCGGCGCGGAGACGTCTCCGACGGACCTCCCTCTCGACGAGGGCGACGCCGACATCCCGCAGCGCGACGGCAACCTCTCCCTCGACTCCGCGCCCGAGGTCCGGCGCCTGCGCACCCTGCTCAGCGAGGACCGCAGCACGGAGGAGTTCGAGATCTCCCTCGAGACCCTCCTCGACCGCCTCGACCTGCGGCTCTCGCAGTAGGCGGGCGCCGCCCGGCTCAGCACTGAGTCGCGACCCACCACCGCCCGGACACGCGGATCTCGATACGCCCTCTCCGAGGGCTACTCGATCAGCAGAGCTCGCTGGTCGAGTAGCCCCGGAGGGGCGTATCGAGACCGTCGGGGTTCAGCAGATCGGGACCATGATCACGTCTTCTGGAGAGGGTGGATCTCGACACGCCCGCTGCGCGGGCTACTCGATCAGCAAGCAGGCGGCCATACGCCTGGTGAGACTTCTCCTCAGAGACCCGCCCGCATCGCGAGAACCCGCCGGGGCGCGGATCACCCGAAGATCCGCGCCCCGACGGGCACCACAGTCCTACGCCCTCAGAGCGCGGGAGTCCAGATGCGCATCGTCGACGGCCCGCGGTTCGCCCAGGTGTAGTACGGCCGGAACTCGACGTCGACGCGCCGCTCGACGGAGGCGGCCGCAGTCCCGTACGCCCACTCCTCCTCCTGCGCGCTGACCGCCGCGATCGCCGCGCGCGCGCCGCCTCCGGGCGTCGGCACCGGCTCCACCGAGCGGTCGATCGCGATGTGCTCCGTGTCGAGCCCGTCGGGCAGGTCGATCGACTCGACCGCCAGCACGAAGGGTCCGCGCTCGAGCGCGACCTGCCCGCGAACGGCGTCGATGCGCGGGTGGGGCGTCACGAATCGCGCGGTCATCGGGAGCGACAGCCGCACGACCTCGCCGGCGCGGAAGGCGCGCCGCATGGTCACGGTGTCGCGCGACTCCTCGACCGGAGACCCGTCGAGCAGCGCCGAGCCGCGCGCCCACGGGGGGATGCGCAGGGTGAGCGAGAACTCCGCGTCCTGCTCGATGCGCACCGCGATCTCTCCGTCGGCGGGGTACTCGGTCTCGACCTGCAGGGCGATGCCGTCGGTCTCGATCCGGTACGCGCCGTACTGGTGCAGCTGCACGCCGTCGTCGTCGGCCGTCGCGAAGCCCAGCTCGACGCTCGCGAGCGTCCGCGCCGTGTTCGTCGGGCAGCAGGACACCCAGAACCAGGGCGCCCGCAGGCTCGACTGCGCCCGGTCGGTCTCGACGGACTCGTCGGGCTCCACTCCGTCGACCCGCTGCTGCAGGGTGTTCGTGTAGAAGAAGGCGCGGCCGTCGGCGCGGGTCGCCGGAAGCACCGCGTTCAGCAGGGTCCGCTCGATCAGGTCGGCGTAGGCGGTGTCGCCCGAGCGCAGCAGCAGCCGCCAGCTGAGCATGTCGGAGGCGATGGCCGCGCAGGTCTCGGCGTAGGCGCGGTCCGAGGGCAGCTCGTAGTCGGCTCCGAACGCCTCGTCCTGGTGGTGCGAGCCCATGCCGCCGGTGATGTACGTGCGCCGCGCGACGGTGCTCGACCACTGGCGCCGCACGGCGTCCTCGAGCTCGGCGTCGCCGGTCTCGACCGCCACGTCGAGGGCTCCGGAGGCGAGGTACAGCGCGCGGACCGCGTGGCCGCGCAGCACGTCCGCCTCGCGGACGGGGACGTCGTCCTGGAAGTACTCCGGCCCGAACTGCACGGCGCCGAGGGTGCCCGTGCCGCGGCGCTCGACGAAGAGGCGGGCGAGCTCGAGCCAGCGGCCGTCCCCCGTCGCGCGGGCGAACTCGGCGAGCGCCGGCTCGATCTCGGGGTGCCCGCAGACCGCGACGCGTCCGCCGGATCCGAACTCCCGCCAGACGTGCTCGGCCAGCCGCCGCGCCACCGCGGGCAGAAGGTCGTCGTGCCCCGTGCGCAGCCGCGCGACTGCCGCCTGGATCAGGTGCCCGAACGAGTACAGCTCGTGCCCCCACTCCAGGTTCGAGTACCGGGCGGGCTGGCCCTCGCGGCCGAAGCTCGTGTGGAGGTAGCCGTCCTCCTCCTGCGCCGCGGCGACCCGGGCGACGAGGGCGTCGTAGGAGGAGGCGAGCGCCGCGTCGTCCGAGCGGCCCAGCTCCCAGGCCATCGCCTCGAGCAGCTTGTAGACCTCCGAGTCGACGAACTCGATGCCGGCGTGGCGGTTCCCGGAGGCGTCCGAGAGGGTGCCGTCAGCCGCGCGGTCGAAGTTGCCGGCCCAGCCCACGCGCTCGATCCACGAGAGGCAGTGGCCGATCACGGCCTGCGCGCCGAGATCCTGGTACTGCTTCCAGAAACCGCCGGTCAGGCGGATCTCGTGCTGCCCGAGCGGGCGCAGCCGACCGGAGCCGGGTGCGACCGGCCCGCCGAGGGCGGTGGTGGTCGCAGGGAAGGTCGTGGTCACGGAGTTCTCCTAGGTGGAACGGTCAGTCCTTGACGGCGCCGGCGGTGACTCCTGCGGAGACGTAGCGCTGGGCGACGACGAGGAGCACGGCGGCGGGGAGGGAGGCGACGACGGCGGTCGCCATGATCGAGTTCCACTCCTGGTTGTTGTTGCCGATGTAGCGGTAGATGCCGAGCGTGATCGGCTGCAGGTCCCCTCCGCTGTCGAGCGTCGAGGCGAAGACGAAGTCGGACCACGCCCAGAGGAACGCGAAGAGCGAGACGGTGACGACGGAGTTGCGGCTGATCGGCATGATCACGGACGTGAAGGTGCGCCAGGCGCTCGCGCCGTCCATCCGCGCCGCCTGGGTCAGCTCGTCGGGGATCCCCGACATGAACGCGGTGAAGATCAGCACGCCGAACGGCACCGCGATGGTGGAGTCGGCGACGATCAGCCCGGCCACCGAGTTGAGGAGCCCGAGGTTGAGGTAGATGGCGTAGAAGCCCATCGCCATGATGATCGCCGGGATCATCTGCGCGATCAGCAGCACGAACGAGACCCCGTTGCCTCCGCGCGGCCGCAGCTTCGCCAGCGAGTACGCGGCCGGAGCGGCGATGACGACGGTGAGCAGGACCGTCCCGATCCCCACGATCAGGCTGGTGCCCAGGAACGGCAGCTGCTCGCGCAGCACCGCCTCGTAGCCGGTGAAGGTGGGCGAGAGCGGGAACCAGTCCGGCGGATCCTTGCGCATCGAGCCGGTCGGAGTGAGCGAGACGTTCACCATCCAGTAGACGGGGAACAGCATGATCCCGGTGAGCAGGACGCCGACCGCCGTCAGCCACCAGGGCCTGCGCGCGGTCACGACTGGGCCTGCTTCCGCTGCATCCGGATGTAGACGACGCCGAACGCGAGGGCCAGGAGGATCAGCAGGTTGCCGACCGCCGCCGCGGGTCCGAAGTCGGGCAGCATCGAGCCGAAGCCGAGCTGGTAGGTCCAGGTCGCGAGCGTGGTGGACGAGTCGGCCGGGCCGCCCTTCGTCATGATCCAGATGATGTCGAACACCTTCAGCGTGTAGACGAGGCCGAGCAGGATCGTGATCGCCGAGACCGGTCGCAGCAGCGGCAGCGTGATGCGCCAGAACTGCTGGGCGCCGGTGGCGCCGTCGAGCGAGGCCGCCTCGTAGAGGTCCTGCGAGATGTTCTGCAGACCGGAGTAGAGGATCACGAGGTTGAACGGGATGCCGATCCAGATGTTGGCGATCAGCACCGCGATCAGCGAGGTCGACGGCGACGTGAGCCAGTTGATCTGCCCGATGCCGAACGTCTGCAGGAACGCGTTGACGATCCCGGATTCGCTGTTCAGCATCCACGACCAGGTCGACGCCGACACGATCAGCGGGAGGAGCCACGGCACCAGGAACAGCGCCCGCAGCGTCGAGGAGAGCGGGAAGGTCCGGTAGAAGAAGACCGCCAGCGCGAGCCCGATCGAGAACTGGAACGCGATCGACACGACCGTGAAGACGGCCGTGTGCAGGAGCGCCGGCCCGAAGGTCGCGTCCTGGAACACCTGGATGTAGTTGTCGAACCAGATGAACGCCGCATCCCCCTGCACGAACGAGCGGACCGTGTAGTCCTTCAGGCTCAGCTCGAGATTGCGGTAGAGCGGGAACGCGTAGAAGACGAGCAGGTAGACGACCAGCGGAGCGAGGAACGCCCAGGCGATCAGCTGGCTGCCCTCGAGGCGCGTGCGGCGCCGGGGCGGAGCGACGATCGCCGGGGCGGCGTCCCTCCGCTCGCCTGCGCGCTGCAGCAGCCGGGCGGTCTCGGTGGTGGTGGTCATGGTCTCTTCCCTCTGACGGCCGGGTCGGTGCGCGCGGCACCGACCCGGCTCATCCGGCTACTTCGTGGCGGACTCGGCCGCGGCCTGCGCGGCCTTCAGTGCGTCCTCGGGCGACTGCGAGCCGCTCAGCGCGTTCTGCACGGCCGTCCAGAGCTGCTCCGAGATCTGCGGGTACTTCGTGCCGAGATCGTCCGAGGTGCGGCCCTTGGCGGACTGCACCGCCTCGACCCACGGCTCGAGGTCGGCGTTCCCGGCGACCTGCGCCTCCTGGGCGGCAGCGGTCGGCGCGATGTACGAGAGCGTGGTGTCGGTCGTGACGAGGTTGTCGGTCGACGTCAGGCACTCGGCGATCGCCGCGGTGGTCTCGTAGCGCGACTCGTCGCTCTGCACCGGGAGGGTGAGGAACTCGCCGCCGGTCGGCGCCGGAGCGGATCCGCCGTCGATCGCGGGGATCGTGAGGATCCCGTAGTCGATGCCGGAGGCCTTCGCGTTGGCCAGCTGCCAGGTGCCGTTCTCGCCGAACGCGTACTCGCCGGTCTCGAACTCCTGCCAGCTGGTGGTCTGCGTGTTGCCGATGACGGAGTTGGGCGCGTAGCCCTTCTCGACCCAGTCGGCCCAGAGCGAGACGGCCTGGACGGCCTCGGGCGAGTCGAGCTCGGTGAGCTCGGCGCCCGATCCCCAGAACCACGGGAGGAACTGGAAGCTCCCCTCCTCCGTGCCGATGCCCGAGAACGTGATGCCCTTGCCGCCCGAGGCGGTGACCTTCGCCAGCGCGTCGGTCAGGCTCGCCCAGTCGGTGACGGAGGCGATGTCGACGCCCGCCGCGGCCAGGACGGTCGTGTTGTAGTAGAGCGCGAGGGTGTTGGCCCCGATCGGCACACCGAACGTGTCACCGCCGGTCTGCCCCGCCGCGAGGATGTTCGCGTCGATGTCGCCGGTCTCGAGCCCGTTCTCGGCGGTGGTGGTCAGGATCCCCGACTCGGCCAGCGTCGAGACGACGGGGTTGTCGACGAGCAGGATGTCGGGCGAGTTGCCCTGCTGCCCTGCGAGCAGCGCCTTGTTGGTCAGGTCGGTGGTGTCGTAGCCGGTGCGCTCGACGGTCACCCCCGCCTCCGTCCCGCAGGCGTCGATGAGCTTCGCCCAGTCGCTGCTCTCGTCGAACTGTGGGTACGGGTCCCAGAACGTGTAGGTTCCTCCCGCGGCCGAGCTGGAGCCGTCTCCGGATCCTCCGGCGCAGCCGGTCAGTGCGGCCGCCGCCGCTCCCAGCGCGACGGCGGCGCTGAGGCCCCGTGCGTACTTCCTCGTCCTCACGGATGTTCCCTTCGTCGTTGACGGGTCGGTTCCGGTCCGCCTCCGCGGCGTTACCGAAACTACTTTCTGCGGGATGAACCTACGCACGCCGCTGCCGGGCGTCAAGAGCGCGTTACGTTTCGGCCTTTTCGGTTTTTCGCGCACTCGTGCGAGGATCGGGCGGAGCGCTCATCCGCGCCGTCGATCGGAGGACGCCGTGACCCCGCGCAAACCCACAGGCTCGATCACCCTCACCGACGTCGCCCGCGTCGCCGGCGTCTCGGTCGCCACGGCGTCGAAGGCCCTGAACAACCGCGACCAGGTGCGCGCCGAGACCCGCCAGCGCGTCCTCGACGCCGCCGCCTCGCTGTCGTTCACCCCGAACCCGTTCGCGAAGGCCCTGAACTCGTCGCGCACCGGCACCATCGGCATGCTCACCAGCGACCTCGACAACCGCTTCGTGCTGCCGGTCCTTCTCGGCGCCGAGGACGCCTTCGGCGCCGGCTCCACCTCGGTCCTGCTCTGCGACGCCCGCGGCGACTCCATCCGCGAGCAGCACCACATCAAGAACCTGCTCGCCAAGCGCGTCGACGGCATCGTGATCCTGGGTCGCACCACGAACTCGCGCCCGTCGATCACGAGCACGATCCCCGTGCCGGTGGTCTACGCCTACGCCCCCTCGGAGGATCCCGCCGACTCGTCCTTCACGCCCGACAACGCGCAGGCCGGCGTCCTCGCCGCGGGACACCTGCTCGACCGCGGCCGCCGCCGCATCGCCCTCATCAACGGCGAACCCAGCTACGCGGCCGCCCGCGACCGCGCGGCCGGCGTGCAGCAGGCGCTGACGGCGGCGGGTCTGACGCTCGTCGGCGGCGACGTGCTCTACGGCCAGTGGTCCGAGAGCTGGGGGCGGCAGTGCGCGGAGGAGCTCGTGAACGCGCACCCGGACCTCGACGCGATCATCTGCGCGAGCGACCAGATCGCGCGCGGCGCCCTCGACCACCTGCGCGAGAGCGGGCGACGGGTGCCGCGGGACGTCGCGGTCGTGGGATTCGACAACTGGGACCTGCTCGTCGAGGCCGCGCGGCCGCCGCTGTCGAGCATCGACATGCAGCTCGAGACGCTGGGGCGTGCCGCAGCGGAGGAGCTGTCGCACGCGATCCGCGGCGGAGCGACACCGGGCGTCCGTCGGATGCCGGTGCGGCTGGTGCCGCGCGAATCATCGGCGTGAGGCGGCGCTCGGGTGCAGACGAGGCTCGCCTGGACGATCGCCTCCGAAGACACCGCTCACACTCACCTCACCCAGGGTGTGCAGCCGAGAGTGATGAGCACCCGAGAAGAGTCCCGAACCCCGTCGGACTCGGTATCTCCCTCCGAGCATCCTGCTGAGACGACATGAACTCGCGTCCGACGAGGTTCGCGGAGGCGGCCCCGAGGCGGACGATGTGCCGCGCTCCTCACCCTCCCTGGGTGAGGCCGGTGATCAGGTTGATGGCGACGGCCACCACGAAGGTGCCGAAGAAGTAGGACAGCAGAGCGTGGGCCAGGGCGATGCGGCGTGAGGGGGTGGAGGAGCGGGTGATGCTGTCGGCGCTGTACGCCATGCCGATCGAGAAGGCCGTGTAGGCGAAGTCGCTGTAGGACGGGTCCTCGTCCTGGTCGAAGTCGAAGCGGTGGCGGTCGTCGAGGTAGTACATGCGCGCGTATTTGAAGGCGTAGACGGTGTTGATGAGCGCCCAGGCCGCGACGACCCCGACGACCGCGAGGATCGCGGCCGCGGATCCGACGGGGTCCTTCTGCTGACTGCGGATCAGCGCGATGACCACGAGGACGAGGCTGAGGAAGGTGGCGGCGATGATGAGCGAGTCGACCAGCTTCCGGGACCGGTCCTCGTGGCGGGCGAGGTCGCGGGTGCGGTCCGGGTCGGCCGGCCACGCCGTCGACCAGGACCAGACGAGGAACACCGCGGCGGCGATCGCCCAGCCGAGCAGAGGCGACAGATCGGGGACACCGAGGAGCGCGGCGATCGCCGCGACGGCTGCGCCGACGAGTGCGGCGACACCGGCCTTGACGGACAGGTGGGACATGACGGTTCCTTTCCGATCGGTGGTTCGTCGTCCGGTCGCGCAGTCCAGTGATGCTCCGCGCGGAGCTCATCCGGGCCGGGCACGCGCGAGGGGGACGTAGAGGCCGGCGCGCTCGGCGCGGACGGCCGCGAGCGTGCGCGACGTGGCGTCCAGCTTGACCAGGATGTGCTCGAGATGAGCGGCGACCGTGCGGGGAGCGACTCCCAGCGCCCGGGCGATCTCGAGATTGGAGCACCCCTCGATCACGTGGCCCAGCACCTCGAGCTCCCGCGGTGTCAGGCCCCGCAGGCGCGTCGCGGGAGAGAGCACGACGACTCCGCGGATCACTGCGGCCAGTTCTCTCCCGCAGGCCAGCACCGTCACCCGCACGTAGCCGTCCGGCGACTGCCGGCGTCCGCGGGGCCACAGGAACGAGGCGTAGTTCCGCCCCTCGCCGAGGGCATCCCTCGCGGCGTCGATCAGAGCCGAATCAGCCGTGAGCAGCTCGTCCGCGGAGAGCCCCGGAAGGGAGGCGACGCCGTGGTCGGGGAGGAGGACCACACCTGCGCCGGCTCCGCCGACGAGGACTGCCGACGCTGCAAGGGACCGGACCGGGTCGATGCCCGACGCGAGCTTCGGTAAGAGTCGGGCGAGTCTTCGCCGGAGAGTCTGCGACGGCGGATCCGCGCTCCGGAACAGCACTGTCAGGAAGCCCACGTGCCGACCCCCGCCCTCGAACAGGGCGACGGACAGGGTCTCCCGGAATCCCGCGGGGAGCAGGCACTCCGCCCAGGTCCGCAGGTCCCCCGACGAGAAGGGCACATCCGACACGCTGATGGGAGGCCGTGCGCGATCGGCGCCGGTCCTCTCGATGTCGTGCACCATCTGCGGACCGCTCAGATAGCGGACGCTCGACTCGTCGAGGTCGATGCTTGCGACCGAGCTGTAGCCGACGGGACCCGGTGCGGCCAGCGCCATCCATGCGCCGTCGAAGGGGACGTGTCGGCGCAATTCGTCCAGCAGCGCCTGAGCCCGCTCGTGGACAGGACCTGGGCGCGCTGCGATGTCGGCGAACTCAAGCGCAGCGCTGCGTGTCATAGGAGTCGACCACCTCAGGATGATCGGCAGATGGCGTCGGAGAGGACGTCCGCGATCAGTCGTTCACTGGTCTATCACGATGGTCGGCTCCTGTCTGTCCTTCTCCGGAACACGGGATGGGCAGGTCTGCCTATGGCGATTCCGCGGGGTGCGGCGTGAGATCGACGTGTCGCTGTCCGCCGGTCGGCTGAGGATTCGAGAGCACATCACGCACGGGAGGAATGACCATGAGAGCAGTCGTCTACGAGGGGCCGCGCACGGTCGCGGTGAGAGACGTCCCGGATGCGCGGATCGAGCGCTCCACCGACGTGCTGGTGCGCATCACGACCACGAACATCTGCGGGTCCGACCTGCACATGTACGAGGGGCGCACCAGCTTCGAGACCGGGCGGTGGTTCGGTCACGAGAACATGGGCGAGGTGATCGAGGTCGGCGACGGCGTCGACAAGGTCAGGGTGGGTGATCACGTCGTCCTGCCGTTCAACGTGGCGTGCGGGCACTGCAAGAACTGCGAGCGAGGCCTGACCAACTACTGCCTCACCGCTCAGCCCGTCCCCGAGTGGGCCGGTGCGGCCTACGGGTTCGCCGACATGGGGCCGTGGGCCGGAGGCCAGGCCGAGCTGCTGCGGGTGCCGTGGGGCGACTTCAACTGCCTCCGGCTGGGAGAGGACGCGGAGGAGAAGTCGGCCGACTACGTGATGCTCGCCGACATCTTCCCGACCGGCTATCACGCGACGGAGATGGCGGGGGTGAAGCCCGGGGATCAGACCGTCATCTACGGTGCCGGCCCTGTCGGACTGATGGCCGCGCTGTCGGCCACCATCAAGGGTGCGAGCCGGGTCATGGTCGTGGATCGGCATCCGGATCGTCTTCGACTGGCGGAGTCCATCGGCGCGATCGCGATCGACGACTCGAAGGTCGACCCCGTGCAGGCTGTGCTGGAGCACACGATGGGGCTCGGCGCCGACAACGGCTGCGAGTGCGTCGGCTATCAGGCGCACGACCCCGGCGGCGACGAGCAGCCGAACCTCACACTGAACCGCCTGGTCCAGTCGGTGCGTTTCACCGGGCGGATCGGCACCGTCGGCGTCTTCGTGCCGCAGGACCCCGGTGGTCCCGACGAGCTCGCGAAGGAGGGGCGGATCGCCTTCGACATCGGCCTGCACTGGTTCAAGGGCCAGACCCTGGGAACCGGACAGGCGCCCGTCAAGAAGTACAACCGCCGGCTCCGCGACCTGATCGCCGCAGGGAAGGCGACGCCGTCGTTCCTCGTCAGTCACGAGCTGCCGCTCGAGCAGGCACCGGACGCCTACGAGCATTTCGACAATCGGGACGACGGGTGGACCAAGGTCGTCCTCAAGCCCGGGAAGGCGGCGTGATCATGGACGGAAGAGCGACTGCGGCAGTCGGAGTCGGCATCGCAGGGGTCGCGGTGGGCCTCGTCGCCCGTTCCCTCGTGAAGAAGGAACGGGAGTCCGACGGGGACGGGCCGCACCCGGAAGGGTGGAAGGCGGTCACCGTCCTGGGCGAGGCCCGGGACTTCGAGAGCGGCGGGTATCCCGAGCCGCTGGCGCGTCTGGCGGAGTCGCTCGAGATCCGGATCGATCCGGCCCCCGGGGACAAGGGCTTCGAGGTGCACGCCCGGTTCCGCGAGGGTGCCGATCCCGGCGTGGACGACGATCCGGGCAAGGCGCTGCGCGAGGCTCTGCGCGACGCCAAGCAGGTCTTCGAGACGGGCGAGGTCCTGCGGGCGACCCCGAGACCGCACGGAGAACGACCGCGCACCCTGCTCGGTGGCGCGGTCGACGAAGCAGAGGACGAGGCGAAAGGAAGGGGTGTGCTGTGAAGGCTCTGTGCTGGACCGGAGTGAACGAGCTCTCGGTCGAGACCGTCGAGGATCCCGGGATCCTCAATGCTCAGGACGCGATCGTCAAGGTGACCCTGAGCACGAGCTGCGGGTCCGATCTCCACCTCCTCGGCGGGTACGTCCCGACCATGCGAGCGGGCGACGTGCTCGGGCACGAGTTCATCGGCGAGATCGTCGAGGTCGGCTCGGCCGTCACGAAGCACCGGGTCGGCGACCGTGTGGTGGTCTGCTCGTTCATCAGCTGCGGGAAGTGCTGGTACTGCCGCAACGAGCTCTACTCCCTGTGCGACAACGGCAACCCGAACGCGGGGATCCCCGAGATGCTCTGGGGCCAGGCTCCCGGCGGCTGCTACGGCTACTCCCACGCGCTGGGCGGGTGGGCCGGCAGCCACGCCGAGTACATCCGCGTGCCGTACGCCGACCAGGGCGCCTTCGCCGTTCCCGAGGGGCTCAGCGACGAGCGGGCGCTCTTCGCCTCCGATGCCGCTCCGACCGGATGGATGGGAGCGGACCTCGGCGGGGTCCGGCCCGGAGACACCGTCGCGGTCTGGGGCGCCGGCGGTGTCGGGCAGATGGCGGCGCGCGCGTCGCTGCTGCTCGGCGCCGAGCGCGTCATCGTGATCGACCGCTTCCAGGAGCGGCTGACCCAGGTCGAGCAGGTCATCGGCGCGGAGACCATGAACTACGAGACCAGCGAGGTGACGGCCGAGCTCCGCGAGCTGACCGGCGGACGCGGCCCCGACGTGTGCATCGAGGCGGTCGGCATGGAGGCGCACCGCGACGGACCCGACTTCGCCTACGACCAGGTGAAGCAGCAGCTGCGGCTGCAGACGGACAGGCCCACCGCCGTCCGCGAGGCGATCTTCGCCGCGCGCAAGGGCGGCAGTCTCTTCGTGCTGGGAGTCTTCGGCGGCTTCGTCGACAAGTTCCCCCTGGGGGCGGTGATGAACAAGGGCCTCACGCTCCGGTCCGCTCAGCAGCACGGGCACCGGTACATCCCGATGCTCCTCGAGAGGATGGCGCGAGACGAGATCGTCACCGAGCACCTCGCCACGCACGTCATGCCGCTCGAGGACGGCCCCGCCGGCTACGCCATGTTCAAGGAGAAGACCGACGGGTGCGTGCGTGCGGTCTTCCGACCCTGAACGTCGAGGGAGCCGCCCCCGCCCCACCCGAAGGAGCAGGGGCGGTTCCGTCACCGGGTGGACGTGATCCAGGGCCGGCTGCGCCGATCGAGCAAGGAAGACCGATGATGGCGACCCGAATGAGCAAGGAAGACCGATGATGGCAACCCGAATGAGCAAGGGAGACCGATGATGGCAACCCAGGTGAGCAAGGCACTTCTCGTCCGTCTGGAGGCGCTGCCCGGCAAGGCGGACGACCTGCGGGCGTTCCTGAACCAGGGGCTGACGATCGTGGAAGGGGAGCCGAAGACGGTCCGGTGGTTCGCGCTGCAGTTCGGACCCACATCGTTCGGCATCTTCGACGCGTTCCCCGACGACTCCGGGCGCCAGGCGCACCTGTCGGGCGAGGTCGGCCGAGCGCTCGGCGAGAACACCGGGGTCCTGTTCGGGGAGCCCACCGTCGAAGAGGTCGATGTCGTCGCCGAGAAGCAGCCCGCGTAGGCGCGGCAGGACGACGCTCATGGAGCACCGCCTGTTCGGCCGCCCTCCGTCGGAGGTCTCCGTGATCGGGCAGGGCACCTGGTACATCGACGATGCCCACCGCCCGACCGCCGTGGCCGCGCTGCGTCACGGGATCGACAGCGGCATGACGCACATCGACACCGCCGAGATGTACGGCGACGCCGAGCCGGTGGTCGGTGCGGCGATCGCCGGACGGCGGGACGAGGTCTTCCTCGTCTCGAAGGTGCTCCCGAGCAACGCCTCGCGTGCCGGAGTGGTGGCGGCGTGCGAGCGCACGCTGACGCGGTTGGGCACCGACAGGCTGGACTGCTACCTCCTGCACTGGCGCGGCTCGCACCCTTTGGAGGAGACGTTCGCCGGGTTCGAGCAGCTGCGCGAGCAGGGCAAGATCCGGTCGTGGGGCGTGAGCAACTTCGATGTCGACGATCTGGAGGAGGCCTGGCGGTCGGGCGGGGAAGGGCACCTCGCCTGCAATCAGGTGCTGTACCACCTCGAGGAGCGCGCGATCGAGCACGCCGTGCTCCCGTGGTGCGAGCGGCAGGGGGTCGCCGTCGTCGCGTACAGTCCCTTCGGTCACGACCGCTTCCCCGATCCGCGGATGCCGGGGGGCCGCGTGCTCGAGCAGATCGCGGCGGAGCACGGTGCGAGCGCCCGGCAGGTCGCCCTGCGCTTCCTCGTGCGCCGGCCGGCCGTCTTCGCCATCCCCAAGGCCTCCACCGTCGCGCACGCCGACGACAATGCAGGAGCGGGCGCACTGGAACTCAGCACCGCCGAACTCGACCGGATCGACGCCGCGTTCCCCCGCGGACCGCGACCGCGCCGGCTGCCCATGCTGTGACGTCGACCTCTGCTCGACGCGCGCTACGAGCGGAGGGTGTCGGAGGGGTTCTCGGAGAACGCTGCGCGATAGCTGGCGGCGAATCGGCTGAGGTGGATGAACCCCCATCGAGTGGCCACCTCGGTCACGCTGACAGCTTCCGGCGCGGCGACGAGCAGTTCCTCGCGGACCCGCTCGAGCCGCTGCCGCCGTAGGTAGGCCATCGGTGTCGTGTCGAGAGTGCGGCGGAACGCCTCCTGAAGGCTGCGAGCACTCGTCGATACGGCCGCCGCCAGTTCGGTCACGGTCCACGGATGCTCAGGCCGGCGCCGCAGGAGCTCCACCGCCTGCGAGAGAGGGCGTGGGCCGCCCTTCGGTGCTGGTCCGGTCAGCTCCGACGAGTAGTTGTGCGGCTGCCCGAAGAGCAGGCTGTGCAGCAGGACCTGCTCCAGCCGTTGCAGTGCCAGCGGGTGCGCCAGGGGCCCGGACGCCTGGTCGGACGCGCCGTCGATCAACTGCAGCGCCTGGAGGACGAGCCGACTCGCGGGCGTGCTCAGGTCGATCTCGGAGGCGAAGTGGACAGGCGCGAGATCATCTCGCCCGAGCAGAGCCTCCACTTCGAGCTGCATCAGGTCGCGGGGGATCATCACGGAGAGTTGCGCGAAGTCGTCGCTGCAGTCGAGCTCGACCGGTTCGCCGGGCACGAAGGCGCCCGCCGTCGTCGAGGAGGCGTGAACGGGCGCACCCGCACCTGCCCGCATGACCGAACGCCCGTCCATGGGAATGTCGACGTGATAGTCCTGCGCTTCGACCGTCTCGATCCGCACCGCCCCCCGGAACCTCATGAAGCCGCAGGTGATCCGCCCCACGAGCAGAGCGTTCAGCTGCATCCTGACGTCGTCGTCCGACCGCGCCGCGGGGAAGCCGACCGGGAGGAAGGCCTCGGACAGTGCCTGCCGCGTCTCGTCGAGACCGCGCGTCGACGCCATGCGTCGACTCGCGAACATCTCCGCCGAGCCGGTTCTCATCCCGTGATCCTAAGCCGCGCCCGCTTCCTGCTGCAGTCGGCCGCTCGCGCGGAACGGACACTCCTCCGCGTGCAACGGATAGAGGCGGGCACACACCTCTGCCTACCCTGGGATGCCGCTGAGATTCCCCCGCTCAGCGCTCCGCGGTGGCCGAACTCTTCGGGTGAGGGCGGCCACCGCCCCACCATTCGGTGGATTGCTGACACGGACACGAACCCTCCTGTCACGTCGCCGCTCCCACCGTCCTGTTCGTCTGCGGTCTCGGGCGGCGCGCGCGTCGATGCTGCCGGCGAGCGATGAGTGGTCGCTCACCGATCGTCGAGGCGCGGAGGACGCGCGCCTCGAGGTTCTGTTCCGGCGCTCTGACGCGATCGTCGCCTCCGGCGAACGGTGCTCGTGCTCAGGAGGAGGAAGCCGGCACCCGTGGCGGCGAGGGATGCCGGCGCCGGGACTCGTGACGACGACAACGACGTGAGCCGCTGAGGGGCTGCGTCGCGAGCGCGATCGGACCCTACGTCGCCGGCGCCGCAGTCGTGTCGACGACGACGAACGCGTCGAGGATCACGTTCGACCCCGTGGACGCAGGATTGCGCCCCGTCCCGCGAGACACCGTGACCTCGTGCGGCCCCGCGGCCAAGGGCCCGCTGCTCCACACCGTCTGCTTCGCCCGCGTCGTCGCGCTGTACCGGTCGACGCTCGCCACCTTCACCCCGTCCAGCTCGACCTCGTTGATCCCCGATGAACTCGTGAGGCGACTCACCCAACTCACCCCCGTCCCCGTGAACCGCAGCGTCGCCGACGCGCCCGCCGTGCTCGAGTGCGCGATGCTCCCGCCGCTGTCCGACGCCGACGTCAGGGTGGACCACGTCCCGGTCGTCACGATCCGATCCGACCCGTTCTCGTACGTCCCCGCGCCCGGAAGCGCCGACGGAGGCGGCGGTGCGGCGGTGACGACGAACGCGTCGAGGATGAGGTTCGAGCCCGTGGCCGCAGGGTTGCGCGTGGTTCCACGGGAGACGGTCAGCGTGTGCTTGCCCGCGGGAAGAGGACCGCTGCTCCACACCGTCTGCTTCGCACGGGACGTCGCGCTGTACCGGTCGACCGTCGCGACCTTCACTCCGTCGAGCCGCACCTCGTTGATGCCCGAGGACGAGGTGAGGCGGCTCACCCAGCTGATCCCCGTGCCCGTGAACGCGAGCGTCGCCGACGCCCCCGCCGTGCTCGAGTACGCGATGCTCCCTCCGCTGTCCGACGCCGACGTCAGCGTCGACCACGTCCCGGTCGTCGCGATCTTGTCGGAGCCGTTCTCGTACGTCCCCGCGCCCGGGAGAACCGCCGACGGCTCGCTCACCGGTCCCTCGGCGAGCCACCGGGTGAAGTACTCCAGCATCTCCTTGTTCGTGAAGCTCGGAGCGGCGTGCCCGTTGGTGCCCTCGCCCGGATGGGAGCGGAGGGTCGCCTCCTTCGCGACCGGGAGCGCCTTCGCATGCAGCGCCATGCCGTGCTTCGCGAAGGGCACGACGAGGTCGTCCGGAGAGCCCGTGATCCGGAACCGCGTCCCACGCCAGACCTCCTGCGGAAGCCGTGCAGGATTCGCGGCGGCGATGGCCGCGGCGTCGCGGAAGTAGGGCAGCACCTTCTGCGGCTCGCTGGCCGCGCGCTCCTCCAGGTCGTAGGAGCTGCTGGCGAGATACGCACCGAGGACCCTCGGGACCAGCCGCTTGCCGTAGGCCCAGGCGAGCAGTGGACCGCCACCGGAGTCCGAGCGCAGCAGGCTCGCCTCGATGCGCCAGAGAGATGACGCCCATGCAGCCACCGCGACCTGGATCTCGATCGCCCTGTCACTGGTGTAGGTGCCGCCGCCGTAGGTCGGGCAGATGCTGACGATCCCGCGGTCCACCGCCAGGTCCGCCGAGTAGGCGAAGGCGCTGGAGAGTGCGGTGTGGTTCGCGTTGAGGGAGTGGTAGTACCAGAGCATCGTCGCGCCGACGCTCTGCGAGGGCGGGGCGGCGTGCGGGACGAACAGTCGGGATCGGTCTCCCGCGACGACGACGTCGATGATCTCGTAGCGCTTCCTCCCCGTGCGCGACGTCGCGGTCGCCATCCGGGACACCTCGCCGGGGAGTTTCGGGACCGCACCGAGGTCGCCCGCGGCGACGGCCGGGGTGGCGAAGGCGACGGCTCCCGCGCCGGCCACGGAGGCGGCGAGGATCGTCCGCCTGGACGGAGTCCTTCTCTCAGACATGGTCATCGAGCCTCTCCGCTCGTCTCTCTGCGAAGACGAACGACCGAGCGGAGGGAAGAGATGCAGACGCCGAGCGGCTGCTCGGATCCCTTGTGCGGCCTGTGCTCCGAGGAGTGTATGCAGGGGGCTGAACGGATGTCACGGGCATTGTGCGAAGTCGTCCGGCCCGGATCGAGGACGGCTCCGCCCGCTGATCACGCCGGTGTCCGCGTGATGGTGACACCGTGTCGGAGCCCTCCCAGACAGGAGCCGCTCCGCCGCCCTGCACGGAGCGGCCTCCTCCACGATCGCCTGCCCCTACCCGCGCCCCTCCGCCGACTCCCGAGCCTCCGCCACCCGCATCGTCCCGCCCGCCTGCGCCGCGAACGCCCGAGCGGTCGCCGCGATCGTCCGCTGCATCACCCGCACCGCCGCCGTCGGCGCCAGGTCCGCCGGCCGCGCGAGGCTGATGGTCCGGGTCAGCCGCGTCGGCTCCTCGATCCGCACGGACCGCAGCCCTGGCCGCCCCTGCAGCACCATCGCCGGCACGATCGCGACGCCCAGGCCCCGCTCGGCGAAGCGCAGCACCGCGTCCATCTCCGCCCCCTCCAGCACGACGTCGGGCGTCAGTCCGGCCGCCGAGAACGCCGCGTCGGTCGTGCGGCGCAGGTCGTAGCTCGAGTTGAAGACGATCTGCGGCAGGCGGGCCACGGCCGCCAGATCGAGCGCGCCCGACTCCGCCAGCGCCGGCTCCGCGGCCGACGAGACCACGACGAGTTCCTCGACGAGCAGCGGAGTCACGGTGAACGCGCCGAGGGCCGCCGCGGTCGACGTCGTCACGAGCGCGAGATCGAGCTCACCCCGGGCGAGGCGGTCGAAGAGGCTGCGCGAGCCGTCCTCGGCGAGGTGCAGCTCGATGGCGGGGTGCGCCGCGTGGAACGCGTGCAGCACCTCGGCGACGAGGCTGATGCAGAGCGTCGGAGTCGCGCCGAACCGCACCCGGCCGCGCTCGAGCCCGGCGAGTTCCGCCAGCTCGCGGCGCACCGACTCCGCGTCGGCGAGCATGCGCCGTGCGAGCGGCAGGAGGAGCTCGCCGGCCGAGGTGAGCGTGTTGCCGACGCGGGAGCGGTGGAACAGCTCCGACCCCAGATCCTGCTCCAGCGCGGCGATCTGGCGGCTCAACGAGGGCTGCGCGAGATGCAGCGACTCGGCCGCGCGGGTGAAGCTGCCCGACCGCGCGATCTCGACGAATCCGGTCAGCTGCTCCAAGTTCACGAACATAGCCTAAGCGCATCACCAGCAGGCGGAAGATGCATTGGAGTAATCGAACGCTGAAACCTAGCGTGGAGGCATGACCACTTCAGCGACCACCACCCCGGAGCGCCGGATCTCCACCTCCGTCCTCGTCATCGGCACCGGCGGCTCGGGCCTGCGCGCCGCGATCGAGCTGGCCGAGGCCGGCGTCGACGTCCTCGCGCTGGGCAAGCGCTCGAAGTCCGACGCCCACACCTCGCTCGCGGCCGGCGGCATCAACGCGGCCCTCGCCACGATGGACCCCGACGACAGCTGGCAGCAGCACGCGGCCGACACCATCACCGAGTCGTACCTGCTCGCGAACCCGCACACCGTCGAGATCGTCACGAAGAACGCCGCCCGCGGCATCCAGGACCTCGAGCGCTACGGCATGCCCTTCGCCCGCGAGGACGACGGCCGCATCTCGCAGCGCTTCTTCGGCGCCCACACCTACCGCCGCACCGCCTTCGCGGGCGACTACACCGGCCTCGAGATCCAGCGCACGCTCGTCAACCGCGCCGCTCAGCTCGAGATCCCGATCCTCGACACCGTCTACGTCACGCGCATCCTCACCAACGACGACGGCGCCGTCTTCGGCGCCTACGGCTTCGACCTCGTCGACGGCACCCGCTACCTCATCCACGCCGACGCCGTCATCCTCGCCGCGGGCGGCCACAACCGCATCTGGCGCCGCACCTCCTCGCGCCGTGACGAGAACACGGGCGACTCGTTCCGCCTGGCCGTCGAGGCCGGCGGACGCCTGCGCGACCCCGAGCTGGTGCAGTTCCACCCGTCGGGCATCATCGAGCCCGAGAACGCGGCCGGCACGCTCATCTCGGAGGCGGCGCGCGGCGAGGGCGGCATCCTCCGCAACGGCCTCGGCGAGCGCTTCATGCACAAGTACGACCCCGAGCGGCTCGAGCTCTCGACCCGCGACCGCGTCGCGCTGGCCTGCTACACCGAGATCAAGGAGGGTCGCGGCACGCCGAACGGCGGAGTCTGGCTCGACGTCTCGCACCTGCCGCGCGAGACGATCATGACCCGGCTCCCCCGCGTCTACCAGACGATGCTCGAGCTGCAGATGCTCGACATCACGACGGACCCGATCGAGATCGCGCCGACCGCGCACTACTCGATGGGCGGCGTCTGGGTCCGCTCGGACGACCACAGCACCGACGTCCCCGGCCTCTACGCCATCGGCGAGGCCTCCAGCGGACTGCACGGGGCGAACCGGCTCGGCGGCAACTCGCTGATCGAGCTGCTCGTCTTCGGCCGCATCGTCGGGCAGGCCGCCGCGGAGTACTCCGCTTCGCTGAGCGCGCAGACCCGCTCGGCGGCCTCGCTGCAGGTCGCCCGCGACGAGATCGCCGACCTGCTGGCCGCCGACGGAACCGAGAACGTCCGCGCCCTGCAGCGCGCCATCCGCAACACGATGACCGAGCACGCCGGAGTCGTCCGCGACGAGGTGGGCCTTCTCGCCGGCCTCGCCGAGCTCGACGCGATCGAGGCGCGCATCGCCGACATCGGCGTGCACCCCGACATCGCCGGCTTCCAGGACCTCGCGCACGCCTTCGACCTCAAGTCCGCCGCGATGGCCGCCCGCGCCACCCTCGAGGCCGCCCTCGAGCGCCGCGAGAGCCGTGGCTGCCACAACCGCAGCGACTACCCGGACCTCGACCCGGCCCTCCAGGTGAATCTGGTCTGGTCCCCCGCCACCGGGATCACCCGCGAGCAGATCCCCGCGGTCCCGGAGGAGATCCAGTCCCTCATCCGCGAGGTCGCCACCGCAGGCAAGCTGCTCGAGTAGTCGGGCACCCCCGCCATGACGCCGGCCCGGTGCACATCGGGCCGGCGTCGCGCCGCCTGCGGTGGTCCGGCCCGCGAAAAGCCGCACGTCTCCGATCGCAGTGACCCACAGCAGTGCGAGGTCCGCTCTCGGCGCGGCTCGCGAGGAGCAGGGACTCAGTGCGGGCCGATTTCGTCAGCCGAGTTCGACGGGCTCCATCGGTGCCGGGTCGTCCGGGTCTTCCCCGTCGAGGATCGCGGTCACCATCCGCCACGCATGGTCGGACAGCGAATCGCCCGGGTAGAAGTCCAAGAAGAACGAATCCGCCTCGTCGATCGTGCTGATGTCGCAGAGCACGAGGAGTCGACGGATGTCGTCCGTGTCCCGACGATTCGCGCGCAGCTTCATGGCCAAGAGCGTCTCGGCGCCGGCGACCTCGATCACGATGAGACCGTCGTCGTGGATCGTCTCCCAGGTCGTCGGACGGCCGAGGAGCGGCTCACCTCCGGTCTCGGCCACGGCGAAGTTGAGCCATCCCGCGCTCCACCCTCGTCGCAGTGCCACGCGGTCGGCTGCGGCCACGACAGCGGCATCGTCTCCTGGCCGCACATGAAGCGCGTCGAGGTCGGCGGTACTGCTCCTGTCGTAGTGCCGGAGAGCCAGGGCAGCACCTCCGACGATGCGCAGGCCCACGGGTTCCCCGGCACTGCGCAGCTCGACCACGAGCGCGCGGAGTGCGTCGATGAGATCCTCGCGATCGAACAGGGTCACTCAGACACTCCCGAACGTGTCGCGCCAGACGAGCACTCCGTGCTGCAGGAACTCCTCCGGCACGTCGTCCCTTCCGGGCACCGGATCGGCGACATCCACCCGCAGGACGCGGGACCGGCTCAACGTGCGACTCGGCTCGTCGACCCACTCGGGCGACGGGACGTGCTCCTGCCCGAGTCGCCACGCCACGAGTGCGGCGATGGCGGAGTCCCACACCTTCTCCCCCGTGCTCTCGGGCGTGGTCACCGCCAGCACGCCGCGGACGAGGCCCTTCTCTCCGAGCAGATCGTCGTTCAGCTGGATGAGGTTCCGCAGAGCACCGTGCCGATCACCGCGCCGCAGGCAGGTGCGGATGCGAACCGCTGCGGTCGCCGCGTCGTCACGTCGGGTCGGAGCCGCGTAGAGGCGGTGCCCCGATCCGGAGAGCAGGCGGTCGACCGTGTCGAAGCGCGGGCTCTCCTGGTCGTGCTCGGAGCGCGACACGCGAGCCTGATCGAGTCCCGTCCGCTGAGCGAGTTGCTCCTGCGTCAGTCGGCCGGATCTCCGGGCGGCGCGGAGGAGGACTGCTGCAGATGCCACTGTCGTCCTCCGATCATGTGTGATTCAGCATACTGCGTCCTGTAATCGCAGTAGGAGTGCCTTCGAGGTAGGCGCGAACCGCCCGCTCCTCGGCACGGCTGCGATCACCCGCCGACGGGGCATCGTCCCCCGACAGTGCGGGAGCAGGACGTACCGGCGTCGTGCCGTGTCAGCGCGGCAGTACGCCGTCCGGACTCCGCCACTCCGGATGCCGCTCCTCGATCAGGTCCTCGACGTCGTACTGGGTGCCGGTCCGGAGCCCGAACGGGCTCTTCAGATCGATCTGCACGCAGCCCTGACGATCCCGGACGGAGACGTGCCAGTCGCCCGGCGAGTCCCCGTCCCCGTTCACCGTGCCCTCATCGCCGGCGCGGAGGAACCACCGCTCGCCGTCGCCCCGAGAGAGCTCGTCGTCCTCCGCCCAGCCCTCGGCGAGCAGGGACTCCTCGACGGCCTCCTGGATCGCACGGCTCTCCTCCGGAGCAGCTCCTTCGGGAACCGAGCGCAGGAACAGGTCGACCGAGCGCTCGTCGTCGCGGCTCGTCGGGAGCGTCCCGCCCCGTGCCGACACGGTGAGATCCGCGCCGACCGCGACCGGATGGAGCGCCTCGGCGGCGGCCACCATGCCGTCGCACTTCCTCAGCGACGAGGATCTGGTCGTCGATCCCCGCGGTCGGCTGCCTCACGCATCCGCTCAGCACAGAGACGAGCGCGACCGCCGAGACCGCGCGTGCCCATCTCGGTCTCATCCGTTCGCCGTAACGACGCCCTCGGAGGTCCGACCGACGGCGGGATCTCCGGAGTCGTTGACGCCCAGGACACTCGCTCTCTACTCTTCACTCACCACGGCGGCTCGATCGCCGCCCCCGCGAGTGGCATCGGATCCCCGCAGCCACCCGGAACTCCCGAGTTCCGCCAGGACTCCCCGGTGCTGCCCGGCCCCGTCCTCCGACCCGACTCACGGCCGAGGGAGCGACTCCGCGGCCCGTCGAGCTCAGTTCCGCAAGCAGACGATCCGGACGCACCTCTCGGAGAACACTCGTCTTCCCTGTGCTCCGGACCCCTCCTGGTCGAGGTGGGATCGATCACCGCTGAACCGGTCGTCCGGCACGGACGGACACGGCGACGAGCGGACGCCCCGGCCGCGAGGACGAACACGAGAGCGATGGCGACCATGAGGAACACGCGTGTCACGAGCCGGGCGATCGGCGTGCTCCTACCCGCAGCGGCCGCCCTCGCTCTCTCCTCCTGCCAGTACGCCGATGACGGTGCCCGCCTCCTGAAGGGGGCCTTCACCGAGTCCGCTCCGATCGTCAGATCGCTCCCTGTCGGCGCAGACGACGCAGCGCTCGCGAGGTCGGCCGTCCTCTACCTCGACGACGTCGACCAGGCGGTCCTGAGCCGCGCACGAGCCCTCGCGCAGGACGAGGACGTCCAGACCGCGGTCTTCTACGCCTGCAACCTCAGCGGTGTCGCCCAGGCCGATCCCGCCGACGTCGTCGCGGCGCTCGATTCCGCGGCCGACGCCGCGAGTGGGCGGGACGGGCTCGAGCTGGTCGTCAACGACGCGACGACCACCGCAGCGAACGTGACGTCAGCGACCGAGCAGACGGGAGTCATGACGAACGCCGCTGCCGTCTCCGTCGTCGTGTTCCAGCAGGTCTACTGCTGACCCCGCGCGCGCGAGGAGCGCGGCACTGCGCCGACGCCCCCCAGTCACTCCTCCGGCATCGAGAAGTCCGCGAAGTCGAACCCCGGCGACACCACGCAGCTCACCAGCGCGTCCTCGGTCGACGGCAGCGTCCGCTGCCACACGTCCGCCGGCACGAGCGCCTGCACCACGAGCCCGTCGACCGCCGACCCGAGCAGCACGGTCTCACCGTCCACCGGCTCCTCGCCGCTCCCGCCGAACTGCAGCGCCACCCGCCCCGGTCCGTTCCAGATCCACGTCTCGGCCGACGACACCCGGTGCCACGCCGAGCTCTCGCCGGAGGGCAGCAGGAACACGATCAGCGTCGCCGCCGGCCGCTCGCGCGTCGAGCCGTCGGGCGCCGTGAGCGTGAGCCGTTCCGGAGACGTCCAGGTGCGCCGGTACCAGCCGCCCTCCGGATGCGGTTCCAGCCCCATGGTCACGGCGAGCGCCGGCCGCCGCACCCTCTCGAGCACTCGTCCGTCCACGCTCAGCCGATCCACCAGCTCGCCCGTCGACTCCGCGACCATCAGACCTCCTCCATCCGGGCGACACTCGTGCCCCCACGCGATTCCACTCTCGCAGCGACCACGTCGTCCGCAGCTCCGGCTCGCAGAAACGCCTTCGGCTCGCGAGAACACTCAGTTCCTGCGAGCCGAACGCGTTCCCACGAGCCGGGCGAACCGCCTCTCAGCCCAGCTCCCCCAGCCGCCCGATCACGCCCTCGCCGAGCCGTGCCACGTACCCCTCCGGGTCCGGCCCCTGCGGCGACAGCTCCACGAGCGTGATGCCGATCGCCGCGTACTCCTCCATCGCCCGCACGAAGCCGTCGGGGTCCCCGATCGGGTCCCCGCCGCCGATGATCGTCTTCGTGATCGCGTCGTAGTCGCGTCCGAGCTCGTCGCAGTGCCGCCGCAGCACGTCCAGCTTGTGCGCGACCGCCTCCGCTCCCGTCGCGAACAGGTTGCACGCGTCGCCGTACTGCGCGACGAGCCGCAGCGTCTTCTTCTCGCCGCCGCCCCCGATCAGGATCGGCGGTCCCGGCTTCTGGATCGGCTCCGGGTGGTTCAGCGTCTCGGCCAGCCGGTAGTGCTCGCCCTCGAACGGCCCGTCGTCGTCGCTCCACATCTGCCGGCAGATCCGCAGCGTCTCCTCGAGCCGCTCGAACCGCTCCTTCAGCGGCGGGTACGGCACGCCGAGTCCGAGGTGCTCGCGCTCGTACCAGGCCGCGCCGATGCCGAGCATCGCGCGCCCGCCCGAGAGCACGTCGAGCGTCGTGACGATCTTCGCGAGCAGCCCCGGGTGCCGGTACGTGACCCCGGTCACGAGCAGCCCGAGCCGGAGCCGCTCCGTCCGTCCCGCGAGGAACCCGAGCGAGGTGTACCCCTCGAGCATCGGATCCTCGCTCGTCGCGAACTGCTCCATCTGGAAGTAGTGGTCCATCAGCGTGAACCACTCGCAGCCCACGTCCTCGGCCGTCCTCGCCGTGGCCCCGAGGATCGGAGCGATCCCCGCGCTGCCACCCGGCAGCGTGAAGTTCATGAAATGAATACCTACCTGCATGGGACGCTCTCCTGTCGTTCGCGAGGCGACGTCCGGATCCGCGCGCACCACGCAGAGCACCCGGAGGTCGGTGTCCTCCGAGCCTGTCACCCCTCCCCTCGCGGAGGTCATCGTCCTGACAGCATTCACGGGTGCACCCCGCACGGCCCTCAGGAAGAGCCGGTCACCGCATCGGCGCCGCTCGACCGGCGCTCAGTTCTGGACGACCGGTGTCACGCCGTGACGCGGAACCGCCGCCCGCCGATCTCGACGACGTCGCCGACCGCCAGCTGGCGCCCGCGTCGGCGGTCGACCTCCCCGTTCACCCGCACGAGACCGTCGGCGATCGCCTCCTTCACCTCGCCGCCCGTGTCGAGGATCCCCGCGAACTTCAGGAACTGCCCGAGGCGGATGGACCCGCCCTCCAGCGGCACGTCCTCGACCGGAGCCGACACGGCCCTAGACCGCCGGGATGTCGGCGAAGCGCGAGAAGTGGCCGTGGAAGCCCACGGTCACCGTGCGGGTCGGGCCGTTGCGGTGCTTGGCGACGATGAGGTCGGCCTCGCCCGCACGCGGGTTGTCCTTCTCGTAGGCGCTCTCGCGGTGCAGGAGGATCACCATGTCGGCGTCCTGCTCGATCGAGCCGGACTCGCGGAGGTCCGAGATCGCGGGGAGCTTGTCGGCCCGCTGCTCCGGTCCACGGTTCAGCTGCGACAGCGCGATGACCGGCACCTGCAGCTCCTTCGCGAGGAGCTTGAGGGCACGGGAGAACTCCGAGACCTCCTGCTGGCGGCTCTCGACCTTCTTGCCGGAGGTCATCAGCTGGAGGTAGTCGATGACGACCATCTTGAGGCCGATGCGCTGCTTGAGCCGGCGGCACTTCGCGCGGATCTCGACGAGCGTGAGGTTCGGCGAGTCGTCGATGTAGAGCGGAGCGTCGTTGATGCGACCGCGGGTCGACGCGATGGTCGTCCAGTCGCGCTGGTCGACGGTGCCCTTGCGCATGTGCTGCAGGGGCACGGAGGCCTCGGCCGAGAGCAGGCGCATCGCGATCTCGCTGCGCCCCATCTCGAGCGAGAAGAAGATGGTCGGCATCTGGTGCTTGATCGCGGCGGCCCGCGCGAAGTCGAGCGCGAGGGTCGACTTTCCGAGCGCCGGTCGCGCGGCGACGATGATCATCTGACCGGGGTGGAAGCCGTTGGTGAGGTCGTCGAGGTCGGCGAACCCGGTCGGCACTCCGGTGAAGGCGCCGTCCTTGTGCGCAGCGGCCTCGATCTCGTCGATCGCGACGGTCACCGCATCCGTCAGCGGGACGTAGTCCTCGGCCGCCTCGGATCCCGTGACGTTGTAGATCTCGGCCTGGGCCGTGTTGACCAGGTCGAGGACTTCGCCCTCGCCCTGGTAGCCCATCTGCGCGATGCGGGTGCCGGCCTCGACCAGGCGGCGCAGCAGCGCGCGCTCGGCGACGATCGAGGCGTAGTAGCCGGCGTTCGCCGCCGTCGGCACCATCGCGGTCAGCGAGTGCAGGTAGTCGGCGCCGCCGGCGCGCTGCAGCTCGCCCTGCTTGGTGAGCTCGTCGGTCACCGCGATGACGTCGGTGGGCTCGCCGTGCGAGTAGAGCTGCAGGATCGCGTCGAACACGATCTCGTGCTTGGGGATGTAGAAGTCGGTGGCCTTGACGCTCTCGACGACGTCGGCGACCGCGTCCTTCGAGAGCAGCATGCCTCCGAGTGCCGACTGCTCGGCGAGCAGGTCGTGCGGAGGGGTGCGCTCGTGGCGCGGGGAGTCGCCCCGGCCCTCGCCTCGGCCCTCGCTCCGTCCGTCCGAGCCGGGAACCGCCAGGTGCGCGATCGTCATGCCTTCGCCTCCTCCTGTCGGGTGCCTCGCGGGAACGCGCGGATCGTCGGCCGAGCCGCGATCGCGAGCGTCGGATCCGGTCTACCAGCGACCTCCGACAGGGTCGGCGCCGGTGCTCCGGACGCGTCGTCCCGCTCCCCTCGCGGGGCGCTGCGCCACACTACGTACCGCTCGACACCGGGGTCAAACCGCCCTGTGGAGGAGAGTGTGGACAACTTCGGGGAAACGCCGCACTCCGTGTGAGCAACGTGTGGAGAACCCTGTGGAAACAGAAGCGGTACGGATCTTTTTTCACCGCGCCGACCAGGGGAAATCTTCATTCCACAGGCCTGTGGGGAAAAGAGTCTCCAGACCACATTGAAGGTTGCCCGCGCGTTTGGGTGTATGTGGATGGAGCTGTGGAGAACGGGACGACGAAGGGCGGTGCAGCAGGACCCGGGGATCCCGCCGCACCGCCCTTCGAGGCGTGTCTCGCGGCCTTACTTGGCCGCGACCACCTGGAGCTTCACGGTGGCCTGGATGTCGTCGCGCAGACGCACCACGGCCTCGTGCTCGCCGACCGTCTTGATCGCGTTCACGATCACGATCTTGCGCTTGTCGAGCTCGCCGAAGCCGGCCGACGCCACCGCGTTCGCGATGTCGCTCGTCTTCACCGAGCCGAACAGGCGGCCGTCGCGGCCCGCCTTGACGGTGAGCTTCACCCGGTTGGCCTCGAGGACCTGCTTGGTGTGCTGCGCCTCTTCGATCGTCTTGTGCTCGCGCGCGGCGCGGGCCGACTTGATCTGCTCGACCTGCTTCTCGCCGCCTCGGGTCCACGCGACGCCGAAGCCCTGCGGGATGAGGTAGTTGCGGGCGTAGCCGTTCTTGACGTCGACGACGTCACCGGCGGAGCCGAGACCGTCGACCTCGTGGGTCAGGATGACCTTGGACATACCGTTACCTACCTTCCGCTGCCGGCGTAGGGCAGGAGCGCCATCTCGCGGGCGTTCTTGACGGCACGGGCGATGAGGCGCTGCTCCTGGACGGAGACGCCGGTGATACGACGGGCGCGGATCTTCCCGCGCTCCGAGATGAACTTGCGGAGGGTCGCGACGTCCTTGTAGTCGATGACACCCACGCGGACCGACTTCGCGGGGGCCGCGTTCTTCGCGCCCTTGCCGCGGATCGGCTTGCGGCGGTCGCCGCTGCTCTTTCCAGCCATAGTGGTTTCCTTAGATTCTGGTTCGCCCCCGCCCGCTGCCGCTCGTGCGGTCTGCGGGAAAGGCGTGATTCAGGTGAGGTCGCGTCCGAGCCCGAGGCTCAGAACGGCGTCTCGTCGTTGTAGCTGCCCGGCGTGCTCCAGACGTCGCCACCGGCGGGCGCGCTCGGCGCCCACGGCTCCTCGGCCTGGCCACCGCGGTTGCCTCCCGCGTTGCCGCCGGAGCCCCCCTGGTTGCCGCCGAAGCCGCCCTGACCGCCCTGGCTCCCGCCCTGACCGCCGCCGACCTGGCCGCGTCCACCGCCCGCGCCTCCACCGGAGGCACGCGTGACCTGAGCGGTCGCGTAGCGGAGCGAGGGACCGATCTCGTCGATCTCCAGCTCGATGCTGGTGCGCTTCTCGCCTTCCTTCGTCTCGTACGAGCGCTGCTTCAGGCGGCCGGTCGCGATGACGCGGCTCCCCTTCGTCAGCGATCCCGCGACGTGCTCGGCGAACTCGCGCCAGACGGAGGCCCGGAGGAACAGCGCTTCGCCGTCCTTCCAGTCGTTCGCCTGACGGTCGAAGGTGCGCGGAGTGGAGGCGATGGTGAAGTTCGCGACCGCGAGCCCGTTCTGCGTGTAGCGCAGCTCGGGGTCGGAGGTGAGGTTCCCCACCACGGTGATGATCGTCTCGCCGGCCATGAGCGCTACGCCTTGGGAGCGGCCGAGGCCTTGGCAGCCTTGCGGGCGGCCTTCTCGTCGGCGAGCTTCGCGGCGGCCGCGACCTGGGCGATGCCCTCTTCGGCCCGCAGCACCTTGGTGCGCATGACGGCCTCGGACAGCTTCAGCTGACGGTCGAGCTCGTTCGCAGCGGCGGAGGTCGAAGTGAAGTCCACGACGGCGTAGATGCCCTCGGTCTTCTTGTTGATCTCGTACGCCAGACGACGGCGACCCCAGACGTCCACCTTGTCGATGGATCCACCATCGGTGCGGATGACGTTGAGGAACTTGTCGAGACTCGGAGCGACGGTGCGCTCATCGATCTCGGGGTCCAGGATGACCATGATTTCGTACTGATGCGTCACTAACCCACCTCCTTCGGACTGAACGGCCACGGTATTTCCGTGACAGGAGGGTATGTAGCATCTGCCCACTCCCGCGGACGCGAGTGCGTCTGGTCGTGGACAACCTGGATACCCTACCATCGCGGCCGTTCCCACGGTCAGGAGATCTGCGCCCGTGCGAGCGGTGCAACGCGACTCAGCGCGCCGCCCACCACTCCTTCAGCCGCTGCGTCGCGACCTCCTCGCCCAGCGGCCCCTCCTCGAGCCGCAGCTCGAGCAGGAAGCGGTACGCCGCTCCGACCTCGGGCCCCGGCGGCAGGCCGAGGATCCGCATGATCGCCGTGCCGTCGAGGTCGGGCCGCTTGGACGCGAGCTCCTCCTTCTCGGCGAGCTCCGCGATCCTGTGCTCGAGGTCGTCGTAGGCGTGCGCCAGCCGGTCGGCCTTCCGCTTGTTGCGCGTGGTCACGTCGGCCCGCGTGAGGATGTGCAGTCGCTCGAGCAGGGGCCCGGCGTCCGTCACGTAGCGGCGCACGGCGGAGTCGGTCCACGCTCCGTCGGTGTAGCCGAAGAACCGCAGGTGCAGCTCGATCAGCCGGGCCACCTCGGTGGTCGTCTGCTTGTCGAACTTGAGCGAGCGCATCCGCTTGGTCGCGAGCTTGGACCCGACGAGGTCGTGGTGGTGGAAGCTGACCGCTCCTCCGGGCTCGAGGCGGCGCGTCGCGGGCTTGCCGATGTCGTGCAGCAAGGCGGCGAGTCGCAGCACGACGTCGGGTGCCGCTCCGGGGTTCCGCGACTGCTCGAGTGAGATCGCCTGCTCGAGCACCGTGAGGCTGTGCACGTAGACGTCCTTGTGGTGGTGGTGCTCGTCCTGCTCCAGGCGCAGGGCGGGCAACTCGGGGAGGATGTAACCGGCCAGACCGGTGTCGACGAGGAGCTCGAGGCCCGCACGCGGAGACGCGGTCGACAGCAGCTTCCGCAGCTCCTCCTGCACCCGCTCGGCCGAGACGTCGCGGATGCGCGGCGCGAGCTCGGCCATCGCCCACTCGACCTCCTCCGTGGTGCGGAACCCGAGCTGGGAGGTGAAGCGCGCACCCCGAAGCATGCGGAGCGGATCGTCGCCGAAGGACACCTCGGCGTCGGCGGGCGTCCGCAGGCGCCCGGCCAGCAGGTCCTCCACACCTCCGGACGGATCCACGAGGACGACCTCGGGGATCCGCAACGCCATCGCGTTGACGGTGAAGTCCCGCCGCACGAGGTCGCCCTCGAGAGTGTCGCCGAACTCCACCTCGGGCTTCCTGCTCACCCCGTCATAGCTGTCGCTGCGGTAGGTCGTGATCTCGACCGTCTCGCCGGCGAGACGCGCGCCGATCGTGCCGAAGGCGCGTCCGATGTCCCAGTGCGCCTCGGCGATCGGAGCGACGATGCGCACGATGTCGTCGGGGCGGGCGGAGGTGGTGAAGTCGAGGTCGTGCACGCCGTGTCCGAGGAACGCGTCGCGGACCGGACCGCCGACCAGCGCGAGCTCGTGGCCCTCGGCGGCGAACGCCTCCGCCAGCCGCGCCACCGTGGGAGTGGCCGCCAGTGCGCGGAGGGTCTCGAGTGCCGCCTGGACGCTGTGCATTCGCACGAGTGTAGTCGCGGCGGGCGACGCGCCCAGGGGCGCTGGTGGTGCTAACCGCTCAGACCGGTTACAGCCGTTCCCACGACCCGCCCCGCCGCCCCCGGCGGGCCTGCACGTAGAATCACCCGCATGGAGGCCGAGTGAGTTCGATGCATCGGCGCGGCCCCACCCTCTCGGATCGGTTCCCGGTCCCGCAGCTGCTCCGCGCCGTCGGCGCGGCGGCCCTCGCGGTCGCGCTCGTCGGCGTCGCCCCGTCTGCCTTCGCCACCACTCCGACTCCGGCGCCGAGCACTCTGAGCTCGCCGTCGCCCGACGATCCGGCCGACGGCACCGTCACCGCGACGGTCGGCGCAGCGAACGACGGCGTCCTGCTCGCGGGTCAGGACCTGCAGCTGTCGGTCTCGGTGCGCAACGGCACCACGGAGTCGATCGACGGCGCCCGCGTCGAGGTGACGATCGACTCCGACACGCTCGATTCGCGCGACGAGCTCGCCGAGTGGCTCGGGGGAGAGGACGACGTCGCCGGCCTCCCGATCGGCGACGGAGCGGATGTCCGCCTGCTCCCCTCGAGCTCCGCCCAGGTCTCGCTCACGATCCCCGCGGCCGCCATTCCGTTCTCCTCCGACCCCGCCGCTCGCGGATCGCACGCCGTCGCCGTCACCGTCACCGGTCCGGGCGGCCCCGTCGCCACGGCGCGCACGGCGGTCGAGCTGACCGACGGCGTCCCGTCGACGCAGGAGACGGGCGTCGCCGTCCTCGTCCCGCTCACGATCCCGGGCAGCGGCGAGGGCCTGATCCCGGCCGAGACCCTCGCCGACTACACGGAGTCGACCGGCACGCTCTCGCGGCAGCTCGACTCCGTGCTCGGCCGCGCCGTCGCGATCGGGGTCGACCCGCGGATCCTCGCGTCGATCCGGATCCTCGGCGCCGCCGCTCCCGAGTCGGCGACGGCCTGGCTCGAGCGCCTCGAGTCGGCGCCGAACGAGGTCTTCCCCCTTCCCTACGCGGATGCGGACGTCTCGGCGCAGGCGCAGTCGGGCCTCGCGACGCTGCTGGGGCCGGCGTCGTTCGAGTACGGCGTCGATCCGACCCTGTTCGCCGAGCCGGCCACCACGGCCACTCCCTACGCGACGCCGGAGCCCGTCCCGACCGAGCAGGCCGACGAGGTCCTGCCCGCCCGACCGACGGCGGAGTCGCTGCTCGCGTTCGACTGGTCTCCGACCGTGGGGTCGATCGCCTGGCCCGACGATCTGACCGTGCGGGCCGCGGACCTCGACGTCTATGCCGCGAGCGGCATGAGCCGCACGATCGTCGCCTCCGCCAACCTCACCCTCCCGGACGACACGGCGACCCGGACCGTCGTCGACGGCCACGACCTGGTCGTCAGCGACAGCGTCCTCTCCACCGCGCTCGACGACGCCGTCACGGCCGGCACCGATGCGGAGTGGCGCGCGCGCATGACCGCGCTGACCGCGGCCCTCGCGCAGGTGCAGCGCGAGGGCGAGGTGCCCGACGTCGTCCTCGCCCTCGAGCGCGGCGCAGCTCTCGACGGGGTCCGCCTCGCGCAGACGCTCGACGCGCTCGACGCGCTCCCGTACGCGGAGGGGACCTCGCTCGCCGCCGCTCTGACGGCCCCCGAGACGGCGGACGCCGCCGTGGTCGACGCACCGGAGTCGGAGGAGCGCCTCGAGACCGTCTCGACGCTCCTGGGCACCGCGTCCCGCGTCGAGGAGTTCTCGGCCGTCCTCACCGATCCGCAGCTGCTGAGCGGCAAGCTGCGCAACGACCTGCTCGCCGTCCTGGCCGTGTCGTGGCGCGACGACGACGCCGGCTGGGCGGAGGCGGTCACGACGAGCCTCGACAACGCCGACACCACACTGAGTGGTGTCTCGATCGAGGCCACGAGCACGCTCAACCAGCTGTCCCGCGACTCCAGCATCCCCGTCTACGTGCGCAACGACCTTCCGTGGCCCGTCACTGTCGAGATCAGCGCGTCCACCTCCAACGCCGTCCTCGACATCGACGAGAGCTCGATCGAGCCGACCGCCATCGATGCGCGGTCGCAGGGCCGCGTCCTCATCCCGGTCAAGGCGCGGGTCGGCAGCGGCGAGACGACGCTCCGGATGCAGCTCACCGCACTCGACGGCACGGTCATCGGCCTCCCGGCCCGCGTGAGCACCAACGTGCGCGCCGACTGGGAGACCGTCGGCACTCTCTCGTTCGGCCTCCTGCTCGTCGTCGTCTTCGGCGTCGGGATCCTCCGCAACATCCGCCGCCGTCGCCGCGGCGGAGCGGCGGTGGAGCCGGAGGAGGACCCCAACGCCCCCCTGGCGGTCCAGCCCGGACCGGACGACCGACGAACGGACCCGCGTGGCTAGCTTCTCCCTCGGACGCGCGAGCGCCGTCCTCGCCTCCGGCACGATGGTCTCGCGCATCCTCGGCTTCGTCATGTCGATCGTCATAGCCAACGCGATCGGCGCGGCCGTCGCTCCAGGTGCCGATGCCTTCACGACCGCGAATCTTCTCCCGAACACGATCTACTCGATCATCGCCGGAGGCGCCCTCAACGCCGTCCTGGTGCCGCAGATCGTCAAAGCAGGTCTGCATGCCGACGGCGGCGCGGGCTACATCAATCGACTGATCACCCTGGCCCTCGGACTCCTCCTCGCGACCACCGTCGCAGCGACCCTGCTCGGTCCACTCCTCGTGCGGCTCTACGCGCCCGGATACGGGCCGGCTCAGTACGAGCTCACGGTCGCCTTCGCGTTCTGGTGCCTTCCGCAGATCTTCTTCTACGGTCTGTTCACGATCCTGGGCGAAGTCCTCAATGCCCGTGGATCGTTCGGTCCCTTCACCTGGGCGCCGGTCCTCAACAACGTCGTCGCGATCACGGGCCTCGTCGCTTTCACTCTGCTCTTCGGATCGGATCCGGAGGGCGACCGTCCCGTCGGATCGTGGACACCGGTGATGATCGCGGTCCTCGCAGGCAGCGCCACCCTCGGCATCGTCGTTCAGGCCGGCTTCCTCACCTTCTTCTGGCGGCGAGTGGGACTGCGCTACCGACCGGACTTCCGCTTCCGAGGGGTGGGCCTGGCGACAGCCGGCCGCATGTCTCTCTGGTCGTTCGCGACCGTTCTGCTGACCATCGGAGCGGGGATCGTCGAGAGCCGGGTCGCCTCCAACGCCTCGGGAGAGGGGCCGTCGGCGGCGGCGCTGCAGAAGGCGTGGCTCATCTTCATGCTGCCTCACTCCGTGATCGCCATCTCGATCGCCATGGCCTACTTCACCAAGATGAGCGGTCACACCGCTCGCGGCGAGATGAAGGAGTTCCGGTCGGACGTGTCGACGTCGCTCCGGGTCGTGCAGATGATGATCGTCTTCGCGGCCGCGGCGATCGTGGTCGTCGCCGTACCGTTCGGGTCGGTGTTCTCGAACTCCTTCGCGGACGCGCAGGCGATCGGAGCGATCGCGATCGCGTACGTCGTGTCCCTTCCGCTCTTCTCCTCGATCGCGATCATGCAACGGTCGTTCTACGCACTCAGCGACGGAGCTCGCCCGTTCCTCTTCACGATCGTGCAGGTCGTCGTGGCCGTGACCGGTTATCTCGTCGTCCTGCAGCTCCCCGCCGATCGGGTCGCTGTCGGGATCGCCTCCGCGACCTCGCTCGGCATCGCCGCTCAGGCGATCACGGCCGCCCTGCTGCTGCGTCGCACGCTCGGAGGCCGAGGCGGTCGTCGCATCGTCGTGCGCCTCCTGCAGTACCTCGTGACCGCGATCCCCGCCATGGCCGCGGGTTGGGGGGTGCTGATCCTGCTCGGTGGCACACGGGCGGGCGGCTTCGCGGTGTCGAACTACGTCGAACCGCTGCTCTCGATGGCGGTGATCGGCACGACCATGGCGATCGTCTACTTCGGGATCCTCTGGGTCGCCCGCAACCCCGAGCTGCGCGCGATGGCCGCTCCGTTCCTGCGCCGCCTCGGCCGCTGACCCGCTGTCGGTCGAGGAGTGGGAAAGTCCTGATCAGGGTTCTTTTTCATTTCGATCCACGAGATCGCGGGTCCGGACCCTGACCGCGGGCCGAGCGCCCGGGTCGGCGCGGAATAGCGCCCGCCTAGGATGTGTTGTAGCCCGTGGAGCCGGGGAACGACCGAGCGACCGGATCCGGGCTCCGCACGACCGTTCAGCATCACGACAGCGCCCCTGGGGCGCCGTCTCCCACCAGCACCCGCTCAGCACAGACCTCGAGGAGTTGCCGTGCGCGACATCGTCATCATCGGATCCGGCCCCGCCGGCTGGACTGCCGCCATCTACGCGGCCCGCGCCGACCTGAAGCCGATCGTGGTCGCCTCCTCGGTCGAGATCGGCGGCGACCTGATGAACACCACCGAGGTCGAGAACTTCCCGGGCTTCCCGAACGGTGTCCTCGGGCCCGAGCTCATGGCCTCCATGCAGGCCCAGGCCGAGCGCTTCGGAGCGACGACCTACTACGACGACGTCACCTCCCTCGACCTCGAGGGCGAGACCAAGACCGTCCACCTCGGATCGGGCGAGAGCATCGAGGCGAAGACCGTCGTCGTGGCGACGGGCTCGGCCTACCGCAAGCTCGGCCTGCACGACGAGGAGCGCCTGTCGGGACACGGTGTCTCGTGGTGCGCGACCTGCGACGGCTTCTTCTTCAAGGGCAAGACGATCGCCGTCGTCGGCGGCGGGGACTCCGCGATGGAGGAGGCCACCTTCCTCACCAAGTTCGCCGAGAAGGTCTACGTCATCCACCGCAAGGACACGCTCCGCGCCTCGAAGGTCATGCAGAAGCGTGCGCACGACAACGAGAAGATCGAGTTCGTGTGGAACTCCGAAGTCGTCGGCATCCGCGGTGAGAACCACGTCACCGGAGTGAAGCTGCGCGACACGGTCGACGGCACCGAGAGCGCCCTCGATATCGACGGTCTCTTCATCGCGATCGGCAACGACCCGCGGACGCACGTCGTCCACGGCAAGCTCGACCTGACGACCGACGGCACCATCTCGGTGGTCGGCCGCTCCTCCCAGACCTCCGTTCCCGGCGTCTTCGCCGCGGGCGACGTGATCGACCCGACCTACCGTCAGGCCGTCACCGCCGCCGCATCCGGAACGGTCGCAGCCCTCGACGCGGAGCACTACCTCGCTGCGCTCGCCGATGGCACCGCCCACACCGAGGGGGCACCCCAGGTGGCCGCCTCGGTCGAGGCTGAACTCATCACCCGCTGACCCCCCGGTCAACACCAGTGGAACCGGCTCGACCGGTTCGCGAAGGAGAAACCATGTCCACCGCGAAGAGCGTCACCGACGCCTCGTTCCAGTCCGACGTCCTCGACTCCGAGAAGACCGTCCTCGTCGACTTCTGGGCCGAGTGGTGCGGCCCGTGCCGCATGGTCTCGCCGATCCTCGACCAGATCTCGGCCGAGCACGGCGACAAGATCGAGATCGTCAAGCTGAACGTCGACGAGAACCCGCAGACCGCCGCGAAGTACCAGATCACCTCGATCCCCGCGATGAAGGTCTACCAGAAGGGCGAGGTCGTCAAGACCGTCATCGGCGCCAAGCCGAAGCCGGCCCTGGAGGCCGACCTGGCCGCATTCCTCTGATCCACGCGATCCTCTGATCCGGCCGAGTCGGATCCACGGAGCCCTCGCCCCTTCGGGCGGGGGCTTCGTGCTGTTTCACGTGAAACAGCTCGGGCCACCGACAGCGGAGTGGAGTCGAACGGCCCCGCTTCGGCGGAACAGTCGCCGGATAGTGTGGACGGACCCGGTCGAACGGCCGGGCCTCCATTCGACGACCGGAACGACGACATCGTGATCAACCGCGGCACCAACCTCGACCCCTGGTACGACTCCTATGCGGAGCGGACGGCCGGTCTGGCCGCCAGCGAGGTCCGAGCCCTGTTCGCGGTCGCCTCGCGCCCCGAAGTCGTCTCGCTCGCGGGAGGCATGCCGTTCGTGTCCGCCCTGCCGCAGGATCTCGTCACGGGAGCGATCGACTCGGTGATGCGCGAGCAGGGTCCGGTCGCGCTGCAATACGGCTCGGGACAGGGTGTTCCCGTCCTGCGCGAGCAGATCCTCGAGGTGATGGCTCTCGAAGGCATCTCGGCCAGCGCTGACGACGTGGTCGTCACCACGGGCTCTCAGCACGCCCTGGAGCTCGTCTCGAAGATCTTCCTCGACCCGGGGGACGTCGTCCTCTCCGAGGGGCCCAGCTACGTCACCGCGATGGTCATCTTCCGCTCGTACCAGGCCGACATCGAGCACGTCGCCATGGACGAGCACGGCCTGATCCCGGAGTCCCTCCGCGAGCACATCGCTCGGGTCCGGGGGCAGGGGAGGACCATCAAGTTCCTCTACACCATCCCGACCTTCCACAACCCCGCCGGCGTCACGCTGAGCTGGGAGCGACGAGTCGAGATCCTCGAGATCTGCAAGAGCGAGGGGATCCTCGTGCTCGAGGACAACCCGTACGGACTCCTCTACTTCGAGGACGTCCCGCCGAAGGCGATGCGGTCTCTCGAGGAGGACGGTGTCATCTACCTCGGCACCTTCTCGAAGACCCTCGCTCCCGGCTTCCGTGTCGGCTGGGCGCTGGCGCCGCACGCCATCCGCGAGAAGCTCATCCTCGCCAACGAGGCCGCGGTGCTCAGCCCGTCCTCCTTCAGTCAGCTGGTCATCTCGAAGTACCTCGCCACCGCGGACTGGAATGCGCAGATCGACACCTTCCGCGGTGTCTACCGCGCGCGCAAGGAGGCGATGCTGCGCGGGCTCGAGACTCATCTGCCCTCGCTCACCTGGACGAACCCCAACGGAGGCTTCTATGTCTGGCTCACACTGCCGGACGAGCTCGACTCCAAGGCGATGCTCCCCCGGGCCGTGAAGGAACTGGTGGCCTACACCCCCGGGACCGCCTTCTTCGGAAACGGCGACGGCCGACAGAACATCCGTCTCTCCTTCTGCTATCCGACTCCCGAGCGGATCGGTGACGGGATCCGGCGGCTCGCCACGGTCATCAACGGCGAGCTCGATCTCCTGTCGACTTTCGCCGACACCAAGCCGATCCGCACTTCCGCGGACGAGCAGACGGTCGTCAGCCTGCCCCCGACGGTCTCCTGACCGACCGATCTTCAAACAAAAGGCCTGATCATGACCAGTTTCCGCACGTCCGGCGACTCCCTGGACATCGTCGTCGTGAGCGGCGGTATCAGCCATGAGCGGGACGTGTCCCTCCGGTCAGGGCGTCGTGTCGCCGACCGACTCGCCGCGCTCGGGCACCGCGTGACCACTCGCGAACCGGATGCGGATCTGCTTCCGTTCCTGGCCGATGCTCGCCCGGACCTCGTCTGGCCTGCGGTCCACGGAGCCAGCGGAGAAGACGGAGCGCTGCTGGGGTTGCTCGAGGCCGCCGGTCTGCCCTACGTGGGATCCGACGCCGACGCCGCGCGGCTCGCCTGGTTCAAGCCGACCGCGAAGACCCTGGTAGCGCGCGCAGGCATCCTCACACCGCGCTCCCTCACCCTCCCCCGCGACACTTTCCGCGAGCTCGGCGCCGCAGCCATCCTCGCGCAGTTGCGATCTCATCTGTCCGGCGATCTGGTGGTCAAGCCGGCTCAAGGCGGCTCGGCTCAGGGGGTCAGCATCGTCGACGCCGACGGAGATCTCGCGCGAGCCATGGTCAGCGCCTACACCTACGGTGACGTCGTCCTGATCGAGGAGCGCGTCCATGGGACGGAAGTGGCGGTCGGTGTCCTCGACCTCGGAGACGGCCCGGTCGCTCTTCCCGTGATCGAGATCGAGCCGATCGGAGGCGTGTACACGTTCGACGCGCGCTACACGGCTGGGGAGACCCGCTTCTACGTTCCTGCGCGCGTCGCTCCGGAGGCACTCGCCGAAGTCTCCGCCGCGGCCGTCGCTGTTCACCGGCTCCTCGGACTCCGGGATCTCTCCCGGATCGACTTCGTCATCCACGCCGATGGTCGTCCCTGGTTCTTCGATGCGAATGTCATCCCCGGCCTGACCGAGACGTCCCTGGTCCCCCAGGCCATCGAGGCCTCCGGCCGTTATCTCGGCGACGTCTATTCGACTCTGGCGCACTGCGCGGTACTCGGACATACCGCGCGCATCTGATTCGCGCTTGTCGAGCGTTTCACGTGAAACGCTCACCGCACCAGCGCTCTTCGGCCTCGCCTCTGTCCTGACCACTGCACTCGGCCTGGAACTCCTCGAAAGAAGATCGAGAGTGTCCTGCAGCCGCTGTCCGGGTAGACCCGTAGCAGCCCTTTCGAGATCGGCGCATGAGAAACGACCCGCACCGCGGCAGTCGAATGGCACAGCGGCAGCACCTCGCGAAGAGGATCCCGTGCCAAGGGTTTCACGTGAAACGTGATCGCGTCGCGCACCAGTGAAGACGGGAGTGAACGGCTCCATTCTTGTCGGAGGACATGAGCCGTGCGCTGTGCATATCGCCGAGCCGCAATTCTTCGGTACTTGCTGGTCGAAGAGCTCGCGCACCGGGCGCAGGGGGCGCCTTCGGCGCCGACGCAGGGCAGGGACGAGACGGATCTTCTGGAAGACTTGGGTCTCGATACGCCCCCTCGGGGCTACTCGACCAGCGAGGAGGCGGGAGTCCTTTCTCAGTAGATCCACCCGCGGATCCGGCTCAGCCAGGCAACGCGACAGCAATCGTGATGGAGCGGACTCTGCCGTTTCACGTGAAACACCCGAAATCTCTAAATGAATAACCCGTGCAACGTGGCCTTCGTGGTGAAGACTCGCGACGCGGCCAAGAAGTATTGCGCGACGACGGCACTGACGGAGTTCTTTCCGCCGTTTCACGTGAAACGGTGGACGTGATCAGTAGTCGCTGATCGAGTAGCTCGCGCAGCGCGGCGTATCGATATCAACAGCACGACCCTATCCTCGGCGAGGAAACGGCTTAGATCGCTCTTCTTTCAACGCGAGAACGCCCCGGAGTAGAGATCACTCCGGGGCGTTTCCCGTGAAACATCACAGCGACCTACGGCGCGAGCGACACTTCAGACGGCTCGCCGATCTCGGCAAGAATGCGGTTCAGATCCTGGATGGTCGCGAAGTCGATCACCATCTGGCCCTTGCGAGCACCCAAGGTGACCTTCACGCGAGTGTTCAGTCGGTCTCCGAGGTGATCCGCGATCGAGCTCAGGTGCCCCACATGGCCGCCACGCTCCTCCGGCGCCGGGCGAACCGCATTACGCGGAGCCTTCATCTGTGCGGCGGCGGCCTCTGCCGCGCGCACAGAGAGGTCCTCGTTCACGATCTTGTCCGCGAGACGCCGCATCAGCTCGACGTCATCGAGCGAGAGTACCGCCCGAGCATGGCCGGCAGTGAGGACTCCGGCGGCGACACGAGCCTGCACGTCGGACGGAAGGCGCAGGAGGCGCAGCGTGTTCGAGATCTGCGGGCGGGATCGGCCCAGTCGAGTGGCGAGAGCCTCCTGCGTGATCCCGAAGTCGCTGAGCAGCTGCTGGTACGCCGACGCCTCTTCGAGCGGGTTCAGTTCCGCCCGGTGCAGGTTCTCGAGCAGCGCATCGCGCAGCATGTTCTCGTCCGCGGTGTCCTTGATGACCGCAGGGATCGTCGTCAGCCCGGCCGCCTGGGAGGCCCGGAATCGGCGCTCCCCCATCACCAGCTCGAATTTCGCACCACTACGGCCGGAGACCGGCCGCACCACGATCGGCTGCAGAACCCCGTACTCCCGCACGCTGTGGATCAGTTCGGCGAGGTCGTCCTGATCGAAGACCGTCCGAGGCTGAGCCGCGTTCGGCACGATGTCCTCGAGGGGGAGTCGTGCGAGCCGCGCGCCCGGCACGTCGAGCAGATCGTCCGCCGACTGGACGTCGACGTTCTGGTCGGGGAAGAACACATCGACCGGACGCGAGCGCGTCTCATCGCTGGTCGGGATGAGCGAGCCGATGCCCCGGCCCAGTCCAGTCCGCTTCGTCGCCATCAGCGTGCCTGCCCTTCGTTCTCGGTGTTCTCGACCTTCCGTGCGCCCCGCCGCGCGAGTTCCGCCGCGGCTTCGAGGTACGCCAGCGATCCTGACGACTGCGGGTCGTAGCTGATCACGCTCTGCCCGTAGCTCGGCGCCTCGGAGATGCGGACGTTCCGGGGGATGACCGCCCTCAGGACCTCCTTGGGGAAGTGCTCGCGCACGTCGGCCGCAACCTGGTGGGAGAGGTTCGTGCGCCCGTCGAACATGGTGAGCAGGATCGTCGACACCCCGAGATTCGGGTTCAAGTGCCGCTCGATCAGGTCGATGTTCTTCAGCAGCTGGCTGAGCCCTTCGAGCGCGTAGTACTCGCACTGGATGGGGATCAGCACTTCGCGCGCCGCAACGAAGGCGTTGATCGTCAGCAACCCGAGCGACGGCGGGCAGTCGATGAACACGTAGTCGAAGGGCTCCTCCATCTTCTCGAGCATCTTGTCGAGCGCTCGGCGAAGACGCTGCTCGCGGGCGACGAGGGAGACGAGCTCGATCTCGGCGCCGGCGAGGTGGATCGTCGCCGGCACCCCGTAGAGCGAGGCGAACTCGGGGCTCTTCTGAACGACCTCCGCGAGGGGAGTGTCGTTGACGATGACGTCGTACACGCTGCGGGTGTCCGCCCGGTGCTCGATCCCGAGTGCCGTCGAGGCGTTGCCCTGAGGATCGAGGTCGATGACCAGGACCTTCGCGTCGCCCCGCGCCAACCCGGCCGCCAGGTTCACGGTCGTGGTCGTCTTGCCGACCCCGCCCTTCTGGTTCGAGATGGTGATGACACGCGTCGAATCCGGCTTGGGCAGCGGCTGAGCATTCAGCAACGCGCGCCGGCGGGTCATGTCGGCGATCTCGCGGGCCAGGGGAGTGGAGGCGTCGAATCCCCCGGACTGTCCGGCCACATCGGAATCGGGTCGTTTCACGTGAAACCTTCGCTCGGCAATCGGATCAGGGCGGGTGCCACCGGGGCCGACGATCGAGGATCCGGAACGGATCATCTGCGAGGTCGGCGGATCAACCCACTGTAGCCCGGACCACGCGCGTGACCTCGGAGAGCACGCCGTCGCCCAGCACCACGACCTTGGGAGGAGACACCCGGAAGCGCCGGAGAACCTTCTCGGCGGCCGCGATCTCCTTCTCGGCGTTGATGCCCTTCAGTAGGACGAGCTCGCCGCCCGGGCGGAGCAGCGGCGCGGTGAGAGGGATCAGCTTCGACAGCGCACTGACGGCCCTGGCCGTGACCTGATCCAGCGGTTCCTCGAGTCGTACCTCCTCAGCGCGGGCCCGAAGAACTGAGACATTCTCGAGTCCGAGCTCCGCAACCTGCTCGCGGAGCCACACGATGCGCCGCTCCATGGGCTCGATCAGCACGAACCGCACGTCCGGCCGCACGATGCCCAGCACGAGCCCGGGAAGGCCGGCCCCACTGCCGACATCACCCACCAGCCCCGGACGCAGCAGAGGGGCCACCAGCGCGCTGTTGAGCACGTGCCTGGTCCACAGGCGGGGGAGCTCGAGTGGGCCGATCAGACCGCGCTCCTCACCCTGCGCGGCCAGCGACTCCGTGAACGCGCGGAGGACCGGCAGCCGATCGCCCGCGATCGCCGCAGCGGCGTCCGGCTCGGCCTCGAGGGTCGGCTCCACGGCGATCAGCCGCGGGTGATGACGGTGTGGCGCTCGCGCGCCTCGCCACGCGACTCCGACACGAAACCGCGCTCGCCCACCATGTCGTGCACCAGCTTGCGCTCGTAGGACGACATCGGAGGGAGCGACGCCGACGTCGCGCCCTCCTCGATGCGCTCGATGGCGCGGTCGACGAGCTGAGCGAGCTCGTTCTCGCGGGCGTCCCGCGAGCCGCCGATGTCGAGGATGAGGCGCGAGAAGGCACCCGTCTTCGTCTGCACCGCGAGGCGCGTCAGCTCCTGCAGGGCCTGGACCGCGTCCGGGCGCGACAGGACCCGGAGGTTGGTGTCGCCGGTCGCCGTGACCGACAGGTAGGCGCGGCCGTTGCGCACCTCGATGTCGATGTCGCCGTCGAGGTCGCAGATGTCGAGGAACTCCTCGATGTAGTCCGCGGCGACGTCGCCCTCGTCCTCGAGCTGCGCCAGAGTCGATGCGGGAGCGTCGTCCTCCGGCGTCGGAACGGCGGCAGCGGCCGGCGCCTCGGCGGGCAGGGGGGCCTCGTCGAACGACGGTGCGAGGGCCGGAGTGGTCTGCGTCTGGTCGGTCATGGCGGTCCTACTTCTTTCCGGCTTGCTTCTTGGCGCGGTTCTTGCCGACGGGCTGCTGACGCTGCACGACCTTCTTCTCCACCAGCGTGGTCTCGCCCGCGACGTTGGTCTCCTCGACGAGCTTGCCCTTGCGGCGCAGTCGCTCCTCGCGGGCCTTGGCGGCCTCGCTGCCGGGGGTGGGCATGTTCCGGATGACGATGAACTGCTGGATCATCGTCCAGATGTTCGAGGTCAGCCAGTAGAACATGACGCCGAGGGGGAACGCGAAGCCCGAGAAGGCGAACACGAGGGGGAGGATGTAGAGCAGGATCCGCTGCTGCTTGAAGGTCGGCGAGGCCTTGGCCTCGGGCGACATGTTCTTCGAGACGATCTGCAGCTGGGTGATGAACTGCGACGCGGTCATCAGGACCACCATGATGACGGCGATCACGACGACGAGCTCCTGGCCGCCCTCCTGCAGGGCGCCCTGGATGGACTGGTGCAGCGGCGCGATGCCGAACAGGTTCGCCTCGCCGAACTGGCGGGCGAGCTGCTCGTTCAGGGGGCCGACGCCCTCCTCGCTCCGCTGGGCGTCGTTCAGCACCGAGAACAGGCTGAAGAAGATCGGCATCTGGATCAGCAGGGGCAGGCACGAGGCGAGCGGGTTGGTGCCCGTCTTCTTGTAGAGCTCCATGGTCTCGCGGGACATCGCCTCGCGGGAGAGCTGGTCGCGCTTGCCCTTGTACTTGTCCTGGATCTTCTTCAGTTGCGGCGCCACCTCCATCATGCGGCGCTGGCTCTTGATCTGCTTCACGAAGATCGGGATCAGAGCGGCGCGGATGACGAGGACGAGGCCCACGATCGACAGCACCCAGGTGATGCCGGCCGCCGCCTCCATACCGGTCAGCGTCAGCAGCTGATGGAAGGCGACGAGGATCAGCTCGACAGCCCATTTGAGGGGCCAGAGGATCGTGCCGAGGAGGTCCATGGGAGGGGTCAGTCCTTTCGAGGGCCCGCGACGAATCCGAATCGCGTCACAGCGAAGCGGATGCGGCCCGGAGCCGGCCGGTGCAGAGGGATCGAGGTCGGTACGTCGTCGACCCCGCCGGCCGCCCACGGGTGGCAGCGGAGCAGACGACGAGCAGCGAGGACGGAGCCGAGGACGAGTCCGTGGAGCTGGACCGCCTGCAGCGCGTACGCGGAGCACGAGGGGTAGTAGCGGCAGACGTCCCCGTACAGAGGGGAGACGACCGCCCGGTAGACGAGCAGCAGCAGGATCCCGATGTTCCGGGGGAGCAGGAGCACGCCCCACGCCACCCGTACCGGCCACGAGAGCGGACGGTCGAGGACGGAGGTGGTCACGAGCGGACCTCGGCGGCCCGGGCGGAGCGCGGGTTCCGCGTCATCGCGACCACGACCTCGCGGCGCAACTCCGACCAGGGAGCGGTCGCGCTGCTGGGCAGCGCTCGGATCACGACGTCGGTGCCGTGGTCGGTCTGCCCGACCAGCTCGAACGCGATCGCCTTGAGGCGGCGGCGCACGGTGTTGCGCGTCACGGCCGACCCGACGGACTTGGCCACGATGAATCCGAACCGCGGGGGAGTCGCCGAGGAGGACCTCCGGACATACGTGACGGTGTGCGGTCCTGTGGACCGCACACCGCGACGGACGACTGTCCGGTACTCGTCACCTCGGACGATGCGATTGGCTCTGGCCAGCACCGCTGGTCGGTACCGCTGGGCTCTACGCCGAGAGCTCGGTGCGGCCCTTGGCGCGACGCGCGCTCAGGATGCCGCGGCCGGCGCGGGTGCGCATGCGCAGACGGAAGCCGTGCACCTTGGCGCGACGACGGTTGTTCGGCTGGAAGGTTCGCTTGCTCATAGTTCAATCTCCACGTACGTGTTCCTCGGTACCAGCGGGGCGTCCGCCGGAGCGGTGCCCCGGTTCCCCGGGAAGAAAGGGTGCCCGGCTCCGATCCGGCACCGTCCGTGAGGACCGACCGTGCGACCCCGGGCAGGCGTCAACTGATTAAAACTACGGCCTCTCCCGTCACCGGTCAAATACGGTGCGGCCGAAACCTCGATTCTGCCCGTGCACGAGGCACGTTCCGCGCATTGACACGCGGAGGCCCCTGTGGTGGATTTGTCTCCCGTCGGCTCCTTCGTTACCGTGTTGAGCCGCAGTTATCCACAGGCCGAGACGGCTCGTGCCCGCGTCCGCGCTGGCATCGGCTCCCCCCTGTGGAAGACCCTGTGGAAGACGTCCGTCCCCCCGAAGGGTCCGGACGGCCGACGGAACCGCGGGTTCGCCGTCGTGAACGATGCCGCAGGGCGCACAGGATGTCGACAGCGACCGAGGACCGGAGACAGATGCCAGAGGACACGTCGATCGTCGACGCGTGGAAGGTGATCCTCGGGGCCCTCTCGCAGGACGAGCGCATCACCGCTCCGCTCTACGGATTCGTCTCGCTCGTGGAGCCCAAGGGCATCATGGCGGGCACCTTCTACCTCGAGGTCCCGAACGAGTTCACCCGCGGCATGCTCGAGCAGCGCGTGCGGGTGCCGCTGCTCAGCGCGATCGGCACGCTCGACGACTCCTTCGGGGTCTCGACCTTCGCCTTCGTGGTGAATCCCGACATCGAGCACGAGCCGCTGAGCTCGCCGACCTCGTCCGAGTCGATGAACCCGTTCGAGCCGATCACCGCCTCCTCCCCCTCCCTCGCCCCCGTGCGCTCGGTCGACGAGATGCGGACCGTGCCGGCCACCGACACGAGGCTCAACCCGAAGTACAGCTTCGACAACTTCGTCATCGGAGGCTCCAACCGCTTCGCCCACGCCGCAGCGGTCGCGGTCGCCGAGGCCCCCGCGAAGGCGTACAACCCGCTCTTCGTCTACGGCGACTCCGGCCTCGGCAAGACCCACCTCCTCCACGCCATCGGCCACTACGCGATGAGCCTCTACCCCGGCATCCGGGTGCGGTACGTCTCCTCCGAGGAGTTCACGAACGACTTCATCAACTCGATCGCGAACAACCGGGGCAACGCGTTCCACGGCCGGTACCGCAACGTCGACATCCTCCTGATCGACGACATCCAGTTCCTGCAGGGGAAGGCCGAGACGCAGGAGGCCTTCTTCCACACGTTCAACCAGCTGCACGATCACAACAAGCAGGTCGTGATCACGTCGGATCTGCCGCCCAAGGCGCTCACCGGCTTCGAGGACCGCATGCGCTCGCGCTTCGAGTGGGGCCTCATCACCGACGTGCAGGCGCCCGACCTCGAGACGCGCATCGCGATCCTCCGCAAGAAGGCGGTCAGCGAGAAGCTGCTCGTGCCGGACGACATCCTCGAGTTCATGGCATCGAAGGTGTCGAGCAACATCCGCGAGCTCGAGGGGACGCTGATCCGCGTCACCGCGTTCGCCAGCCTGAACCGCACGCCCGTCGACATGTCGCTCGTGCAGACGGTGCTCAAGGATCTGATCACGCTCGACGAGGACAACGTCATCTCGCCGGTCGACATCATCAATCACACCGCCGACTACTTCAAGCTGACGGTCGACGACCTCTACGGCTCGTCCCGCTCGCAGGCCGTGGCCACCGCGCGTCAGATCGCGATGTACCTGTGCCGGGAGCTGACGAACCTGTCGCTGCCCAAGATCGGCCAGCTGTTCGGCAACCGCGACCACACGACGGTCATGTACGCGAACAAGAAGATCTCGGAGCTCATGAAGGAGCGCCGCAGCATCTACAACCAGGTCACCGAGCTGACCACCCGCATCAAGACGAACCGCTAGCCGGCGCAGCCCCGCGGCGGCGAGGGCGCCCTCCTCCGGTGACGGGGATCTCGATACGCGCCCTGCGGGCGCTACTCGATCAGCGAGCAGGACGCGTGCGCCTCTCTCCGACAGCCGATCCCTTGCTGGTCGAGTAGCCGCGAAGCGGCGTATCGAGACCGCCGTCCGCCGAGTGTCACCGCCTCCGACACGCCGCCGCGCCCACCCGCGTTCGACGGATCGAACGGATTCCGTCGATTTCCACACGTGTGCAGAACCTGTGGATAACTGTGGACAACCGGCCTCGAACTGTGCGGCCGATCGAGCCGCCTGTGGAATCGGGCCGGGGCGTCCGGATCTGTCAACAGGGCGTCCACCGACGCGCTCACACCTCCTCCACAGGGGCACAGGGCGCGCATGCCAGCAACGAGTAGGCGTCCGGAGCGTTTTCCACAGTTTCCACACGTGTTAACACTGTTAACGCAGTTCTCTCTTTAATCAGGGCGCGAACGACAACCTTGTGGAGGAGCGGACGAGCGGGCAGCGGGTCCACCCCCTTCTGAGCACGTCGAGAGTCACGAGTACGATGGGCGTCGGTCTTCTTCAGCGACTCGTCAGGGGTGTTTTCGTGAGGTTCCAAGCCAACCGCGATGTCTTCAGCGAGGCCGTGTCGTTCGCGGTCAAGCTGCTGCCGCAGCGCACGACCCTGCCGATCCTCTCCGGCGTCCTCATCGAAGCGACGAGCGAGGGCCTCACGCTCTCCTCCTTCGACTACGAGGTCTCGGCGCAGACGCAGATCGCCGCCGACGTCGAGGAGACCGGCACCGTCCTCGTCTCGGGCCGCCTTCTCGCCGACATCGCCAACCGTCTGCCGAACGCCCCCGTGCGCATCGCCACGCAGGAGTCGCGCGTCTCGGTCTCGGCCGGGTCCGCCCACTTCACGCTGCTGCAGATGCCGGTCGAGGAGTACCCGTCGATCCCCGAGATCGACGCGTCGACCGGGCTCGTCCCCGCCGACGCCTTCTCGGCCGCGATCTCGCAGGTCGCCGTAGCCGCGTCCCGCGACGACGTCACCCCGGTCATCACGGGCGTGCAGCTCGAGATCACCGAGAACACCATCGGACTCGTCGCGACGGACCGCTACCGCGTCGCCGTCCGCGAGATCGACTGGGACAACGGCGACAACCCCGCTCCGACCCAGCCCCTCACCGCACTCGTCCCGGCCCGCACCCTGCAGGAGGTCGGCAAGACCTTCGGCCACTCCGGCACCGTCTCGGTCGCGATCACGCAGCGCGACGAGCGCGAGCTCATCGCCTTCACCGCCGATCGCAAGACCGTCACGTCGCTCCTGATCAAGGGGAACTTCCCCCCGGTCAAGCGCCTCTTCCCCGCCTCGGTCGAGAACTACGCGGTCATGGCGACGAGCGACCTCATCGAGGCCACCCGCCGCGTCTCCCTCGTCCTCGAGCGCGAGGCCGCACTCCGCTTCAGCTTCAGCAGCGACGGACTCACCCTCGAGGCCATCGGATCGGAGCAGGCGCAGGCGTCCGAGAGCATCGACGCGATCCTGACCGGAGGCAACGTCGTCGTCTCGCTGAAGCCGCAGTTCCTGCTCGACGGGCTCGCCGCGGTGCACTCGGAGTTCGTGCGCATCGCGTTCACGAAGACCGAGAACCCCAACAAGCCCGGTCCGGTGCTCCTCACGGCCCAGACCTCGCGCGACCAGCCCGGCAACGACAGCTACCGCTACCTGCTGCAGCCCAACCTGCTCCTGCGCTGACCCCCGTTCCTCGATCGCACCGTCGCGACCCTCCCCGCTCCCGACGAGCGCCCGCCCGCCGGCTCATGAATCCAGGAAGGTTCACCATGCACATCGGACTCGTCGGACTCGGCAAGATGGGCGACAACATGCGCTCCCGCCTCCGTGAGAAGGGAGTGGAGGTGACCGGATACGACCGCAACCCGGACGTGTCCGACTCCGCCTCCCTCGACGAGATGATCGCCGCGCTCCCCACGCCCCGCGTCGTGTGGGTCATGGTCCCCGCCGGCGCCATCACGGACAGCGTCATCACCGACCTGTCCGAGAAGCTCGATGAGGGCGACCTCGTCATCGACGGCGGCAACTCGCGCTTCACCGAGGACTTCAAGCACGACGCGCTCCTCAAGCCCAAGGGCATCCACTACATCGACGCCGGCGTCTCCGGCGGCGTGTGGGGCCTCGAGAACGGCTACGGCCTCATGGTCGGCGGCCCGAGCGAGCTCGTCGAGTACGCCATGCCCGTCTTCGACGCGCTGCGCCCCGAAGGCCCCCGCGAGGAGGGCTTCGTCCACGTGGGCGAGGTCGGCGCCGGCCACTACGCGAAGATGGTCCACAACGGCATCGAGTACGCGCTCATGCAGGCGTTCGCCGAGGGCTACGAGCTCCTCGACACGCGCAAGGACATCATCAAGGACGTCACGGGCACCTTCAAGGCGTGGCAGCGCGGCACGGTCGTCCGCTCCTGGCTCCTCGAGCTCCTCGTCCGCGCCCTCGAGCAGGACCCGGAGTTCGAGCACATCGAGGGCTACGTCCAGGACTCGGGCGAAGGCCGCTGGACCATCGAGGAGGCCATCAACAACGCCGTCCCGGTGCCCACGATCAGCGCCTCGATCTTCGCCCGCTTCGTCTCCCGCCAGGAGGACTCGCCCGCGATGAAGGCCGTGGCGGCGCTCCGCAACCAGTTCGGCGGGCACTCGGTCAAGGCCGTGGACTGAGTCCACGGGCTCGGACTGCCTTCGGCAGTCCTCGCGGCGGTCGGCTTCCTGAGGCGGTCACGTCTCGCAGAGCCGGCCGCGTCCGACGGCCTTCGGCCCGCCGCCACCGTGAGGCAGAGGATGCTCTCACGGTACCGGCGGGCCTCCGGCCGCCTCCTTCCCTGCTTCCGCGGGGGGCCGCGTCCTTCGGACGGCGGTCTTGGGGGTCGAACGCTTGAAGGACTGCGGGAAGGCCGCGTCCTTCGGACGGCGAGGGAACATCCGCTCCTGTCCGGCCTGCACATCCCCGTCTCTGCTGGTCGAGTAGCCCCGCAGGGGCGTATCGAGACCCACCTGATCCAGGAGTCGGGCGAGTCCGGAGGCGGGGGTCGCGGAGACGTCGCCCCCCCCCGACCTGCTGGTCGAGTAGCCCCGCAGGGGCGTATCGAGACCCGCATGCGCCGGAGGTCGGGCCGATCGGAGGCGTGAGGCGGGTTCCGCGCGGAACCGGAGCAGGGGCGGCCCGCAGCGGCGTCGGGCAGAGTGGAGGAGGAGGTGGTGGCGTGCATGTGACGCAGCTCGCGTTGAGCGACTTCCGGAACTACGCCTCTGTCGACGTCGCGCTCGTGCCGGGGCCGAATCTCTTCGTGGGGCGGAACGGGCAGGGCAAGACGAACCTCGTCGAATCGCTCGGGTACCTCTCCACCCTGGGGTCGCACCGCGTCTCGAGCGATCAGGCGCTCATCCGGGCCGGCCGTGACAGCGCTGTGGTGCGCGCGCGCCTGCGCAACGGCGACCGCGAGCTGCTGGCCGAGGTGCAGATCAACCGCTCCTCCCCCAACCGCGCGCAGATCAACCGCGGCGGCATCAAGCCGCGCGAGCTGCCGCGGTTCTTCTCGAGCGTCCTCTTCGCGCCGGAGGATCTCCTCCTCATCCGGGGCGACCCGTCGGCCCGCCGCCGCTTCCTCGACCAGCTCGTGGTGCTCCTCTCCCCCCGCATGAGCGCGGTGCAGTCCGACTACGAGCGCGTGCTGCGCCAGCGCAACTCGCTGCTGAAATCGGCGAGGGCGAGCGGCATCCGCGACGTCTCGAAGCTCGGCACCCTCGACATCTGGGACGAGCGGCTGATCGCGCTCGGCTCCGAGATCATGCAGTCGCGGCTCGCACTGGTCGACGAGCTCAGCGGTCCGGTGCGCAGCGCCTACGAGGCGGTCGCCGGCGCGGACCAGCGCCCGGTCCTGCGCTCGCGCCTGAGCATCGAGGGTGCCGTCGACGACGACGGGGAGCCGCTCGAGACGTCCGAGCCGGGCTCCCCCGTCGAGCGGGCCGGCCTGAGCGAGGCCTTCGCCTCCGCTCTCGTATCGGTCCGCCGCAAGGAGCTCGACCGCGGGATCTCGCTCGTCGGCCCGCACCGGGACGACGTGCAGTTCGAGCTCAACGACCTCCCCGCCAAGGGCTACGCCAGCCACGGGGAGAGCTGGTCGTTCGCCCTGGCGCTCAAGCTCGGCGCGGCGGAGCTGCTGCGCCGTGACTCCCCCATGGGCGATCCCGTACTCATGCTCGACGACGTCTTCGCCGAGCTGGACTCGCGACGGCGCGAGCGCCTCGCCTCCGTCGTGGCCGACTACGAGCAGGTGCTCATCACCGCCGCGGTCTTCGACGACGTCCCCGAGGCGCTGGCCGCGCACACGGTGCGGATCGACGCGGGCAGCATCGTCGAGCCGGTCGAGAGTGCCGTGCCGCCGACCGCCGCTCGGGACGACGTCGCAGAGGACCGGACCGATGGCTGACGCCCCCCGACGGCCCGCCCCCGCCCCCGACTCCGAGGCGGCCCGCGTCTACAAGCACCTCAAAGAGGTGTTCGGCGGCGACGGTCCGCGCCGCATCCGCAAGACCGTCGAGCGCGCGGAGCCCAAGGGCGACGCGATCCCGTTCGGCAAGGGGCGCGACCCGCACGACCTCGGCGACGTGCTCGACGCGCTCACCCGCAAGCTCGACTGGACCGCTCCGCTGGCGCAGGGCGACCTCATCTCCTCCTGGACCGCGATCGCGGGCGAGGAGACCTCGAAGCACTCCACTCCGCTCGGCGTCGTCGACGGAGTGCTGACCGTCGCGTGCGAGTCGACGGCCTGGGCGACGCAGCTGCGCCTCATGCGGATCGAGATCATGAACCACATCGCGGTGAACCACCCCGACGCGGGCATCGTCTCGATCCGTTTCCAGGGCCCCGACGTACCGAACTGGAAAAGGGGCCCCAGGTCGATTCCAGGGCGTGGTCCGCGCGACACCTACGGCTGAGGACGCATTTTCGGTCGACCCTGTCGATCCAGGCCCTCAGATCGCCGCAGAGAGCCGCGGATCGCCCTCCCGCGCGATAGAATGGAGGGCCGCCGAACCGCAGCGACGCCGCCCCCGAGTCCGTTCGGGAGCAGCGCGATCCACCTCTCGTGGCATCGCGAGCGGAGTGATCTCCAGATCCTCCCCCGCGTCGCGTCGGACCGTCAGAGGAGAACTCCACAGCTATGACACCCGAGCCGAACGACTCCACGTCACCCGCAGCGAACGACCTGGACGCGAACGGCTCCACCGACGCCCCGTCCTCGGGGATGTCCACCAAGTCCTCCGGCGACTACGGCGCCAGTCAGATCCAGGTCCTCGAGGGCCTCGAGGCCGTGCGCAAGCGCCCCGGCATGTACATCGGATCCACGGGGCCGCGCGGTCTGCACCACCTGGTCTACGAGATCGTCGACAACGCCGTCGACGAGGCGCTGGCCGGCTACTGCGACAACATCGAGGTCGTCATGCGCGCCGACGGAGGCGTGACCGTTGCCGACAACGGCCGCGGCATCCCCGTCGACATGCACCCGACCGAGGGCATCTCGACCGTCGAGCTCGTGCTGACCGTGCTGCACGCGGGCGGCAAGTTCGGCGGCGGCGGCTACGCGGTCTCCGGCGGACTCCACGGCGTCGGCTCCTCCGTCGTCAACGCCCTCTCGACGAAGCTCGAGGTCGAGGTGAAGCGCCAGGGCTCGGTCTACCGGATGTCCTTCGCCGACGGCGTGCCCGTGGCCCCGCTCGAGAAGGGCGAGGCGAGCGATGAGACCGGCACCACGATCACCTTCTGGCCCAACGGCGAGATCTTCGAGACGACCGAGTTCGACTACGAGACCCTCCGCGCGCGCTTCCAGCAGATGGCCTTCCTCAACAAGGGCCTCCGGATCGCGCTGACCGACCAGAACGAGGTCGAGTTCGACGGAGAGGGCGAGGACGAGACCGTCGGCGTCCGCGGCGACGTCTTCCACTACGAGAAGGGCCTCGTCGACTACGTCGAGTACATCAACTCGCTCAAGAAGTCCGATCTCGTGCACTCCGAGATCATCGATTTCGAGAGCGAGGACAAGGAGCGCCGCATCTCGCTCGAGGTCGCGATGCAGTGGACGACGGCGTACACCGAGAGCGTCCACACCTACGCGAACACCATCAACACCCACGAGGGCGGCACCCACGAGGAGGGCTTCCGCGCGGCGCTCACCACCCTCGTGAACAAGTACGCCCGGGCCAAGAACCTCCTGAAGGACAAGGACGACAACCTCTCGGGCGAGGACATCCGCGAGGGCCTCACCGCGGTCGTCTCGATCAAGCTCGGCGAGCCGCAGTTCGAGGGCCAGACCAAGACCAAGCTCGGCAACACCGAGGCCAAGGCGTTCGTGCAGCGCGTGACGGGCGAGCAGCTCGCCGACTGGTTCGACCGCAACCCCACCCAGGCCAGGGACATCATCAGCAAGTCGATCCAGGCCGCGTCGGCCCGGATGGCGGCCCGCAAGGCGCGCGAGACCGCCCGCCGCAAGGGCCTGCTCGAAGGTGGCGGCATGCCCGGCAAGCTCAAGGACTGCCAGTCGAAGGACCCGTCGCTCTCCGAGATCTTCATCGTCGAGGGCGACTCGGCCGGCGGATCCGCGGTGCAGGGACGCAATCCCGAGACGCAGGCGATCCTCCCCCTCCGCGGCAAGATCCTCAACGTCGAGAAGGCGCGCCTCGACCGGGCACTCGGCAACAACGAGGTCCAGGCGATGATCACGGCGTTCGGCGCCGGCATCGGGGAGGACTTCAACCCCGACAAGGCGCGGTACCACAAGATCATCCTGATGGCCGATGCCGACGTCGACGGCCAGCACATCACGACGCTGCTGCTGACGCTCCTGTTCCGCTACATGCGCCCGCTGATCGACCTGGGCTACGTCTACCTCGCGCAGCCGCCGCTGTACCGGCTGAAGTGGTCGAACTCGCCCCACGAGTACGTCTACAGCGACCGCGAGCGCGACGCGCTGATCGCGCACGGCGCCGCGTCGAACAAGCGCATGCCGAAGGAGAACGGCATCCAGCGCTACAAGGGTCTCGGCGAGATGGACTACAAGGAGCTGTGGGAGACCACGATGGATCCGGCCACCCGGACGCTCCTCCAGGTCACGCTCGACGACGCGGCCGCCGCCGACGAGATCTTCTCGACCCTGATGGGCGAGGACGTGGAGTCGCGTCGCTCGTTCATCCAGAAGAATGCGAAGGACGTGCGCTTCCTCGACATCTGATCGGTCATCGCGTGCGATGACCGACAGATGTCGAGGTCGAGCAGGCCGCCCGCGGCCGTATCGAGACCTGACCGTCCACCGAGGCGCCGGCCCTCCGACGTCACCGTCCTGAGATCGCCGCCCGCCCGGCACTCCCCGTCCTCGACTTCGGCCTCACCGCCTCGAGCATCCCGGAAGTAAGAGAAAAGACACATGGCAGACGAACCCACCACCCCCACCGGTCCGGACGACAGCGAGGACATCGTCACCGAGACCGGTGTGGTGATCCACGGGCACGACAAGATCGAGCCCGTCGACCTGCAGCTCGAGATGCAGCGCTCGTACCTCGACTACGCGATGAGCGTCATCGTGGGCCGTGCGCTCCCCGAGGTCCGTGACGGCCTGAAGCCCGTGCACCGCCGCGTCATCTACGCCATGTACGACGGTGGCTACCGCCCGGACAAGGCGTTCTCGAAGTGCTCGCGCGTCGTCGGCGACGTGATGGGGCAGTTCCACCCGCACGGCGACTCCGCCATCTACGACGCTCTCGTGCGCCTCGTGCAGCCGTGGAGCCTCCGCTACCCGCTCGCCCTCGGCCAGGGCAACTTCGGCTCCCCCGGCAACGACGGCGCGGCGGCGCCGCGGTACACCGAGACCAAGATGGCCCCGCTGGCCCTCGAGATGGTCCGCGACATCGACAAGAACACCGTCGACTTCCAGGACAACTACGACGGCCGCACGCGCGAGCCCGCGATCCTCCCCGCGCGCTTCCCGAACCTGCTCGTCAACGGCTCGGTCGGCATCGCGGTCGGCATGGCCACGAACATCCCGCCGCACAACCTCCGCGAGGTCGCGGCCGGCGCCAAGTGGGCGCTCGAGCACCCGGAGGCGTCGCGCGAGGAGCTGCTCGAGGCGCTCCTGCAGCGCATCAAGGGTCCCGACTTCCCCACCGGCGCGCAGATCCTCGGTGTCCGCGGCATCCAGGACGCGTACCGCACCGGTCGCGGCTCCATCACGATGCGCGCGGTCGTCTCCATCGAGGAGATCCAGGGCCGCACCTGCCTCGTCGTCACCGAGCTGCCGTACCAGGTGAACCCCGACAACCTCGCGATCAAGATCGCCGAGCTCGTCAAGGACGGCCGCGTCTCCGGCATCGCCGACATCCGCGACGAGACCTCGGGCCGCACCGGTCAGCGCCTCGTCGTCGTGCTCAAGCGGGACGCCGTGGCGAAGGTCGTGCTGAACAACCTCTACAAGCACACCCCGCTGCAGGAGAACTTCGGCGCGAACATGCTCGCGATCGTCGACGGCATCCCGCGCACGCTCTCGCTCGACGGCTTCATCCGCGCGTGGGTCGACCACCAGGTCGAGGTCATCGTCCGCCGCACCCAGTACCTCCTCGACGAGGCCGAGGCGCGCATCCACATCCTGCGCGGCTACCTCAAGGCGCTCGACGCTCTCGATGAGGTCATCGCCCTCATCCGCCGCTCCCCCACCGTCGAGGAGGCGCGCGACGGCCTGATGGAGCTGCTCGACATCGACGAGGTGCAGTCGCGGGCGATCCTCGACATGCAGCTGCGCCGGCTCGCCGCGCTCGAGCGCCAGAAGATCATCGACGAGCACGACCGCATCCAGGCCGAGATCGAGGACTACAAGTCGATCCTCGCGAGTCCGGAGCGCCAGCGCAGCATCATCTCGGACGAGCTCGACGAGATCGTCGACCGCTTCGGCGACGACCGCCGCACCGAGATCCTCTTCGGCTTCGACGGCGACATGAGCGTCGAGGACCTGATCCCCGAGGAGGAGATGGTCGTCACCGTCACCCGCGGCGGGTACCTCAAGCGCACCCGCAGCGACTCCTATCGTGCCCAGCACCGCGGCGGACGCGGAGTGCGCGGCGCTCAGCTGAAGGCCGACGACATCGTCGAGCACTTCTTCGTGACCACTACGCACCACTGGCTCCTCTTCTTCACGAATACCGGACGCGTGTACCGCGCCAAGACGTACGAGCTGCAGGAGGCGAGCCGCGACGCGAAGGGCCAGCACATCGCGAACCTCCTCGCGCTGGAGCCGGGCGAGCAGATCGCGCAGATCCTCGACATCCGCGACTACGAGGCGGCCCGCTACCTCGTGCTCGCGACGCGCGACGGACTGGTGAAGAAGACCGCGCTGTCCGAGTACGACACCAACCGCTCCGGCGGCATCATCGCGATCAAGCTGCGCGAGGGCGACGAGCTCGTCTCGGCGCTGCTGGTCGACGAGGACAGCGACGTGCTGCTGGTCTCCCGCAAGGGCATGTCGATCCGCTTCACCGCGTCCGACGAGGCGCTGCGTCCGATGGGCCGATCGACCTCCGGCGTGCGGGGCATGTCGTTCCGCGGCGAGGACCGCCTGCTCGACGCCAATGTCGTCAGCGACGAGGGCTTCGTGTTCATCGTCACCGAGGGCGGCTACGCGAAGCGCACCGCGGTGGACCAGTACCGCCTGCAGAACCGCGGCGGACTGGGCATCAAGGTGGCGAAGCTCGAGGAGAAGCGCGGCGATCTCGTCGGCGCGATCATCACGGGAGAGGACGACGAGGTGCTCGTCGTGCTCGCCGGAGGCAAGGTGGTACGCTCTGCCGTGGCCGAGGTACCGGCCAAGGGTCGCGACACCATGGGAGTCGTCTTCGCACGATTCGCAGAGGACGACCGCATCATCGCACTCGCCAAGAACACCGAACGCAATCTCGACGCCCCGGACGAGGATCCCGACGCCGCAGCGGCGTCCTCCGACTCCGAACCGGTGTCGGAGGAGGATGGGTCCGTAGATGAGTAGCACCGTCGCCGAGAAGCTCGCCAAGAAGTCAGCGAAGAGCCCGGCGGCGAAGCAGGTCCGCCTGAAGCTCGTCTACGTCGATTTCTGGTCGGCCGTGAAGCTCTCGTTCCTGCTCGGGCTCACGCTCGCGATCATCACGATCGTCGTCGTCTACCTCGTCTACACCGTGCTCGCGCAGACCGGTGTGTTCGACCAGATCAACGGCCTCGTGCAGGAGATCGCCGGCGCCGACGCGTTCGACCTCAACGCCATCATCTCGCTGCCGCAGATCATGGGCTTCGCGGTCGTGGTGGCCGTGCTGAACACCATCGTCACCACCGCGCTCGGCGCGATCGTGGCGCTGCTGTACAACCTCAGCGTCAAGATCACGGGCGGCCTGCTCGTCGGCTTCACCAACCAGTGAGCCGCTCGGGTCCCGCCGCGCGCGGGGCCCGCGGCCCGATTGGGATTCTGACGCCGCGTCGGGTAGAGTCTCATCTGGCCATTTCGGGGGTATAGCTCAGGCGGTTAGAGCGCTTCACTGATAATGAAGAGGTCCCAGGTTCAAGTCCTGGTACCCCCACCCGTGCCGCTCGGCCCGTCACCTCACGGTGGCGGGCCGTTCGGCTCTCGGAGACGGATCGCCCCGTCTCCGGCCCGGGGCCTTAGCTCAGTTGGTAGAGCGCCTGCTTTGCAAGCAGGATGTCAGGAGTTCGAATCTCCTAGGCTCCACATTTCCCCGCCGTCCTTCTCCGCCCGCCGCGTCGAGCAGGATGTCACGGGCTCTCGCAGGCCAGGCCGAGGAAGTTCTCGACCGAGAGGACCTCTCCCGTCTCGTCGCGCACATCGCCGACGATGACCTCGCCGACCGACAGGGTGTCGAACTGCTCGGCGTGGAACACGACCGGGCGAGCCGACATCGACCTGCCCTCGGCGTACGCGCCCAGCGTGTAGTCGATACCGGGGGCGAAGCGCTCGATCACCGTGTCCGCCGGCCAGACCGTCCGCCCGACGAGGTCCGTCGCGCCGAGGTCGACCACCGTGTCCGGGGAGGCCCAGCGGGTGAGGCGACGCAGACCGTCGCCGACCAGCAGTGGCGCGGAGTCGTCGACCGCGAGATCCAGGCCGTCCACGACTCCGGAGCAGACGACGACTATCCCGATCACCTCGCCGCGCTGCCCGCCGCGGCCCAGGCCCACGGTGGCGCTCGACTCCTGAGCACTCGAGCAGCCCGCCAGGGCCAGCGCGGCAGCAGCGCCGAGCACGACGGAGGAGCTCACGAACACGGGACGACGACGCACAGGACCTCCTGCCGCCACCCTACGATGCGGCGGAGGGCTCCGGGACGGCACGGGCGAGGGCGGACAGTGCCTGGGGGAGCGACGGGGCTCCCTCCGCGCGGAACACCGCTCGCCCGTCGGCGGCGCGCACGACGACGGTCGGGGTCGAGCGGATGTGCTCCGCCTCCGCCTCGTCGGGCCGGAACGCGACGTCGTACTCCCGCAGCTCGGCGGCGGGCACCAGCTCGACCGCTCGCTCCAGTACGGCGCGCGCCGCGTGGCAGGCGCCGCAGAAGGCGGAGGTGTACAGCTCGACGATCACACTCGGGACAACGCGTCGCGGGACCCGCGGATTCCCCGACCGCTCAGCGGACGAGCCAGGCCTCGTTCATGCCGAGCGCGACGTCGACGAGCTCGACCCGCTCGAGCGACTCGACGTCGCCGAGGGGGAACCAGGACGCGGCGTCCGTCGATCCGTCGACCTCGTGCGTCAGCTCACCGCCCGTGATGCGCGCGCGGTAGACGACGCGGATCGCGTGCAACGGGCCGGCGGCGGGGTCGCTCCGTCGGTGGGCCGGGATCACGTGCGAGTCGACGCCGATCAGGGCCTCGAGCTCGGCGTGGTAGCCGGTCTCCTCGAAGATCTCGCGGACCGCGGCGTCGGCCGGGGACTCGCCCTCGTCGATGCCGCCGCCCGGCAGGGTCCACGCCTGCCACGGGCCCTGACTCCAGTGCGCGAGGAGCATGCGGTCGCCGTCGATGATCACGCCGTACGCGGCGACCCGGATGTCCACTGCAGCAGCCTATCTCCGGACGATTCCGGACATGCGACAGGCCCGGACCCCGCGAGGCGGGATCCGGGCCGGACGGTGAGGATCAGGACGCGGTCGAGGCCGCGGACTGAGCGGCGCTGGCCGGCTCGTCCTCGGCGACCCACAGCTCGTCGTCGGCGCGGAACGTCTGCCAGACGGCGTAGCCGATGCCGCCGACCGCGACGAGCGCGGCCCCGATGGCGAAGACCGTGCCGACGTTCGACTTCTTCTTGGGCGGAGTGGTGAGCTCCTCCCAGCGCGCCTTCGAGATCTCGGCGAGCTTCGCGCGGTTCTTCGAGTCCTTCGCGGCCTCGAACGCGGCGGCGGCAGTGCCTCCGACCGCGGCGAAGGTCGGGACGACCTTGTGCAGCACGGTGTCGCGCGCGGAGGAGTACGTGCCCTCGACGGCGTGGACGCCGTTGTCGTAGACGGGCTTCACCCGCGACTGGTACGTGTCCTTCGCGAAGGGGACGAGCTCCTTCTTCGCGTACTTGGCGGCGTGAGCGCGGCTCTTCTCGAGAACGGAGGCGGCGTGCGCCAGCACCTCCTGCTGCTCACTCCAGACCGCCTCGGCGTTCTTGCGGAGGCGCTTGAGATCCTTCTTGTGCTTACGTGACAGACCCATGTGGTCCTCCATCGGCTACGAGCAGCGAACTCCTCAATACTGCCACTCATCGATCGGGCTCCGCATCGCGCACCCAGCGCATTGACACCGGGCGCAGGGGACCCCTACATACGCGCTGTGCGAGAATCCACCCATGCCTTTGCACACCGCAGTCGCGACGTTCCACACCAACAAGGGCGACATCGTCGTCAACCTCTACGGGAATCACGCTCCCAAGACGGTCCGCAACTTCGTCGGTCTCGCGACCGGCGACATCGAGTGGACCCACCCGGCCACCGGTGCGAAGACGAAGGAGCCGCTCTACAACGGCACCGTCTTCCACCGCGTCATCCCGGACTTCATGCTCCAGGGCGGCGACCCGCTCGGCCAGGGCATCGGCGGCCCCGGCTTCCAGTTCGACGACGAGATCAACCCCGAGCTCGACTTCACCCAGCCCTACATCCTCGCGATGGCGAACGCCGGCAAGCAGGCGGGCCGCGGCACCAACGGCTCGCAGTTCTTCATCACCGTGGCGCCGACCACCTGGCTCCAGGGCAAGCACACGATCTTCGGTGCCGTCGCCGACGACGCCTCGAAGCAGCTGGTCCAGTCGCTCTCCACCGTCGCCACCGACGGCCGCGACAAGCCCCTCGAGGACGTCGTCATCGAGAGCGTCGAGATCACCGAGGTCTGATCCCCTCTTCCCCCTTCTCCCCGAGGGCCGGATCCGTCTGGATCCGGCCCTCGTTCTCCCCGGAGGCGAATCCGTGACCCAGGTCCCGCCGACCAGCGCGTACGCGTGCTACCGCCACCCCGACCGGCAGAGCTTCGTGCGCTGCCAGCGGTGCGGTCGCACGATCTGCGGCGAGTGCCAGACGCCCGCCCCGGTCGGAGTGATCTGCCCGGACGACATGGCGCAGCAGCGCGCGGAGGCCCCGCGCACGCGCAGCCCTCTGGTCTCGAGGGTCCGCGCCATGACCCGCGCCGATCAGCCGACCGTCACCTACGCGATCATCGCCCTCTGCGTGTTCCTCTGGATCCTCGAGGTCCTCCCCGTCGTGGGCAATCTCGTCATCGGCGGGCTCGCCTACGTCCCCGCCTACACGCTCCCCGGCTTCGGCGCCGGGTTCGAGCCGTGGCGGATGCTCACCTCGGTCTTCCTGCACAGCACGTCGGTCTTCTTCGTCATCCCCTTCCACCTCGCGTTGAACATGTACACGCTGTGGATCTTCGGCATGGCGCTGGAGCGGATGCTCGGGCGCGGGCGGTACCTCGCGCTCTTCCTGTTGAGCGGCTTCGCCGGCTCGGTCGGAGTCCTGCTGCTGGCGGGTCCGCTGACGACGGTGATCGGCGCCTCCGGAGCGATCTTCGGACTGATGGGCGCCTACCTGGTGATCCTGCGGCACCTGGGCGGCCAGGCGTCGCAGCTGCTGGTGCTCGTGGGTCTCAACCTCGTCATCGGCTTCCTGCCCGGGATGAACGTGGCCTGGCAGGCGCACGTCGGCGGCCTCGTGGCGGGTGCGCTGATCGGGCTCGTCTTCACCCGGACGCGGCAGCGGTCGCAGCGGCGGACGCAGAACCTGCTCGTCGGTCTTATCGGCGTGGGCCTGGTCGCGATCACGGCGGGGGCGTACGTCCTGGCGTGAGTCGAGGGTGACCGGCTGAGGGGGTTACCGGAGGGCGCGTCCTCATGCTAGGGGTGTGGGAGGACGTGGGTCTCGATACGCCGCTTCGCGGCTACTCGACCAGCAAGCGGGGCAGAGGCGATGATCCGCGCTCGAGTCTCGATACGCCGCTTCGCGGCTGCTCGACCAGCGGAGGTGAGCGGCACTCGCTCGGAGGGGGGCTGCGCGAGCGGCGGGCATTCATGCTGATCGAGTAGGTCGCGAAGCGGCCGTATCGAGATCCGCCCGATCCCGCGCGCGGGGGTGTAACCGGCTCGAAGGGTTCGTCCACAGGTGCTGTGCACAGGTGGGGAGAAAGTTATCCACAGGGTTGTTAACAATGGGGAGAACTACGCGGATGTCATTCCGCGGGGTGCTGCCGAGGGACGGGACGGTCCTCGATCCTGCCGCGTCAGACCGCGGATCGGGGTGAGCGGCCCCGGGATCCCGCGGATCCGGAGGGCGCTGCGCTCTCTCCACAGGAGTTTGCACAGCTGGGGATAATTACAGGCGTGTAGTTCGAGGAAGACGCGCGACGACGACGGTGGCGTCCCGGTCGTCGTCCTCGAGGATCCGCGTCGAGAAGCCCGACGCGGCGAACGCGGCCGCACTCACCGGGGCCTGCTCGCGACCCGATTCGATGACGACCGCACCGCCCGCCGACAGCCAGTCGAGGGACTCCCGGGCGATGCGGCGATGCAGTTCGAGACCGTCGCTCCCCCCGTCGAGCGAGGCGGCGGGTTCGTGCAGCCGCGCCTCCGGCGGCATCAGGGCGATCGCCTCCGTCGGCACGTAGGGGGCGTTCACGACGGCGACGTCGATGCGCCCGCGCTCCCCGGTGGGCAGCGCGGAGAAGAGGTCGCCCTCGAACACCTCGCCGAACCCGTCGAGGTTGGTCCGCGCGCAGGCGACCGCAGCGGAGGAGACGTCGGCGGCGAGCAGCCGCAGATCGCTGCGCTCGCCCGCCAGCGCGCGCGCGATCACTCCGGAGCCGCAGCACAGGTCGAGCACCGTGGTGCCCGGGGCGCACCCCTCGAGCAGGGACAGGGCCGCGTCGACCACGAAGCCGGTCCGCACACGCGGCACGAAGACTCCGGGAGCCACGCGGACGCGCAATCCGCGGAAGTCGACCCAGCCGAGGATCTGCTCGAGCGGCTCGCCCGCCTCGCGGCGCCGCAGCAGCGCGTCGAGCTGCGCCTCCGACGACGCCTCCTCTTCGATCAGGCGAGCCTCGTCCTCCGCGAACACACAGCCGGCCGCTCGGAGTCGGGCCACGGACGACGAACGCCCCGTCCGGGGATCGGACGGGGCGTCGGTCATGCCGGGGACGCGGTCAGCGCCAGCGGGTGGTCATCAGGAAGCCGATGAAGGCGATCCCGAAGCCGATGAGGATGTTGAGGTTGCCCAGATCGGGGATCGGCAGCACGCCCTGGCTCACGTAGAAGACGATGATCCAGGCGAGTCCGATCAGCATGAAGCCGAACATCACCGGCTTGAACCAGACCGGGTTGGGGGAGTTCTCTCCGGTCCGGGCCTCGTCGCGCTCCGGCTTCGGGCTCTTCGTCGCTCGTGCCATGCCGACCACTGTACCGGGCGGAGCACTCCGACCGGGAGCAGGCCGCCCGCCGACTCCGGTCGAGACGGCTTTCCGGCGTTCTCCACAGGCTGCGCAGAGCTCTCCCCAGGGGCGCAGAGAGCCGAGGATCCGCGGGAGGCCGCCGATTAGACTCGTCGCATGTCAGCCGAGCAGCCCGCCGAAGCACCCCTGCGGCCGCGAACCCGGCGCCGTGCTCCGCGCCCGCGCCGCCGACTGTCCGTCTTCGGGGTGCTCGGCGAGCTGCTGATGACCGCGGGCGTCCTCGTCCTCCTCTTCCTCGGCTGGCAGCTGTGGTGGAACGACGCGGTGATCGCCGGTCAGCAGACGAGCGAGGCGGCGGAGCTGCGGGAGAGCTGGGGGGATCCGGTGCCCGCGCCCGCTCCGACGCAGGCCGAGTCCCTCGCCCCGGCCGACTTCGGGGCTCCCGTCGTGTCGACGGTCGCAGCGATCGACACGTCCTTCGGCAACCTCTACATCCCCCGCTACGGCGAGGGCTGGGTGCGCACGATCGCCGAGGGGGTCGACGCGGCGAACGTCCTCGACGAGGGCAGCATCGGGCACTACCCGGGCACCCAGATGCCCGGAGAGGTCGGCAACTTCGCCCTGGCGGCGCACCGCAGCGCGTACGGCGGCGGCATGCACCTCATCGACCAGCTCCAGCTCGGCGACGCCATCTACATCGAGACGGCGGACGGCTGGTACACCTACCGCTACCGCAATCTCGAGTACGTGCAGCCGTCGGACGTGCAGGTCATCGATCCGGTGCCGTGGTCGACCGACGTGGCGCCGACCGACCGGCTCATCACCCTGACGAGCTGCAACCCGCTGTACTCGACCGCCGAGCGGATCATCGCCTACGGCGTCCTCGAGTCCTGGCAGCCGCGCTCCGCGGGTGCCCCGGCCGAGCTCGCCGCGATGCTCGATCAGGAGGGCTGAGATGTACGCAGCGCTGTGGCGGGTCCTGCCCGGACCCTGGTGGGTCCGGCTCCTCCTCGTCCTCGTCCTCGTGGCGGCCGTGCTGGCCGCTCTCGCCGAGTGGGTGTTCCCGTGGGTGCAGTCGATCGTGCTCGATCAGAACGTCACCGTCGAGGAGTGAGCGGGCGCCGGTCGACGAGGATCCTCGTCGTCGACAACTACGACAGCTTCGTCTTCACCCTGGTCGCCTACCTCCGCGAGCTCGGAGCGGACGTCGAGGTCGTCGAGGGCGCTGAGCTGTCGCCGGCCGAGGCGGTGCTCCGCGCCGAGGCGGCCGACGGTGTCCTCGTGTCGCCGGGCCCGGGCCGACCCGAGGACGTCCCCACGTCGACGGAGCTGGTGCGGCACGCCGTGGCGAGCGCGCATCCGCTGCTCGGCGTCTGCCTCGGGCACCAGGTGATAGCGCACGCCCTCGGTGCCCGCGTGAGCGAGGCGCCGGAGCTCCTGCACGGCCGCACCTCGATCGTCGAGCACGACGGCGACGGGCTGTTCGCGGGGATCCCCTCGGGGTTCGAGGCCATGCGGTACCACTCGCTCGCGGTCGAGCTCGGCTCGCTGCCGCCCGACCTCGCGGTGACGGCGACCACCGCGGAGGGCGTCGTCATGGCGCTGCGGCACGTCTCGGCCCCGATCGTCGGCGTGCAGTTCCATCCGGAGTCGATCCTCACGCCGTCCGGGCGCGTGCTGCTCGCGAACTGGCTCGACGAGGTCGGCACGGCTCCGTCTCTTCGCGACCGCGCATCGAGCGACTCGCTGTCGAAGTGACCCTCGGACAGGGGCCATCAGGACGCGCCACTCCTCGTGCGGGAGCCGCCGCTGATGCGCTTTGACTGTCGGTTAGAGCTGCCCGATCCGCAGAACGGCGGGAGCGGGAGCTCCGATCGCACGGCTATGGACCCCGCCCTGGTGGCGTGTTTTGACGGGTGTGCGGCGGAGGGTGCAGTACCCCTTCCCGGCATAATCGGAGGACATCCGGCAAGGGGATCGACTGCTGGAACGGATCATCCGGGGGCGACGATGGTGGAACAGGTCTCGTGGGAGTACTCCGGGATACGCGAGATCGAGACGCTCGGTCCTCGGGTCGTGGTGAAGCCGGGGACGGTTCCGCGCCTGACGGGTTCGGGCTTCTCAGCGAACGGCGTGCAGGTGGTCCTGATCACGTCGTCGCCGATGCGCGTGCTCCGGGGGACCTGGAGCGCCGACGACACGTCCGTGCTCACCTTCACGTTCCTGCTCGAGGGCTTCGTCCGCATGGTCGGACCGGAGCGGACGACCCTCCTGCGTCCCGGATCGATCTCGTACCAGCCGGGGACGACCACGTTCACGACGGAGTCGACGACCCCGGTCTCGATGCTGCAGGTCTCGATCCGCGCCGACGAGATGCGCCGCTATGGCTTCGACACGAACGCGGGCGTCTACGCGCTCGATCCCGACGCCCGGACGACGCGCGCCGCCTCCGCGTTCACCACGGCGTTCGTCCTCGCGGCCGAATCGGGTCCCGAGATCCCCGGGGAGGCCGAGCTCGCGAACTTCGTCCACGTCGTCAAGCAGCTCCTCGTCAGCGCGTTCCTCGCCTCGCAGGGGGCTCAGGCCGGCGCCACGAGCATCCGTGCGGCGACGCTGGGACGCGCCAGGACCGTGATCGACCGCACCCACCGGACGCCACGCTGCACCCCGGAGGCCGTGGCGGACGCGGTCAACGTGTCGACCCGCTCGCTGCAGCGGCTCTTCGAGGACGCCGGCACCACCGTCGCCAGCGAGATCGAGCTCGCCCGGGTCGCCAGCGCCGTCGAGCTGCTGCGCCGCCGACCGCGCGAGGTGCCGCTCGAGACGATCGCCGCCGCGTCCGGGTTCTCGTCCGCCGACCACCTCCGTCGAGCGCTGAAGCGCCGGGAGGGGCTCACTCCGAGCGACATCCGGGGCGGCCTTCCGTCGTCGGCCGACCGGGTCGTGCGACTCGAGCAGCCGCTGGCGGACGCGCGCCGGGCGTAGACCCTCGGGGGCACGCGTGCTCGCCGTGCTGCGGGCGGCTCAGCCCGCGCAGTAGCCGAGCTCGATGGTGGAGCCCTGGGGGACCTCGCCGGGAGCGGACGACTGGGTGGTGACCGGCGGGTTGGTGCGGCGCACCGACTCGCACGTCTCGTCGGGGGCCTCCTCGCCCACGAGCTGCAGATCCTCGGCCTCGAGGGCTGCGAGAGCGGCGCTCAGCGACAGGCCGACGAGGTCGGGCAGCACGACGGTGCCGGAGGAGACGACGACGTCGACCGGGGTCCCCGGTGCGGCCAGGTCGCCTCCCGACGGAGCGCTGGAGATCACGATGTCGGCCGGGACGGTGGGCGAGTTCGTCCGGGTCTGCGACCCCTCCTCGAACCCCGCTGCGGTGAGGGCGGCGATCGCGTCCGTGAGGGCGCTGCCCGCGGTCGCCGGGACCGCGACCGGTTCGGCGCCCTGCGACACGTAGACGCGGATCACCGTGTCGGGGGCGACGATCGTGCCGGAGCCGGGATCCGTGCGGATCACCTCGCCCTCGGGGACGGAGTCGCTGAACTCGGTGACCTGACTCGGCACGAGGTCGAGGGCCGTCAGCGTCGACTGGGCGCTGTCGTAGCTCGTGCTCGTGAGGGTCGGGACCTCCCGAGACTGCGACGGGAGGGTCGTGGACGGCTGCAGGGTCAGCACCCAGATGACGAGCGCGGCCACGATCACGGCGAGCACGACGATCGACGACCAGATCCACAGCACGGGCGGTCGGCGCTGCGTGCGGACGATCGAGTTGTCCTCGGCGAGCTGGCGCAGGGCCAGCTCGGAGTCGTTCATGCCGCCCTGGCTGCGGGCGGCGAAGAGGGAGGTGGTCAGCTCGTCGATCGGGCGGTGATCGGCCAGCCGGCCGGAGGCGGCGTCGCGCAGGTCGTCGCGGAACTCGGCCGCGCCCTGGAAGCGCTCGTAACGGTCCTTCGAGAGCGCCCGGGCGACGATCGAGTCGAGCGCCGGGCTGACGGCGGGGTTGATCGAGCTCGGCGCCGGAGGCGTCTCGCTCACGTGCTGATAGGCGACGGCGACCGGGGTGTCGCCGCGGAAGGGCGCACGACCGGTGAGGAGCTCGAACAGCACGATGCCGGCGGAGTAGAGATCGCTGCGGGCGTCGACCTGCTCGCCCTTCGCCTGCTCCGGGGAGAAGTAGGCCGCGGTGCCGAGGATCGCGGTGGTCTGGGCGACCGTGGCCGCGGAGTCGGAGACGGCGCGGGCGATGCCGAAGTCCATCACCTTCACCTGGCCCGACGGGGTCAGCATGATGTTGCCGGGCTTGATGTCGCGGTGCACCACTCCCGCTCGGTGCGAGTACTCGAGGGCGGTGAGGATGCCCTCGGTGATGCGCACGGCCTCGTCGACGTCGACCGGGCCCTCGGCGATGACGTCCTTGAGCAGGCGACCCTCGATGTGCTCCATGATGATGAACGGACGCCGCGACTCGGTGCCCTGCTCGTCGACGGTGACCTCTTCGCCGGCGTCGAAGACGCGGACGATGGTGGGGTGCGACATGCGCGACGCGGCCTGCGCCTCCTGGCGGAACCGCAGGCGGAAGGCGGAGTCGGAGGACAGCGAGAGCTTGAGCTCCTTGACCGCGACCGTGCGCCCGAGGCGGGTGTCGGTGCCGAGGTAGACCTCGGACATCCCGCCGCGACCGAGCCGGGGCCCGACCTGATACCGTCCCGCGATCAGGCGACCCTCTTCCGTCACGCGTACGCTCCCGCCCTGATCCCGTCCAGCACCGGCCCCCGCAGGAGCCACGGCAAGTGTACCCGCGGCCCCGCAGCGAACCCGCGGGGCGCGGCGGTGCGGACGACGACGGGCCCGGAGGATCGCTCCTCCGGGCCCGTCGTGGCGACGGCGCGCTACTCCTCGGGGTCCCCGGTCGGAGTACCCGTCGACGTCCCGGTACCGGTCGGCGTCGGCGTCGGAGTCGGGGCGGGGGCGTCGACCGCGACCGTGAGGGTCGGCGAGGCCGCCGACTCCGTCTCTCCGCAGATCACCGTGTAGGTGATGTCGAGGGAGCCCTCCGCCGGGCCGGCCTGGATCGTGGCGGTGGTGGAGTTCGACGGGTTGGTGCTCGTGACGGACGCGCCCTCGCCGGTCGCGGTGACCCGGTAGCCGGTGACCGAGGTGCCGCTCGGGCACTGGTTGTAGTTGGTCCAGGTCACGTTGAAGGTCGCACCGGCGTCGACGCTGGAGGCCGCGGGGGTGACGGTGGGGACCGCGGTGGGGGCGTCGGGGGTCGCGACGTCGAGGTACACCGAGACGCGGATCGTGGTGCCCCGCGCGACGTTGGCCGTGGGGGTCAGCGCCGACACGGTGCCGACCTGCTCGGCCGTCGCGGCGTTCGGGCCGTCGACCCGCTCGACGCCCATGCCGAGCGCACCGAGCTCCGCCTCGACGTCCTCGAAGGGGCGGTCGATGAAGTCGTCCTCGTTGATGGGCACGAGGTTCGAGGTCTGCGTGGGAGTCGGCGTGGGTGTCGTGCTGGGGGTCTGCGACGGGGTCTGGCTCTGCGTCGGAGCGGCGGTCGGCTCCGGGTCGCCCCCGTCGCCGGTGGTCAGCGCGAAGATCGTGCCGCCGATCACGACGGCGAGGATCACGATGAGGGCGAGGAGCGGCCAGGTCCACGGGCTGCGCTTGCGCGGCTCCTGGATCTCGTCCGGCTCGTCCGGAGCGCCCACGAGGGAGCCCGCGGCGAAGGCGGTGGTCGTATTGGAGGGCAGGACGGTCGTGGCCTGCGTGGCTCCAGCCGCCGACGGCAGGACCGTGGTCGCCTGCGTGGTCGGGAGGTCGCCGGCGACCGCCGGGACCGCGAGGGCGGCGCCGCGGACGTCGCCGATGCGCAGCGCCTGCGCCGCTCGGGCGAGGTGCGCGGCGGTGGCCGGACGGTCGGCGGGCTTCTTGGCGATGCAGGAGTAGACGAGGTTGCGCACGGGCTCGGCGACCGTGACGGGCAGCTCCGGGGGAGTGTCGTTGATCTGCGCCATCGCGATGGCGACCTGCGACTCGCCCGTGAACGGACGGCGCCCGGCCAGGCACTCGTACGCGACGATGCCCAGCGAGTAGATGTCGGTCGCGGGCGATGCGGGCTGGCCGCTGGCCTGCTCCGGGGACAGGTACTGGACCGTGCCCATGACCTGGCCGGTCGCGGTGAGCGGGACCTGATCGGCGATGCGGGCGATGCCGAAGTCGGTGATCTTGACGCGGCCGTCGGGCGTGATCAGCAGGTTGCCCGGCTTCACGTCGCGGTGCACCAGGCCGGCCGCGTGGGCCGCGTGCAGCGCCAGGGCGGTCTGCGCGACGATGTCGAGGACCTTGTCGGTCGAGAGCACGCGCTCGCGCTCGAGCACGGTCGACAGCGCCTCGCCGGGGACGAGCTCCATGACGAGGTACGCGGAGCCGTCCTCCTCGCCGTAGTCGTAGACGTTCGCGATGCCCTCGTGGTTGACGAGCGCGGCGTGGCGGGCCTCGGCGCGGAAACGCTCGAGGAACCCGGGATCGCCGAGGTACTCGTCCTTCAGGATCTTGATCGCGATGGTCCGTCCGATGACCAGATCGGTCGCCTGCCACACCTCGCCCATGCCGCCGATGGCGATCCTGGACTGCAGCTCGTAGCGTCCCCCGAAGGTGAGGCCTGATGTGGGTCTCATTTGTTCAGCACCGCCTCTAGTACCTGTTGTGCGATGGGTGCGGCGATCAGGTTGCCGTACCCGGTCTGGCCGAGTCCCCCGCCGTCCTCGACGAGGACGGTGATGGCGTACTGCGGATCGTCCGCAGGAGCGAATCCGGTGAACCAGAGGGTGTAAGAGTCGTCCCTGCCGTTCTCGGCGGTGCCGGTCTTACCGGCCACGGTGACGCCTCCTATTGTTGCATTCGTCGCCGCGCCGTCCTCGACGCTGGCGACCATCATCGCCTTCACGGCGTCCGCCGTCTCCTCGCTCACGGCACGGCCCAGCGGGTCCTCCTGGAACTGCTCGAGGACGCTGAGGTCCTGCGAGCGGATGACGTCGACCAGGCTCGGGCGCATGACCTCGCCGCCGTTCGCGATCGCGGCCGAGACCATCGCGATCTGCAGCGGAGTGGCCCGCACCTCGTACTGGCCGAAGGCGGTCAGCGCGGTCTGCGCGTCGTTCTCGGTCTCGGGGTAGGTGCTCGCCTCGACCGACATCGGGATCTCGAGCTCGGTGTCGAAACCGAACTTCTCGGCGGTCTCGCGGATCGCGTCAGCTCCGAGCTCGACGCCCATCTCGGCCATCGGCACGTTGCACGAGAGCTTCACGGCCGTCGCGAGCGTGACGGTGTCGCCGGGGCCGCAGAGGCCGCCTCCGGAGTTCGTGACCTGCGTGCTGGTGCCGGGCAGCGTGTACGCCTGCTGGTTCGGGAAGCTCGACTCGGGCGTGAAGCGGCCCGACTCGATCGCCGCGGAGGCGACCACGAGCTTGAAGACGGAGCCGGGCGGGTTCAGCGAGCCGCCGATGGCGCGGTTGATCAGCGGGTTCTCCGGGTCGTCGTTGAGTGCCTGGTAGGCCGCGAGCACCTCGTTCGTGTCGTGCGAGGTGAGCGCCGTGGGGTCGAAGGTGGGCTTGGAGACCATCGCGAGGATGCGGCCGGTGGCCGGCTCCGTCACGACGACCGCTCCGGTGTAGTCGCCCAGCGCGTCGAACGCCGCCTGCTGGGCGACCGGGTCGATCGAGAGCTCCACCGACGCGCCCTCGGGATCCTGACCGGAGACCAGGTTGTCGATCTCGTCGAAGAACTGCGAGTTCGAGGTGCCCGAGAGGTAGTCGTTGAGCGAGCGCTCGATGCCGGTGGTGCCCTGGTTCAGGGTGAAGTAGCCCGTGACGCCCGAGTAGAGCGGCCCGTTCGCGTACTGGCGCTGGAACTTGTACAGGTCGTCGCTCGGCACGGAGGAGGCGATCGGCTGGCCGCCGACCAGGATCGCGCCGCGCTCGGTCGAGAAGCTCTCGTAGAGCGTGCGGGTGTTGCGCGAGTCCTCGGACAGCGCATCCGCCTGGATCACCTGGATCGTGGTGGTGGAGAGGAAGAGGGCGACGAACATCGTCAGGACGACGATGCTCACGCGCTTGAGTTCACGGTTCATCGACGGATCACACCACCAGACGAGGCTGGCTGCGGACTGTGTCCGACAGGCGGAGGAGCACGGCGACGATCATCCAGTTGGCCACGAGCGACGAACCTCCGGCCGCGAGGAACGGAGTGGTGAGGCCCGTGAGCGGGATGACGCGGGTGACGCCTCCGATCACGATGAAGCACTGCAGTGCGATGACGAACGAGAGGCCGACGCCCAGGAGGCGGCCGAAGTCGTCCTGGCCGGCGAAGCCGATGCGGAAGCCGCGCGAGACGAGCAGGAGGTAGAGGCCGAAGATCGCGAAGATCCCGGCCAGGCCCAGCTCCTCGCCGAGGCTGGCGATGATGTAGTCGGACTGGGGGACCGGCGTGATGTCGGGCATGCCCTGGCCGAGGCCCGTGCCGAGCAGGCCGCCGTGCGCGAGGCCGAAGAGGCCCTGCACGAGCTGGAAGCTGCCGCCGGGATCGGCGCCGTAGCGGTCGGCGCTGAAGGGATCGAGCCAGTTCGAGAAGCGGTTGCCGACGTAGTCGAGCGTCTGGCTGGCGAAGATCGCGCCGCCGAGGAACAAGCCGACGCCGATCAGGACCCAGCTGGTGCGGCCGGTGGCGACGTAGAGCATCACCAGGAACAGGCCGAAGTAGAGCAGCGCCGTGCCGAGATCGCGCTGGAAGACGATGACCGACATCGACACGGCCCAGACGACCAGGATCGGGCCGAGGTCCCGCAGCCGCGGGAAGCGCATCCGGAGGAACGTCTTGCCGACCATGGAGAGGGAGTCGCGGTTGCGCACCAGGTAGCCGGCGAAGAACACGGCGAGGGCGATCTTCGCGATCTCGCCGGGCTGGAAGCTGAAGAAGTCGCCGATGCCGATCCAGACGCGCGCGCCGCTCACCTCGCGCCCGATGAAGGGCAGCAGGGGCAGCAGGAGCAGCACGATGGCGACGAAGCCGGCGACGTAGGTGTAGCGGAACAGGATGCGGTGGTTGCGGATGACGACGAGGACCACGATCGCCGCGACGATCGCCAGACCGCTCCAGATGATCTGGCGGACGGCGACCGACTCCCAGCCCGTGGCGCCGTCGGCGATGTCGATGCGGTAGATCTCGGCGATGCCCAGCCCGTTCAGCACCGTGGCGATCGGCAGGAGGAACGGATCCGCCTCCGGGGCCGCGAAGCGCAGCACGACGTGGACGACGAGGACGAGGGCGGAGAGCCCGGCGCCCAGGGAGACGAGCGTGGTGTCGACGGCGCCCAGCGCGCCGAGCTGCACGAGCAGGATCGCGGAGGTGTCGATCAGGCAGGCGCCGATCAGCAGCAGGAGCTCGAGGTTGCGCAGCTTCTGCTTCAGGAGGCGGGGGCGCCGGCGCTCGGCGGCCGCGGGAACGGTGGTCGCGGTCACGGGGCTCCGTTCGCGTCGGTCAGGCGCTCGACGATGTCGACCGCTCCGGCGTAGGACTCGGCGTTGATGGTCTGCTCGAGCTGCTCGACGTCGTACTCGCGGAGGGAGTCGAGGGGGATGCCCGTGTCCTCCTTCACGCTCGAGAGCGAGAGCGGGCCCACGGACTGCTGGATGCCCTGGTAGATGATCACGGTGTCGCCGTCGGTGCCGACGTAGAAGCGGGATTGCGTCCAGTCGTAGGCGAGCAGCACGCCGAGGAACCCGGCGATGAGGACGAGCGAGAGGCCGACGAGCCAGGTGATGCGGCGGCGGAGGTGCCGGCGGCGGTCCTCCTCGATGAGCTCGTCGAGGTAGTCCTCGGAGGCGGGCTCGAAGTGGGTGGGTCCCTGCGCGGCGGGTGCGCGGGTGTGCAGGCGCAGGCCCGGGATCCGCAGGCGGTTCTGCGAGTCGTCGGTGCTGATCGGAGTGGGGGCGGCGGCCGAGCCGACGATCACCGGCTCGGGGGTGGGGACGAGGACCTGGGCGGTGTCGTTCTCGCCCGGCACGTCGAGGATCACGACGGTGACGTTGTCGGGGGCGCCGTGCGCGAGGCTGTCGCGGATGAGACGGTCGGCGACCTGCTGCGCCGACTCGCTGCGCGACAGCTCCTTCAGGATCTCGTCGTGCGGGACGACGCCCGAGAGGCCGTCGGAGCAGATGAGCCAGCGGTCGCCCGGCTCCGTCTCGAGAGTCAGCGTGTCGATCTCGGGATTGGTGTGCACGTCGCCGAGCACGCGCATGAGGACGGAGCGGCGCGGGTGCGTCATCGCCTCCTCCTCGGTGATGCGGCCGGAGTCGACGAGGCGCTGTACGAAGGTGTGGTCGGTGGTGACCTGCTCGAGCTTCCCGTCGCGGAGGACGTAGATGCGGGAGTCGCCGATGTGCGCGATGGCGACCGACTCGCCCACCCGGGCGATCGCGCTGACCGTGGTGCCCATGCCGGTCAGCTCGGGGTGGTCGATGACCGCCTCGGCGAGCAGGGCGTTGGCGGCGAGGAGGGTGCGCTTGAGCTCGTCCTCGGCCTCGTACGTCGACGCGTAGGTGCGGTCCGCCTCCGCGATGCGCTTGATCGCGATGGAGGACGCGACGTCGCCGCCCGCGTGCCCGCCCATCCCGTCGGCGACGACGAAGAGCTGCCGGCCCGCGTAGCCGGAGTCCTGGTTGTTGGAGCGGATGCGGCCGACGTGCGACACGGCGGCGCTCTCGCGCGCCGCGCCGACGGCGCTGTCAGGAGTGGAGGTCACGGGCTGCCTACGACCGTCGCAGTTCGAAGGTGGTCGTGCCCACCTTGACCGGGGTGTTCAGCGGCACCTTCGTCGGTGCGCCGACCCGGCGGCCGTCGAGGAACGTGCCGTTCGTGGAGTCGAGGTCCTGGATCATCCACTCGTCGTTCCAGATCAGCAGGCGCGCGTGGTGGGTCGAGGTGTAGTCGTCGCGGATCACCAGCGTCGACTCGGAGGAGCGGCCGATCGTGAGCGGCTCGCCGGAGAGCTCGAGCTCGGTGCCGCGCTTGGGACCCGAGGTGATGACGAGGCGCTGCGCCGTGTGGACCGTGGCGACGCCTCCGAAATCGGTGCGCTCGGCCGCGGCCTCGCGGGAGCGGCGGGCCGACGGGGCCTGCTGCTGCACGGGAGCGGGCTGCTGCTGCGGGGAGGAGGGCTGCGGGGCCGCCTGCTGCGGGGCGGACTGCACGACGGGCTGGGCGGCCGTGACGAACGGCGCGTCGTCCTGCTGCGCGGTCGGCGGCATCTTGCGCACGCGCTGCCCGAACAGGTCGGAGCGCAGCGCGTAGACGATGCCGAACACGAAGAACCACAGCAGCGCGAGGAACGCGATGCGCAGGAGGAAGAGGGTGAGCTCGCTCATAGCCTGTCGTCCCAGAATCCATCGGAGGCGCGTCCGGAGCGACCGGACGGCGAGCGGTCGGCGCGCGCGGGTGCGGCGCCCTGCACGAGGCGGAACACGATCGACGTGCGCCCGATCGTGATGGTCTGCTCGGGCGAGAGGACGGCCTGCGTCACCGGCTTGCCGTCGAGCTTCGAGCCGTTGGTGGAGCCGAGGTCGTGGACCTGGGCCCGCGAGCCGTCCCAGAGGATCTCGACGTGCTTGCGCGAGGTGCCGGAATCGTCGACGGTGATGTCGGCGTCGGCACCGCGGCCGATGACGGTGCGGGATTTGGTGATCGGGTGGCGGCGACCGGCGATGTCGACGACCGGCGTGTAGGCGACGGTGCCCTTGACGCTGCGGGAGTCCACCTCGACCATGCCGTCGCTCAGCGACCCGTCGGCCTCGAGCCGGATGTCGATGGGGCCCGGGAAGCGGTAGCCCTGCTTCTTCGCGTGCTCGGTGGCGACGGTCGTGAGTTCGTCGATCAGGGTGGCGCCCATCCGCTCCATGCGCGAGAGGTCGGCGGCGGACATGCGCAGGGTCAGGCTGTTCGGCACGAGGATGCGGTCGCGCGTGACGACCGCGGCGGTGGTGTCGAGCTCCCTCCGGAGCGCGGACGCGAGCTCGACCGGCTGCAGCCCCGACTTGAAGGTCCTCGCGAACGCGCCGTTGACGACGCGCTCGAGTCCCTTCTCGAAGTTGTCCAGTATGCCCACAGTCTTCCGATCTTCCGTTCCGTCGCCTTCTCGGCGGTCGCGCACGGATCGAGGTGTCTGCGCGCTCACGTGGCTTCCGTTGTCGTCTGCTTGCCGCGCACGGCTACGGGCATGTTACTGGGATGCTCTGGATACGGGCTCCTCGGGGTGTTTTCGCGCGGTGGGCGGGAGTCGTGGACGGGGTCGCGTCGGTGGGCGCGGCTCGATCCGTCGCGGACGTACGGTCGTCGGTGCTCATCCGGCGCGAACGGCCGCTGGGAGCGCCCTTGCGCGGCCGTTCCTGCCGGATCGGCGGGAGCGCTGCCTGCGACGCGCGAGGCGGTCGGTGGGGGCGAGTTCACGAGTGGGCGCGGAGGGTGGTAGTCTTTCTCGTCGGTGCTCAGGCATCGTGGTGAGCGCGAGTGGCGGAATAGGCAGACGCGCACGGTTCAGGTCCGTGTGCCCGAAAGGGCGTGGGGGTTCAACTCCCCCCTCGCGCACCAGCAGAAGACGAAGCCCCCGATCGGATGTCCGGTCGGGGGCTTCGTCGTTCGCGGGGGGAGTCGGACGAGGCACATCCCCCGGGCGGAAGCGTCACCGCGCGCCGAGCTCGGCACCACTGCGCGCCGGGCTTGATCGGCGCCGACAGAGGTGGCAAGGTGACCGTTGCGTCAAGCGTCCGCCGCACTCGGTGCGGCAAGTCCTACAGCCATCTCGTTCGCGAGGTGGCTGTAGTTGTTTCTGCGGAGGGAACCGTGTGCTGCTCTGCTACGTCGATGAGTCGGGGGATGAAGCAGCCCTCCGGATGCCGACGGATCCTCCCGTCCTCGTCATCGGTGGGCTGGTCGTCGAGCATCGGAAGGCGAAGTCGCTGATCTGGAAGTTCCTCCAGATCAAGAAGAAGTACAACACCAGTCTCGGGGCCGACGACGTGCACCTCTCGGACGTCATCCGCTTCGAGATGAAGGGCAGTGAGCTGCGGAAGGACATCCGGTCGGGCTCTCGGCGCCCGCGTCGGCGCGCCTTCGGTGTTCTCGACGACGTCGTCGCCCTGCTGGAGGAGCACGGCGTGATGGTCGTCGGGGACGTGAACGTGAAAGGAAGCGCACCGCTGCGACGGTGGGTGTACTCGGACTCGATCGCCTGGATCGCGGAGCACTTCGAAGCGGCTCTGTCCGCCGCAGAGACACCTGGCCAGATGATTCTCGACGCCCGCACGAAGAGCAAGAACGTCCCGAGCGTCCACAGGATCACGACCAAGCGCTTCAAGTCGGGAGGGGATCCGTTTCCCCACCTGGTCGAGGCCCCTCTCTTCGGTCACAGTGATGCTCACGTCGTACTCCAGCTCGCCGACCTCATCGTCTCTGCGCTGCTCTTCCCGATGGCCTGCGCGGGCTACTGCTCGTCCCTCCTCGACAACGTGCACATCACCCCCGAGTTCGAGGCTGTCCGGCTGCGCTACGGAGCGCGTATGCGCGCGTTGGAGCACCGATACGCAGGATCAGCCGGCTCTCGCGCGGGAGGAGTGCGGGTCACTGATCACATGAACAGGCAGCCCACTCTGGGCCTCTACCGGGAGGTCCCCTTCTCCTACCGGCCAGGTCCGTGGTCCATCTCGGTTGTCGAACCGGCGTCGCGTGCAGAGTGATCGAGATCAGAGGAACTTCAGAGTTCCAGGCGGGTCAGGAGTGGCCGCGGACGTGGTGGACGCGGGCGGTGCGGGGGTACGCGGCGGGGTCGCGCGGGCCCTCCTCCGGGAACTCGAAGAGGTCGATCATGAGTTGCAGGGGGTAGGGGAGCCACTGGGCGACGCGGTGCACGACGGCGCCGTCGATTGAGAGGACGACTCCGTCCTCGGACCAGTCGGCGGAGTAGAGGTGCGGCTCGGCGGCGTCGATCGGAAGCTCGACGTCGACGACGTCGGTGCGCAGGCGCGGGTCGTTCACGGACTTCACGCCGGTGCGGACGGTCGAGCGGCGCTCTCCGCGGAGGGAGCCGAAGAGCTCGGCGACGGTGATCTCGCCGGAGTCGTCGGGGCTCGACTCCTCGGTGCCGACCAGCCAGACCGCGAGCATGCAGGAAGGGTCGGGGTTCGCCGAGAGGAGCGCTTCGACGTGCCCGCCGGTGGGGGTCCAGAGACGGCGGGTCGGCACCTCGGTGCGCACGCGCAGGTCGGGGCGGTGGCGATGGGTGCCGCGGTCGCTGCCGAGCGGACCCGCGAACGACGCGGTCTGCAGGTTCGAGACGCGCATCGCTCCGTCGTCGTCGCGCCACGGCGGCTGGTCGGCGTCGATGCGGAGGAGGAGGCCGTCGTCGTCGAGGGACCAGCGGGCGCGCGAGCGCTCGGGCTCGGTCCACTGCGGCAGGTAGTGATCGATCCAGCGCTCGGGGTCGAGGCGGCGGTGGTCGAAGCCGTCGGTGAAGGAGGTCATGGCGGTCATCCTTCCGCGACTCGTCACGGCGAGGACCCCCGCGTGGCGCGTCGTGCACGGGACCGGCACCTCACGGAGGGACGGCGGACACCGGGGGACGGGCGGGCGTTCACCGGGCGGACGCCGGCGGGCGCGATGCTCGGCGGGTGATCCCGCTGCGTGCCGATGTGACTCCGCTCGACGCCCTCGCCCTGCCCGTGCTGCTGCGCCGGCTGCGCGGGCACCGGCACGTCCAGGTGGACGCGCAGCGGTTCCTCGCGATCGTCCCGGGAGTGGGCTCGACCCTCGTCACGGTGGGGCCGGTGCTCGTGCTCGACGTGATGACGGAGCACCGACGGCTGCTGCCGCTCGTGATCGACGCGCTCGAGGCGGAGCTGCGGCGCGACGGGTTCGGCGAGCGGGTCGCGCTGCGCTGGAGCACGCCGGACATCGTGCCGGTGCCGTTCCGCTGAGGACGCGACTCCGGTCTCGCGGCAGAGGTCAGCGGCGGGTGAGCTCCACGACGGGGATGACGCGGGTCGTCTTCTTCTCGTAGCCGGCGAAGCCCTCGGAGGCGTCGGTGAACAGGGTCCAGCCGGCGTCGCGCTCGGCGCCCTCGAGGACGCGGGCCCGGACGGGGACGGTGCCGTCGTCGGGAGTCTCGATCACGGTGTCGGGCTCGGCGACGAGGTTGTGGAACCAGGCGGGGTGCTTCGGCGCGCCCGCGGCGGAGGCGGCCAGGAGCCAGACGTCGTTCGAGGGGTGCAGCGCCATCAGGGGCGCGATGCGCTCCTCGCCGGAGCGGGCGCCGACGTGGTGCAGCAGCACGAGCGAGCGGCCGAAGCCGGCGGTCGTCACCGTTCCGCCGTTCGAGCGGAACTCCTCGATGATCATCTCGTTGAAGTCGGCCACGACGTTCTCCTTACTTCTGCGGCGGGCGGCGCTCGCCGGTCTCGGGCGCCGCCATCACCAGCGGGCGTCGACGGCCTCGGTCGCGGCGACCGGGTCCGACTCGGGGGAGCCGCCGCCGACGGCTGCCGGATCCGCGAGCGCCCGCCGCCAGGGTAGCTCCGCGGCGCCCACGAGCTCCAGGCGCGATCGGAGCGCCGCGCGCTCGATCCGGACGCCGCGGGCCAGGTCGCTGAGGGCGCGCGCCGACACCCGGGCGGCGAGGCGCTCGCGGTCGACGGTGAGGAGGGAGCCGAGGAAGCCGCCGAGGACGACGGAGGTGGGGTTGAACAGGTTGATGAAGGTGGAGAGGCCCTCGGCCAGGAGGTCGACCTGGCGGGCGACCTCGGCGAGGACGGCGGGGTCGCGAGAGGTGCCGAGCGCGATGTCGAGCTCGTCCTGGTCGAGGACCCGCGCGCCGAGGACGTCGAGGAGGGAGCGCATCCGCACCTCGGCCTCGAGGCAGCCGTGGCGGCCGCAGCCGCAGCGGGTCCCGCCGGCCGCGACGAGGGTGTGGCCGAGCTCGGCGGCGAATCCGGAGGAGCCGCGCAGGGGGAGGCCGTCGATGATCACTCCGCCGCCGATGCCGCTCGCGCCACCGGTGACGTAGACGACGTCGGCGACGCCGCGCGCGGCTCCGAAGAGCGACTCGCCGATCGCACCGAGGCTCGCGTCGTTGCCGACCGAGACCGGCAGGGCGAGGGCGCGGCCGAGGCGCTTCGCGAGGTCGACGTCGCGCCAGCCCAGGTGCGGCGCGATGTGCACGAAGCCGGAGTCGCCGTGCACCAGGCCCGGGACCGCGACCCCTGCGCCGACCAGGATGCGGTGCCCCTCCTTCTCGGAGCGGAAGCCCGCGACGATGCCGGACACGACGCGCACGACGGTGTCGGGGGTGGCGGGAGTGGGGGTGTCGAAGCGGACGCGGCGCAGGAGGTCGCCGTTCATGCCGACGAGGCCGACGATGATCGCGTCGGTGTCGAGGTGCACCCCGACCACGGCGAAGGCGCGACCGGGGACGACGGTGGCGCTCGGGCGGCCGATGCGGCCCGTGGGAGCGGTCGTCTCCTCCTCCACCCAGCCCAGGCCGGACAGTTCGCCGACCAGGTTCGCGACGGCGGAGCGGTTCAGGCCGGTGCGCTGGCCGAGCTCGGCCCGGCTGAGGGGTCCGGAGCGGTGGACGAGCGTGGCGATCGCGGCGAGATTGTGACGGCGGAGCAGGGCGTTGCTCGACGCTCCGACTGCTCCAGCCATGGTGATCCGTCTCTCGTCGGTGGCCCGCGGCGCGGTCGGACGACTCGGGCGGGCCCCGTCATAGTAGAGGGCCCGCCCGAGGCGATCCGGGAGCGGCTAGCGGCCGCCCGCCCGCCGCTTGTTGAAGATGTCGAACGCGACGGCGAGCAGCAGCACGAAGCCCTTGATGGCCATCTGCCACGCGGCGTCGACCGACAGGATCGACAGGCCCATGTTGAGCACGCCCATCACGAGGCCGCCGATGACGGCGCCGACGACGGTGCCGACTCCGCCCTGCACCGCGGCTCCGCCGATGAAGACCGCGGCGATCGCATCGAGCTCGTAGTTCTGCCCGGCGGAGGCGACGGCGCCGCCCGCGCGCGCCGTGCTCACGACGCCCGCGACTCCGGCCAGCACTCCCATGTTCACGAAGATGAAGAAGTTGACCCACTTCGTCTTCACGCCCGACATCATCGCGGCGAAGAGGTTGCCGCCCATCGCGTAGATGTGGCGGCCGAACACGGTGCGGCCGAGGACGAAGCTGTAGGCGAGGATCAGCACGGCGAGCACGATCAGGATGATCGGGGTGCCGCTGTAGCCGGCGAGGAGCCAGGCGAGGGCCATTATCGCGACGACCGCGATGGCGGCCTTGATCCAGAACGACGCGATCGGCTCGCGCGGGAGCTCGAGGCGGCGGAGCGTGGCGCGGGTGCGCAGCTGCTGCACGACGAGGACCGCCGAGACGACGACTCCGAGCAGGAGGGTGAGCGCGTCGCGGCCGAGGATGCCGCCGAGGACGCCCGGGAGCCAGCCGGCACCGATGGCGGTGAAGGCGGTGGGGAGGCCGTTGATCGTGCCGCCGGTGAGCAGCACCAGCGTGAATCCGCGGAAGATCAGCATGCCCGCGAGGGTGACGATGAACGCGGGGATGCCCACGAACGCCACCCAGAAGCCCTGCCAGGCGCCGACCAGCGCTCCGGTGAGGAGCGCCACGACGACGGCGACGCCCCAGGGCAGGCCCCAGTTGTTCATCGCGATCGCCGAGATCGCTCCGACCATCGCCACGACCGAGCCGACCGAGAGGTCGATGTGGCCGGCGATGATCACCATCACCATGCCGATCGCGAGGATCAGCACGTAGGCGTTCTGCTGGATCAGGTTGTTGACGTTGCCGGGCAGGAGCAGGCGCCCGCCGGTGAGGAGCTGGAAGAGCAGGATGATGACGCCGAGCGCGGCGAGGATGCCGTACTGACGCAGGTTGACGTTCATCCGGAGCCCGCGCCGCGGCGGCGTGGACGGCGTGTTCGCGGGCGTGCCGCTCGGCGCTGTGGTGGTCGTGGCGCTCATCGGGCCTGGTCCTTCCCTGCGGTCATGAAGTGCATGAGGTGCTCCTGGGTCGCATCGGCGCGGGCGACCTCGCCCGAGATGCGGCCTTCGGAGATGGTGTAGATGCGGTCGGAGAGCCCGATCAGCTCGGGCAGCTCGGACGAGATCACGACGACGGCCTTGCCCTGGGCCGCGAGCTCGTTGATGATGCCGTAGATCTCGTACTTGGCCCCCACGTCGATGCCGCGGGTGGGCTCGTCGAGGATCAGCACGTCGGGACCCGAGAAGATCCACTTCGAGAGGACGACCTTCTGCTGGTTGCCTCCGGAGAGCTTGCCGGTGACGGCCGAGACGCTCGGGGCCTTGATGTTCATCTTCGAGCGGTACGAGTCGGCGACCTTGTACTCGCGGTGCTTGTCGATCACGCCCAGACGGGCGAGGCGCGAGAGCGCTGCGGCCGAGACGTTGACGGTGATGTCGCCGATGAGGTTGAGGCCGTAGCGCTTGCGGTCCTCCGTCGCGTAGGCGAGGCCGTTGCGGATCGCCTCGTCGACGGTGCGGGTCTGGATCTCCTTGCCGTCCTTGAAGACGCGGCCCGAGATGCCGGTGCCGTAGCTGCGGCCGAAGATGCTCATCGCGAGCTCGGTGCGGCCCGCGCCCATCAGCCCCGCGAATCCCACGATCTCGCCCGCGCGCACGGTGAAGGAGGCGTTCTCGACGACCACGCGGTCGACGTCGACGGGGTGGTGCACGGTCCAGTTCTCGACGCGCAGCTTCTCCTCGCCGATCTGCGGATCGCGCGGCGGGAACATGCTGTTGAGGTCGCGGCCGACCATCGCGCGGATGATGCGGCTCTCGCTCGCCTGCTCCGCCGTCATCGCGAAGCTCTCGATCGTGCGGCCGTCGCGGATGATCGTGACGGTGTCCGCGATCGCGCGGATCTCCTTCAGCTTGTGGCTGATGATGATGCAGGTGATGCCCTGGCGGCGCAGCTGGTCGATCAGGCCCAGCAGGTGGTCGCTGTCCTCGTCGTTCAGCGCCGCGGTGGGCTCGTCGAGGATGAGGAGCTTCACGCGCTTGGCCAGGGCCTTGGCGATCTCGACGAGCTGCTGCTTGCCGACTCCGAGCTCGAGGATCTTGGTCGCGGGGTTCTCGGCGAGGCCGACCCGCGCGAGCAGCGTCGCAGCCTCGGCGTTCGTCGCGTTCCAGTCGATGACTCCGCGCTTGGACTTCTCGTTGCCGAGGAAGATGTTCTCGGCGATGGAGAGGTAGGGGCTGAGGGCGAGCTCCTGGTGGATGATCACGATGCCGTCGGCCTCGCTGTCGTTGATCGAGCGGTACTGCGCCGCCCGGCCCTCGAACTCGATCGTGCCCTCGAAGCTGCCGGTGGGGTACACGCCCGAGAGGACTTTCATCAGCGTCGACTTGCCGGCGCCGTTCTCGCCGCAGATCGCGTGCACCTCGCCGGGCTGCACCGAGAGCGAGACGCCGTCGAGGGCGCGGACGCCGCCGCCGAACTCCTTGACGATGTCGCGCATGATGAGGATGGGACTGGCCAACGGGGCCTCGCTTCGTGGTCGTGGTGGGTGAGGACGGGGTGAGCGGGGGCGGGGAGGATCACTCCTCCCCGCCCCCGCCTCGGGATCAGAGCCCGACGTCACCGGCCTTCAGGAAGCCGGAGTCGACGAGGGTCGACTGCACGTCGTCCTTCACGACGACCTGCGGCTCGAGGAGGTAGGAGGGGACGACCTTCTCGCCGTTGTCGTACGTCTCGGTGTCGTTCACCTCGGGCTCCTCGCCCGCGACGATCGACTGCACCATCTGGAAGACGCGGTCGCCGAGGGTGCGGGTGTCCTTCCACACGGTCATGGACTGCTCGTCGGCGAGGATCGCCTTGACGTTGGCCTTGTCGGCGTCCTGACCGGTGATCACCGGGTAGTCGGCGCCGGGCGCGTAGCCGGCCGACTTCAGCGACGCCTCGATGCCGATCGCGAGGCTGTCGTTGGGGGAGAGGACCACGTCGACCTTCTGGTCACCCGTGTAGAAGGAGGAGAGGCGGTTGTCCATCTCGGACTGCGCCTTGTCGGAGGCCCAGCCCTGGATGCCGATGGAGGCCCAGTCGTCGTTCGAGGCGGGCGACTTGCCCGAGGGGACGACGAGCTTGCCGCTCTCGACGTAGGGCTGCAGGACGTCCCACGCACCCGAGAAGAAGAACTTGGCGTTGTTGTCGTCGGGGCTGCCGGCGAAGGGCTCGAGGGTGAAGGGACCCGCGGCGTTGGCGAGGTCGAGGGTCTCCTCGATGTACTGGCCCTGGAGCTGGCCGACCTTGTAGTTGTCGAACGTCGCGTAGTAGTCGACGTCGGCGGTGCCGTTGATCAGGCGGTCGTAGGCGATGACGGTCGCGTTCTGCTTCTTCGCCTCGGACAGGACCGGCGCGAGCGCCTCTCCGTCGATGGCCGCGATCACGAGGATCTTCGAGCCGCCGGCGATCTGGTTCTGGATCTGCGAGATCTGCTGGTCGGTCTTGTTGTCGGCGTACTGGAGGTCGACGGTGCAGCCCTCGTCCTCGAGCTGGGACTGGAGTCCCTCGCCGTCGTTGATCCAGCGCTCGAGGCTGCGGGTGGGCATCGAGATGCCCACGGTGCAGTCGCCTTCGGCGCCCTCGCCGCTCGCGGCGCCGCCGGAGTTGGCGGGGCTGGCCGAGCAGGCGGCGAGGCCGAGGGTGATGAGGCCGGCGGTGGCCAGCGTCGTGAGTCCACGCGAGAACGTCATGGAGTGCATTCCTCTCTGAAAGCAGTGTCCGAGTGAGAAGGACGGCGCGAGAGCGTGCACGGATGGATGCACGCCGTCGTGTCGTCGCCCGGGGTAGGGCGGGGAGCCCCGATGGGCTTTGTCCACGGAGACAACATATTGCGCGACCCGGCCGCTGTAAAGCGCGCTGACGACCGTTGCCGAACCGTGACCTTCGTGGCACGACCCCCGCTGTTGCAGGGGGAGACCGCTCTCACGACGTCTCCCGTAGGAGAACCGTGAGCATTCCGGGGCGGGCCGTAGGGAAACCGTGAGGAGCGGATCCGGGGGCCGTGCGCGGGTGTTGCATCGGGACTCGTGCGCTCGCTCGAGCGCCGTCCGCCTCCGGATGGAGTCCTCCGTGCTCGACCTCGCCTACCTCCTCGGCGTGCTCGCCCTGTTCCTCGTCATCGGCCTCGCCGCCCGGGGGGTGGAGAAGCTCGGGCCGCCGGTCCGCGCCGCCCACCCCCGTGCGGCCCGCGAGTCGGAGGAGTCGCGGTGATCGTCTTCGACGCGCTCGCCGCGGTCCTCGCGATCGGCGCCGTGGTGTTCCTCCTCGTCGCGCTCGTGCGACCGGAGCGGTTCTGATGGACACGCTCCTCGCCGTCCTCCAGGTCGCCACCGTCGGCCTCGCTCTCGCGCTCGTGCACCGCCCGCTCGGCGACGGCATGGCGCGCCTCTACTCCTCGAGCCGCGACCTCGCCCTCGAGCGCGACCTCTACCGGGTGATCGGAGTGGACTCCTCGTCCGAGCAGAGCTGGCGCGCGTACCTGCGCGCCGTGCTCGCGTTCTCGCTGATCGGGGTGCTGCTGCTCTACGGGATGCAGCGGCTGCAGGCCGTGCTGCCCGGCTCGCTCGGGCTGCCCGCCGTGCCCGAGGGACTCGCGTTCAACACCGCGATCTCGTTCGTCACGAACACGAACTGGCAGTCGTACTCGCCGGAGCTCACCCTCGGCTACGCCGTGCAGCTCGGCGGGCTCGCCGTGCAGAACTTCGTCTCGGCCGCGGTGGGCCTGGCCGTCGCCGTGGCGCTGATCCGCGGATTCGCGCGGCGCTCCTCCGGCACGCTCGGCAACTTCTGGGTCGATCTGACCCGCGGCGTGCTGCGCCTGCTGCTGCCGCTCTCGGTCGTGGCCGCGCTCGTGCTGGTCGCGGGAGGCGTGGTGCAGAACCTCGCGGCTCCGCTCGAGGTGGAGACGCTGATGGGCGGCGCGCAGAGCATCCCGGGCGGCATGGTCGCGTCGCAGGAGGCGATCAAGATGCTGGGGACGAACGGCGGCGGGTACTTCAACGCCAACTCCGCGCATCCGTTCGAGAACCCCTCGGCCTGGACGAATCTGCTGCAGATCGTGCTCATGCTGGCGATCCCGTTCAGCCTGCCGCGGACCTTCGGGCGGATGGTCGGCGACGTGCGGCAGGGCCGCGCGATCCTCGCCGCGATGGCCGTCGTCTTCACCGTGTCGCTCGGCGCGTTCACCGCGCTCGAGCTGGCCGGCGGCGGATCGGCGGCGCAGGCCGCGGGAGCCGCGATGGAGGGCAAGGAGACGCGCTTCGGCATCGCGGGCTCGACGCTCTTCGGCAGCGCGAGCACGCTCACCTCGACCGGCGCGGTGAACTCGATGCACGACTCCGCGACGCCGCTCGGCGGCATGATGCCGATGCTGAACATGATGCTCGGCGAGGTCGCGCCGGGCGGTGTCGGCTCGGGGCTCTACGGGATGCTCGTGCTCGCGATCCTCGCCGTGTTCGTCGGCGGGCTGCTGGTCGGGCGCACCCCGGAGTACCTGGGCAAGAAGCTCGGGCAGCGCGAGATCACGCTCGCGAGCCTGTACATCCTGGTCACCCCGACCCTCGTGCTCGCCGGCACCGCGCTGAGCTTCGCGATCCCCGCGGTGCGCGAGGACGTCGAGAGCACGTCGATCTGGAACCCCGGACTGCACGGTCTGTCGGAGGTGCTCTACGCCTTCACCTCGGCCGCGAACAACAACGGCTCGGCCTTCGCCGGGCTCACCGCGAACACTCCGTGGCTGAACACGGCTCTCGGAGTCGCGATGCTGCTCGGCCGGTTCCTGCCGATCGTGCTGGTGCTCGCGCTCGCCGGATCGCTCGCCGCGCAGAAGGCGGTGCCCGCGAGCGCGGGCACGCTGCCGACCGCGCGACCGCAGTTCGTCGGGCTCCTCGTGGGAGTGACGCTCGTCGTCACCGCACTCACCTACTTCCCCGTACTCGCGCTGGGACCCCTGGCGGAAGGGCTCTGATCATGTCGTCCACTCTCACCGCACCCCCTGTCGAGCAGACTCCGGCTCCTCGAGCGGGGCGGGCCGCCTTCGGGCCGCGCCAGCTCGTCGCCGCCCTGCCGGGCGCCGTCCGGAAGCTCGATCCGCGCCTGATGCGGCACAACCCGGTGATGTTCCTCGTCGAGATCGGCGCGGTGCTGCTGACGGTGCTGGCGATCGCCGAGCCGTTCCTCGGCGGGCCGGAGCCGTCGGGCGGCTCGACCGTGCCGGTCACGTTCACCGCGGGCATCGCCCTGTGGCTCTGGCTGACCGTGGTCTTCGCGAACCTCGCAGAATCGGTGGCCGAGGGGCGCGGCAAGGCGCAGGCCGAGAGCCTGCGCAGGACCCGCACCAGCACTCCGGCCCGCCGCGTCGTCGACTACGACCCGGCGGATCCGTCGGCCGCGGCGTCCGAGCTGCGCGAGGTGCCGTCGTCGGAGCTGCAGCTCGGCGACGTGGTCGTGGCGGAGGCCGGCGACCTCGTCCCCGGCGACGGCGACATCGTCTGGGGCATCGCCTCCCTGGACGAATCCGCGATCACGGGGGAGTCGGCTCCGGTCGTCCGCGAGAGCGGGGGAGATCGCAGCGCGGTCACCGGCGGCACCCGGGTGCTCTCGGACCGCATCGTCGTGCGCATCACCTCGAAGCCCGGCGAGACCTTCGTCGACCGCATGATCGGGCTGGTCGAGGGCGCCTCGCGGCAGAAGACGCCGAACGAGATCGCGCTCGACATCCTGCTCGCGAGCCTGTCGATCGTGTTCGTGGTCGTCGTGCTGACCCTGAACCCGATCGCGTCGTACGCGGCGGCCCCGGTCAGCGTGCCGGTGCTCGTGGCGCTGCTGGTCTGCCTCATCCCGACCACCATCGGAGCGCTGCTCTCGGCGATCGGCATCGCCGGCATGGACCGGCTCGTGCAGCGCAACGTGCTCGCGATGTCGGGCCGCGCGGTCGAAGCGGCGGGCGACGTGACGACGCTGCTGCTCGACAAGACCGGCACGATCACCTACGGCAACCGGCGCGCCACCGAGTTCCTGCCGGTGGCGGGAGTGGCGCAGGCCGCGCTCGCGGACGCCGCGGCGTCGTCCTCGCTCAGCGATCCGACCCCCGAGGGGCGGTCGATCGTGGACCTGGCGATCGCGTCCGGTCGCACGGTCGCGGATCCCGGACCCGCAGTGGTCGTGCCGTTCACGGCGCAGACCCGGATGAGCGGACTCGACCTGTCCGACGGCACGGAGATCCGCAAGGGCGCCGTCTCGGCGGTCCGCGCCTGGGTGGAGGAGGAGGGGCCGCTCGCCGCGCCCCTGTCCGCACAGCTCGCGCAGACGGTCGACGCGGTCTCGGGCAGCGGAGGCACTCCGCTCGTCGTCGCGGTGAAGGACGGCGCCGGTGCCCGCGTGCTGGGTGTCGTGCACCTGAAGGACGTCGTGAAGGACGGCCTCGCCGAGCGCTTCGCGGAGCTCCGCGAGATGGGCATCCGCACCGTGATGATCACGGGCGACAACCCGCTGACGGCGCGCGCGATCGCGGCGGAGGCGGGGGTCGACGACTTCCTCGCCGAGGCGACTCCCGAGGACAAGCTCGCGCTCATCCGGCGCGAGCAGGAGGGCGGCCACCTCGTCGCGATGACCGGGGACGGCACGAACGACGCGCCGGCCCTCGCGCAGGCCGACGTGGGCGTGGCGATGAACACCGGCACGTCGGCGGCGAAGGAGGCCGGCAACATGGTCGACCTCGACTCCGACCCGACGAAGCTCATCGACATCGTGCGGATCGGGAAGCAGCTGCTGATCACCCGCGGGGCGCTGACCACGTTCTCGATCGCGAACGACGTCGCGAAGTACTTCGCGATCATCCCGGCGATGTTCGCCGGCGTCTTCCCGGGGCTCGCGGTGCTCAATGTGATGCAGCTGCACTCGCCGGCCTCGGCGATCCTCTCGGCGATCGTGTTCAACGCCCTGGTGATCGTGGCGCTCATCCCGCTGGCGCTGCGCGGGGTGGCCTACCGGCCACTCTCGGCATCGAAGGTGCTCAGCCGCAACCTGCTCGTCTACGGGCTCGGCGGAGTCGTCGCTCCGTTCATCGGCATCAAGCTCGTCGACCTCGTGGTCGCGACGATCCCCGGGTTCTGACCGACCCGACCGCGGGACGCCACCGGCGCATGCCTCTTCGGGCATGTCCCGGAGTGACGTCCCGCGGGAACCCACCACTGCTCCCGGAAGAAGAGAGACCATGACGCTCCGCACCTACTCCGTCGCCCTGCGCGCGATGATCGCGATGACCGCGGTCCTCGGGCTCGCCTATCCGCTCGTCGTCCTCGGCGTCGGGCAGCTCGCCCTGCCCGCTCAGGCGAACGGCTCGCTCGTGTCCGCCGACGGGCGGGTCGTCGGCTCGTCGCTGATCGGCCAGTCCTTCACCGACGCCGACGGCACCCCGCTGCCGGAGTGGTTCCAGTCGCGGCCGTCCGCGGCCGGCTACGACGCGGGTGCCTCCAGCGGCAGCAACCTCGGCCCCGAGAACGCCGAGCTCGTCGCCTCGATCCAGGAGCGGCGCGCCGCGATCGCCGCGCTCGAGGGCGTCGACCCGGCCGACGTGCCCGCCGACGCGCTGACCGCCTCCGCCTCGGGCCTGGACCCCGACATCAGCCCGGAGTACGCCCTGCTGCAGGCGGACCGCGTCGCCCAGGCCCGCGGACTCGCGGTGGAGGAGGTCCGCGCGCTCGTCGAGAGCTCGGTGCAGCCGCGGGGGCTCGGGTACCTCGGCGAGGAGACCGTGAACGTGCTCGAGCTGAACCTCGCACTGGACCGGCTGTGACGGCCCTGCTCCGACCCCCGGCTCGTAGAATCGCGAGCGGCCCGCCTCCCGCGCGCCGGTCCTGCGAGCCGAGGGTGAGGCCAGGAGCATGACGAAGGGCCGCCTGCGCGTGCTGCTGGGTGCGGCGCCCGGCGTGGGCAAGACCTACACGATGCTCGAGGAGGGCCGCCGGCTCGCCGACGAGGGCCGCGACGTCGTGGTCGCCGTGGTCGAGACGCACGGCCGCTCGGCCACCGCCTCCGTTCTCGAGGGCCTCGAGGTCGTGCCGCGCCGCCGCGTCGAGCACCGCGGAGTCGCGCTCGAGGAGATGGACCTGGACGCGGTCCTCGCCCGCCGCCCCGACATCGCCCTGGTCGACGAGCTCGCGCACACCAACGCCCCCGGGTCGCGGCACGACAAGCGCTGGCAGGACGTGCGGACGCTGCTCGACGCCGGCATCACCGTCTTCTCGACGGTCAACATCCAGCACATCGAGTCGCTCAACGACGTGGTGCACGCGATCACCGGGGCGCCGCAGCGCGAGACGATCCCGGATGCGGTGCTGCGCGCCGCCGACCAGATCGAGGTCGTCGACCTCGCCCCGCAGGCCCTGCGCGACCGCCTCGCCGACGGCCGCGTCTACCCTCCCGAGCGCATCGACGCGGCGCTCTCGAACTACTTCCGCCTCGGCAACCTCACCGCGCTGCGCGAGCTCGCCCTGCTCTGGCTGGCCGACGAGGTCGACAGCGCGCTCCGCGACTACCGCGTCGAGCAGGGCATCGACAGCACGTGGGAGGCGCGCGAGCGCGTCGTCGTGACGCTCACCGGAGGGCCGGAGGGCGAGACCCTGCTGCGGCGCGGGGCGCGGATCGCGGCGCGCTCCTCCGGGGGCGACCTGCTGGCGGTGCACATCGTGTCGCCCGACGGGCTGCGGTCGCCGCGCCCGGACCTGCTCGAGGCGCAGCGCGCGCTGGTCGAATCGCTCGGCGGCAGCTACCACCAGGTCGTCGGCGAGGACGTGCCGCGCGCGCTGGTCGAGTTCGCCCGCTCGGTCAACGCGACCCAGCTCGTGCTGGGGGTCAGCCGCCGCAGCCGGCTCGCCGCGGCCCTGACCCCGGGCATCGGCGCCACCGTCATCCGCGAGTCCGGCAACATCGACGTCCACATCGTCAGCCACTCGGCGGCGGGGCGGAGCGCGCTGCTGCCCCGGCGCGCAGGGGCGCTGACCCTGCGGCGCCGGCTGGCGGGCATGGGCCTCGCCCTCGTCGGCGGGCCGCTGCTGACCTGGCTGCTGTCGATGCTCCGGAACGACGAGTCGATCACGAGCGACGTGCTCTCGTACCAGCTGCTCGTGGTGCTCGTGGCGCTGATCGGAGGGATCTGGCCGGCGCTGTTCGCGGCCGTGCTCTCGGGACTCACCCTCGACTTCTTCTTCGTCGATCCGCTCTACACGATCACCGTCGACGAGCCGCTGCACGCCCTCGCCCTCGCGCTCTACGTGGTGAACGCGGTGCTGGTCAGCTCGGTGGTCGACCGGGCGGCGCGGCGCTCGCGGGCGGCGGAGCGGTCGGGGGCCGAGTCCGAGCTGCTCGCGACGATCGCGGGCGGCGTGATCCGCGGGCAGGGCGCCGTGCAGGCGATCCTCGAGCGCGCGCGCGAGGCGTTCGGACTCACCGGCGTGCGGCTCGTGCGCGACGGAGTCGTCGTGGCCGTCGACGGGGAGCCGCAGGAGGATCCGGTGATGGTGCCGGTCGGGCCCGCCGCCGTGCTCGAGCTGCACGGCCGTGAGCTGGAGGCGGGCGAGCGGCGGCTGCTGCAGGTGATCGCGGCGCAGCTCGACTCCGTCCTCGAGAACGCGGCGCTGACCGAGACGGCGAGCGAGCTCGCTCCGCTGGCCGAGACCGACCGGGTGCGCAGCGCCCTGCTCTCGGCGGTCAGCCACGACCTGCGCCGCCCGCTCGCTGCCGCGACCGCGGCCGTCAGCGGGCTGCGCTCGCCCGACATCGCCTGGAGCGATCGCGACCGGCAGGAGCTGCTCGCCACGGCCGACGAGAGCCTGACCGTGCTGGCCGCGCTCGTGACCGACCTGCTCGACGTCACGCGGCTCGAGGCGGGGGCGCTCGCCGTGGCGCTCGCTCCGCTGGACGCGGCCGACGTGGTGCTGCCGGCGCTAGACGAGCTCGGACTCGGACCCGGCGAGGTCGACCTCGACCTCGATCTCGACGGGCCGTCGATGCTCGCCGACGCGGGGCTCCTGCAGCGGGTCGTCGTGAACCTCCTGGCCAACGCCGCCCGCTACGCGCCTCCCGGCACCCGGGTGCGGATCGCGACGAGCGCGTTCGGCGGCTCGGGGCAGATCCGGATCGTCGACCACGGATCGGGCGTCGCGCCCGAGCGCCGGGAGCAGATCTTCGTGCCGTTCCAGCGCCTGGGCGACGACGACAACCTGACGGGGCTCGGCCTGGGACTCGCCCTGTCGAAGGGGTTCACCGAGGGCATGGGCGGCACACTCGAGACCGAGGACACACCGGGAGGCGGACTGACCATGGTGGTGACGCTGCCGCTGGCGCCGACCGCGACCGAGGGGGACGAGTGAAGATCCTGATCGCCGACGACGACCCGCAGATCCTGCGGGCCCTGCGCATCACGCTCACGGCGCGCGGCTACGAGGTCGTGACCGCGGGCGACGGCACGGAGGCTGTCAACCGGGCCGTGGACGAGCATCCGGACCTCTACATGCTCGATCTGGGCATGCCGCGGCTCGACGGGGTCGAGGTGATCCACGCGCTGCGCGGCTGGACGAGCGCGCCGATCCTCGTGGTGTCGGGGCGGACGGGCGCGGCCGACAAGGTCGACGCGCTCGACGCCGGAGCCGACGACTACGTGACGAAGCCGTTCTCGATGGACGAGGTGCTCGCGCGCATCCGGGCCCTGTCGCGGCGCGTGCAGCCGGCCGACGGCGAGCCGCTCGTGGTCATCGGCGAGGTGACGATCGACCTGGTCGCGAAGAGCGCGACGCGGGCGGGGGCCTCGGTGCGGCTCACCCCGACGGAGTGGCAGGTGCTCGAGATCCTGGTACGGAACGCGGGCAGGCTGGTCACGCGCCGCTCGCTGCTCGACGAGATCTGGGGGCCGACCCACGTCACCGACACCGGCTACCTGCGCCTCTACCTGGCGCAGCTGCGCAAGAAGCTCGAGCCCGACCCGTCGCACCCGCGGTACCTGCTGACGGAGGCGGGGATGGGCTACCGGTTCGTGCCGGGGGCGTGAGGGAATGCGGGGTCTCCGAGGACGTCGCTTCCTGGCTGCGGCCCGGAGCTTGCTGATCGAGTAGCCCGCGCAGCGGGCGTATCGAGATCCACCTTCTCCCGGGGACGGGGGGCGGATGACCGGGCTGCTGGAACCGGCGGGTCTCGATACGCCCCTGCGGGGCTACTCGACCAGCGAGGCCTGCCCGGAGCTCGCTGATCGAGTAGCCCGCGCAGCGGGCGTATCGAGATCCACCTTCTCCCGGGGACGGGGGCGGATAACCGGGCTGCTGGAACCAGTGGGTCTCGATACGCCCCTGCGGGGCTACTCGACCAGCAAGGCCGGCCCGGAGTTCGCTGATCGAGTAGCGCCCGCGGAGCGGGCGTATCGAGATCCGCCCACTCCCGAGGGCGGGGGCGGACGCCAGGGCTGCTGGAACCGGCGGGTCTCGATACGCCCCTGCGGGGCTACTCGACCAGCGAGGTCGGCCCGGAGTTCGCTGATCGAGTAGCGCCCGCGGAGCGGGCGTATCGAGATCCGCCCACTCCCGAGGGCGGGGGCGGACGCCAGGGCTGCTGGAACCGGCGGGTCTCGATACGCCCCTGCGGGGCTACTCGACCAGCAAGGTCGGCCCGGAGTTCGCTGATCGAGTAGCGCCCGCGGAGCGGGCGTATCGAGATCCGCCCACTCCCGAGGGCGGGGGCGGACGCCAGGGCTGCTGGAACCGGCGGGTCTCGATACGCCCCTGCGGGGCTACTCGACCAGCAAGGTCGGCCCGGAATTCGCTGATCGAGTAGCCCGCGCAGCGGGCGTATCGAGATCCACCTTCTCCCGGGGACGGGGGGCGGATGACCGGGCTGCTGGAACCGGCGGGTCTCGATACGCCCTTGCGGGGCTACTCGACCAGCGAGGCCGGCCCGGAGTTCGCGGGCTCGCCCTCTGCGCGGGCTGCTCGATCAGTGAACGGCGAGCGCGGGCGGAGGAGAATGGAGGGACCCCAGCGAAGGAGACCACCGTGGATCAGCCGCGCATGAACGTCGAGTCGTTCAACCTCGACCACCGCACCGTCGCCGCGCCGTACGTGCGCCTCGCCGACGCCAAGACCCTGCCGGGCGGCAGCCGGATCGTGAAGTACGACGTGCGGTTCACCCAGCCCAACCGCGCCCACCTCGAGATGCCGACCGTGCACTCGCTCGAGCACCTGTTCGCCGAGAAGTCGCGCAACCACTCCGACCGCGTGGTCGACTTCTCGCCGATGGGCTGCCAGACCGGCTTCTACCTGATCCTCGCGGGCGAGCCCGAGCTGCCCGAGGTGCTCTCGCTCGTCGAGGACACCCTCCGCGACATCACCGAGGCCGACGAGGTGCCCGCCGCCAACGAGACGCAGTGCGGCTGGGGCGCGAACCACTCGCTCGAGGGCGCGCAGGAGGCGGCGCGCACGTTCCTCGCGCAGCGCGACGAGTGGGAGACGGTGACCGCGTGAGCGACGCGATCGTCCTGGTGGCGATGGACGAGGAGGCGGAGCCGTTCCTCGCGAAGGCCGAGCGCGCCTCCGAGCCGCGGACGGTCGGCAACTCGCTGCAGTGGGACCTCGAGATCGACGGCGGATCGGTGCTGCTGGTGCGCACCGGCGTGGGCCTCGTGAACGCGGCCGGAGGGCTGACGGCGGCGATCCTCCGCGACCCGTCGCCGCTGGTCGTCAGCGCCGGGTCGGCGGGCGGTCTCGGGGCGGACGTGCGGGTCGGCGACGTGGTCGTCGGCGACGAGTACGTGCAGACGGACGCGGACGCGCGGGCCTTCGGCTACGCGCTCGGACAGGTGCCCGGCATGCCGGCGCGCTACTCCGGGCACGCCCCCGCCCTGGCGGCCGAGCTGGTCGCGGAGGTGCCGAACGGCGCGGTGCCGGTTCGCCGCGGGCTGATCGTGTCGGGCGACGTGTTCGTCTCGGGCGACCACGTCGAGCGGGTGCTCGGGGCGTTCCCGGCTGCGCTGGCGACCGACATGGAGTCGGTCTCGCTGGCGCAGACGGCGCACGTGCACGGAGTGCCGTTCGTGTCGGTCCGCGGGATCTCGGACCTGTGCGCGCCGGGGCAGTTCGAGGCGCACGTCGACGACGCGGCGGATCGCTCGGCGGTCGTGGTGCTGGCGCTGCTCCGGGCGCTGCGCGCGAGCTGATCGGGCGCCGTTCACTAGACGGCACGTTCCGGCGTCTGCGCGAGCTGCGGGCCCCGATTCGCGCCCACTCGCGCTCGCCGTCGTGGCCCAGTGGACACGGAACGGGGCCCGCGCCGTGCGCAGGGCCCCGTTCGCGTCGAGTCGTCGGGGCGGCTACTCGTCGCCGATGCGCTGGTCGGCCGCCTTCTCGGCGCCGTCGATCTGCCCGTCGAACTTGCCGCCCGAGGCCTTGCCGGCCGCGTCACCCGCCTTGTCGAGCCCCTGATCGGTCAGCTTCTCGCCCTTGTCGCTGTTCGCGAAGTCCTTGGCCTTGTCGCCGAGTCCACCGAGGTCCATGGTCGTTCCTTCCGTCGAAGAGCGCCCGCCGGTCGGCGGGGCCGGTGCCAGTCTGCGCTCGCCCGGGAGGCGTGCCCCAGGGGTTGCCCCGGCCCCGCCTCCGGGTGCACCCTCAGCGCCGTGGGCGCAGCGCGCGCGGAGCCGCCGTGACCGCCGCGGCGACGACGACCGACACCGCCAGCATCGCCGGGCGCACGCCCAGCGGCACCGCCAGAGCGCCGATCGCGGGCGGCCCCGCGATGTTCGCGACCGAGGACAGCGACGTGACCGCCGCGACGCGCGAGGGCCCGTCGATCGGATCCGCCGCGGCCGCCGCGATGCCGATCGGCACCGCCAGAGCCGATCCGGCTCCCCAGAGCGCGAGCCCCGCCAGCGCCGCCGGGAACCCCGGAGCGAGCACGAACAGCGCGATGCCGGCGACCGCCGCCGCGCACGACAGCGTCAGCACCCGCACCCGCCCGAGCCGGTCGATGAGCGGCCCGCCGGTCAGCCGCAGCACGGTCTGCGCGACCAGGAACACGGTGATGCCGAGGGACGCGTCGGCCTCGGTCACTCCGAACGCGTCGACCACGGCGACCGCCGACCAGTTGGTGGCCGTGCCCTCCGACAGCGCTGCCGCGAACACGATCAGCCCGAGCAACAGCACCTGCGGATGCGTCCAGACGCCGAGGCCGAACCGGCGGCTGCCGCGCGGCACGACCGGCACGGGTCCGCTCTGCACCAGCGCCGCGGCGCGAGCGGCCAGGGCAGAGCGGCGCTCGTGGGCGAGCGAGGCGGCGAGCGGAGCGACGTGGCGGCCGATGCTCCACCGCACGACGACCGCCGCCACGGCCAGGGCGAGGAACTGCGCGGCCGGCGACACTCCGACGGCCGAGGACGCCCCTCCGAGCAGCGCGCCCAGCGCGGATCCGATCGAGTAGCCCGCGTGGAACTGCGGCAGGATCGTGCGCCCCACCCGGCGCTCGCTGCCCGCGGCGAGGATCGACTGCGGCACGTTGGTCAGCGCGAACGCCACTCCGTGCACCGCGTTGCCGACGAGCAGCAGCGGCACCTGCCCGAGCAGCAGCGCGACGGCGAGCAGGAGGTACGCGGCGGCGAAGACGAGCGTCGCCAGGCGGTAGGTGGGCAGCGCGCCGAGGCGGGCGACGAGGCGTCCGGCGATGGGGACGGTGAGCAGGGTGCCGATCGCGCCGGCGGTGAGCAGGACGCCGAGCCCCGCCGCATCGAGGTCGACCGCCGCACGGATGCCCGGCAGCCGCGCGGTCCAGCTCGCGAGCGCGAAACCGTTGAACGCGTAGGCCAGGGCGACTCCGCGGCGGCCGGGTTCGAGGAGCCCGGCCCCTCTCACGGGGCGGGGTGGTGGCGCTCGTCGGGGGCGGCGCCGGCGAGCACGAGCGCTCCGTCGACAGGAGGCGCGTCGAGCACCTCGAGCCGCACGCCGGGAGCGACCTCGGCCAGGGCGAGCCGCAGCTCGTGCTGCAGGCGCGGCTGGTTCGTGATCACTCCGCCGGCCGCCACCACGCAGTCGCCGAGAGCGCCTCGGGCCAGGAGCGACGCGACGTTCGCCGCGAGCCGGCGGGCTGCCTCCGTGATCACGTGCAGAGCCACGGCCGAGCCGCGGTCGGCATGGGCGAAGACGAGCGGAGCGTGCCCGCCCCACTCCGTCAGCCCCGCGCGCTCGGTCACGGCGAGGGCGAGCTCGGTCAGATCCGGGACCCCGTAGGCGCTCTGCAGCGCCGCGACGAGGGAGTCGTCGCCGAGCTCGTCGCGGTCGGCCCGCACCAGCGCCTCGCGCACGCTCTCGCGGAGCAGTGCGGGAGCGCTGCCGAAGTCGCTGAGCAGCCAGCCGTAGCCGTCCGCGGTGATCGTCGCTCCCGTCGCGGTGCGCCCGACGACCACGGCGCCGGTGCCGACGATCATCTGCAGGCACTCGCCGACCCGGGCCGCGTGGCCCAGCAGCTCGGCGTCGTTGACGACGCGGACCGGCACGGCGAGCAGCCGCTCGAGCGTGCGCGCGGCGAGGGCGACCTGCGCGGGGGTGTCGCAGCCGTGCATCCCGGCGGCGAGGGTCGTGCGCTCGTCGAGGCGCACGAGCGAGCGGATCAGGTCGGCCAGGCGGGCCAGATTGCCCGAGTCCGAGAAGAGGGCTCCCGTGCGCCAGCTCGACGAGGGGACGACGTGATCGAGGCGGGCGCCGTCGTCGCCGACCGCGGCGACGTGGGTCTTGGTGCCGCCCACGTCGATCCCGATGCGCAGGGCGAGCGGGGTCGCCGTGCGGACGGCGGCCAGGGGGAGTTCATCGAGCAAGGTAGGTGGAACCTCTCACGTGTCGGGCGATCAGCTCGCCCACGCCGACGAGGGCGGCGTCAGGGCCGAGCGACCCCGCCAGGAGCCTCGGGGGGAACGGGATGCGGCCGACCAGCCGCTTCGAGATCTGCTCGATCGCGAACGCGGGGGCGCGGGTGAGGTGCCCGGCGAGCACGATCACCTCGGGGTCGAGGATCGTCGCGAGGGCGCCGCACGAGAACGCGAGCAGGTCGAAGAGCTCGTCGGCGGCCGCCGAGACGGCCGGGTCGCCGGCCGCGGCGGAGTCGATCAGGCGCGCCACGGCGGCGGGTCCGGAGTCGCGGCGCTCGCCGATCGCGGCGATGCGGGTCTCGAGGTCGCCCTGCTCGGTGAAGTAGCGGCGCAGGGCGGAGGAGTCGGCGAAGAGGAAGCCGATCTCGCCGGCTCCCGAGCGGGCCCCGTGGTAGATCGCGCCGTCGTTCACGACTCCGGCGCCGACTCCGACGCCCAGCACGTACGAGGCCGCGCTCTGCGTGCCGACCGCGGCGCCCTGTGACCACTCGCCGTAGGCGATGGCGTTGGCGTCGTTCTCGACGAGCGTCGGGATGCCCGTGCGGGTCTCGATGATCGCTCCGAGCGGGATCTCGCGCCAGCCGAGCTCGACCGTGTTCATCACGCGGCCCTCGTGCACGATGCCGGGCACCGAGACTCCGATTCCCGTGCAGAGGCGGCCCTGCTGCGCCGCGGCCGCCACGAGCGCCTCGACCAGCGCGAGGGTGCCCTCGAGGCGCACGGTCGCGGCGGAGGAGGCGGGGCCCGTCTCGAACTCGATCCGCTCCTCCGCGACGCTCGCGCCGTCGAAGTCGACGAGCCGGCCGCGGACCGCGGTCTCGGACACCTCGATCGCCGCGACGGCGCGCGACGAGCCGGCGTAGCGCATGAGGTAGGAGGGGCGGCCGCCGGACGAGCGCTCGAGCCCGTCGACCGCGATCAGGTTCTCGGAGAGCAGGGCGGCCGAGAGGCGCTCGACGGTGGCCGAGCTCAGCCCGGTGCGCTGCACGATCTGCTTGCGCGAGAGGGGTCCGTGCTCGAGCAGCGCGTCGAGGATCGCCGTGCGGTTGATCTCGGTGACCACGCGGGTGGTCGCGATGCGGGGCTGGGGCGTCGTCATCGTCGCCTCTCCTCTCGTCGCATCAGCGGAGCTCCGGCTCGGAGTTCTCCATCAGTGCGAGATATAACCACAGCATCGCACGGCTCGGCAATCCCGGAGAGGCTCCCGGCGCGGAGGAAGCGGGCGGTCGTTTCCGGCGTGTTACGGCCTGTTTCCGGGCCGTATCAATACCGCGCGGCACACGTTTTCGCGTTGACTCGTTCTTTATCGCACTGATAAGAAAGTCCCCACCGAGTCGCACCTGGGCTCGCCCCTCCGCACGTGCCCCCTTCTTCCCCTTCACCGAAAGGCGACCTTCGTGAAAGCTCGCTCCGCGATCGCAGTCGGCCTCGCCGCCGCCACGCTCACCGCTCTGGTGGGCTGTGCCGGAACCGGCGGTTCCAGCACCCCCGACAAGCTCCAGTTCATCCTCTCGGGCGACGCCTCCCAGGGCGGCGGCTACCAGGCCATGGCCGACAAGTACGAGGAGGAGACGGGGATCGAGGTCGAGATCGTCGACATCCCCTACGACGACCTCGTGACCAAGCTGCGCAACGGCGCCCAGGCGGGCGACCTGCCGGCCCTCGCCCGCGCCTCCGCTCTCGACCCGATCTGGAGCAGCGAGCTGCTCGACCTCTCGAGCGTCGCCGAGAAGACCGACATCGTGCCCGAGCTGCTCGTGCAGGACGCGAACGACGACGACAAGGTGAAGGCGCTGCCGAGCGACCTGACCGCCGTCGGCATGTACCTCAACACCAGCCTCTTCGAGCAGGCCGGCGTCCCGCTGCCCGGCCCGGACGAGGTCTGGACCTGGGACCAGTACGTGGCCACCATCAAGGACGTGCAGGCCAAGGCGGGCGCGAAGTACGGCATGGTGATGGACTCGTCCGCGCACCGCCTCCGCTCCTTCCTCTACGAGTTCGGCTCGAAGGGCGTCGAGCGCCAGGAGGACGGCTCGTTCGAGATGAACGAGGCCTCGCGCACCGGCCTCGAGTACTTCAAGTCGCTCAACGACGACTCGTTCATGCCGCGCTCGGTCTGGCTCTCGGGCGACGACCCCAGCGCGCTGTTCAAGAGCGGCCAGGTCGTGGCGTACTACTCGGGCGTCTGGCAGATCACCGACTTCTCGCAGAACATCACCGCCTTCGACTGGGCCTCGGTGCGCACCCCCGCGCAGCCGGTCCAGGCGACCAACCTCGGCACCAACTGGATCGTCGCCTTCGACGGCACCGGGGTCGAGGAGCAGACGCAGGACTTCATCGACTGGATGTACCAGCCCGAGAACTACGCGGAGCTGTCGGCGATCTCGGGCTTCCTGCCCGCGACCACCGGCCTCGAGGTCGCGTACCCCGAGAACGCCGAGGCGTTCGACGTCTACAACCAGGAGATCGCGGCGTCCGACCCGATCGCGGCCGTGCAGAGCGCGAGCGCGCTCGAGGACGGCTACAACGACAAGATCCTCGTGAACGAGCCCCTGAAGTCCGAGGTCGTCCGCTACCTCGCCGACGAGCAGGACCTCGACACCACGATCGAGAACATCATCTCGGTCACCGAGGACCAGATCGGCGACTGACGATCGATGGCGGGCGGGGCTGCGGCCCCGCTCGCCCCGATCGTCCGCCGGAAGGAGACGAGAGCGTTGACCAGTCCCATCCTCGACCGCGAGGTCCCCGCGGTCGCCACGGCCGTGCCGTCGGCCGCCGCGACTCCGCCCCGCCCGCGGCGCACCGGCCGGCGCACGCAGGCGAGCTACCGGCTCGCCCCGGTGCTCTACACCGTCGTCGTCGTCGTGCTCTTCGCGCTCTTCTTCCTCTGGCCCGGAGCGCTGGGGGTCTTCTACTCCTTCACGGACTACCGCGGAGTCGGCTCGCCCGATCTCATCGGCATCAGCAACTACCAGGAGCTGCTCGCCGACCCCGACTTCTGGGCGTCGCTGGGCCGCACGGCCCTCTACACGCTGCTCTCGGTGCCGCTGGGCTACGTGCTCTCGCTCGGCCTCGCGAGCCTGCTCGTCAACGCGAACGCCCGCGGCTCCGTGCCGGCGAAGATCATCTTCTTCATCCCGTGGCTCGTCTCTCCGATCGTCACCGGCGTGATCTGGCGCTGGATGTTCGGCGAGAACTTCGGATTCATCAACTTCGTCATCGAGGCGGCCGGCGGCTCCGCGGTGCCGTGGTCCTCGAACGGCGACCTCTCGCTGGCGGTCGTCGTGTTCGCCTCCGCGTGGGGAGGAGCGGCGTTCAACATGCTGCTCTTCATCGCCGCGATCAAGAACGTGCCGAGCAGCTACTACGAGGCCGCCGCGCTCGACGGCGCGAACCCGTGGCAGCGCTTCGTGCACATCACCCTGCCGGGCATCGCGCCCACGAGCTTCCTCGTGATCCTGCTCTCCACCATCAACTCGATGAAGGAGTTCGCGATGATCCAGGCGCTCAACGAGGGAGGACCGGGCACCCAGAACCGCCTGATCGTGCAGTACATCTACGAGACCGGGTTCGAGCGGGCCGAGGTCGGCTACGCCAGCGCCGCCTCGATGGTGCTGATGGTCCTCCTGCTCGCGATCGCCCTCGTGCAGCTCGGCTTCGAACGACGGAAGAAGGACGCCTCATGAGCACCGGTCTGGCGACTCCCGAGACCACCGCGCTCGTGCTGAAGGGAGTGCGGAAGCGGCGCCGCTCCGGCGGATTCGCGCGCAGCGTCCTCCCCACGTCGATCCTGTGGCTGCTCGCCGCGATCTTCCTCTTCCCCGTGCTGTGGCTGCTGCTCTCGTCCTTCAAGCCGGGCGGCGAGCTCTTCACCTACCCGCTGTCCTTCCTCCCCGAGCAGTGGACGCTCGACGGCTACGTCCGCGCCTGGGAGCGCGTCGACTTCGCGCGCTACTTCGGCAACACGCTGATCGTCGCCGTGGTGACGACCGTGCTGACCGTGCTCTTCAGCGCCATGACCGGCTACGCGCTCGCGAAGTACCGGGCGAAGTGGCTCTCGCTGCTGTTCGTCGCGATCCTGGCGACGACGATGCTGCCGACCGAGGTGATCCTGAACCCCACCTTCACGGTCATCCGCGACCTGGGGCTCTACAACTCGCTGCCGGGCATCATCATCCCGTCGGTGATCACGGCGACGGGCATCTTCATGTTCCGCCAGTTCTTCCTCACCGTGCCCGACGAGCTGATCGACGCGGCGCGGATGGACGGCGCGAACGAGTTCTCGATCTTCTTCCGGATCATGCTGCCGATCGCCCGGCCGATCGTGCTGACCCTCGCGATCTTCTCGTTCCAGTGGCGCTGGAACGACTACATCTGGCCGCTGCTCGTGCTCAACGACCCGTCGAAGTACACGCTGCAGGTGGCGCTGCGGAGCCTGGTCGGCGCCGAGAACATCGAGTGGACCGTGCTGCTCCCCGCCTCGGTGATCTCGATGATCCCGCTGGTGCTGATCTTCTTCGTGTTCCAGAAGTACGTGATCGGCGCCGACGTCAACGCCGGCCTGAAGGACTGAGCGTGGAGTACCTGCGTCTGCTGGCCGAGGCGACCGCCGGGCTCGTCGTCGGCGTCGAGGAGCGCGATCCTGCGACGCTGTCGCACCGTCCGTCGATGCGCGGGGTGAAGACCCTGGTCGCGGCGTTCGCGGCCCCGGAGTCGCCCCGGCACCGCGACGCGTCCGTCCTGTCGGCCGCGGGTCCGCTCCTCGACCGCCTCGAGCGGATGCAGCGCCCCGACGGCCTGTTCGACAGCGAGAACCTCGCGTCGCCCCCGGACACCTGCTTCACGGTGAACGACGCCGCGCTCGTGCTCGACGTGATCGCCGCGCACCCCGATCCGCTCCTCGAGGGCGTCGCCGAGCGGATCCGCGCGCTGCTGCTGCGCACCGTCGAGGCGCTGCTCGTGGGCGGCGTGCACACGCCGAACCACCGCTGGGAGCTGACCGCGGGCCTCCTGCGGCTGCACGCGCTGACCGGTGACGCGCGACTGCGCGACCGGGCCGACGAGTGGCTCGCGGAGGGGATCGACCTGCAGGCCGACGGCCTCTACTCCGAACGCAGCCCCAACTACGCCGCCTACGTCTCGAACCCGTCGCTGCTCGTGATCGCCGAGGCGACGGGGGAGGAGCGCTACCGCGACGCCGTGCGCCGGAACCTCGCGGCCACCCTCGACCTCCTCGAGGACGACCTGCAGGTCGAGACGGTGCAGTCGCGCCGCCAGGACCAGACCGAGCGCTTCGACGGCCGCAGCTTCCTCTCGCAGTTCCGCGAGTTCGCGGTGGCCGACGGCGACGGGCGCTTCGCGGCGGTCGTGCGCGCGATCCTCGACCGGGGGGTCACCGAGCCCGAGATCCACCTCGCCGAGGCGCTGGCGCGGCCGCACCTCGCCGGCGCGCTGCCCGCGTCGGTGCCGTGGTCCTCCTCCGGCACCGCGGTCTTCGCTTCCTCGGGCCTCGTGCGCGTGCGCGCCGGAGCCGTGAGCGCGAGCGTCTTCGGGGGGAGCGACGTGCCGCGGCACCGCCGCATCGCCTCCGGGCTCGCGAACTCGGCGGTGCTCGTGCGCGCCCGCCGCGGCGCCCTCGTCGTCGAGGCGGTCCGGGTGTCGCCGCACTTCTTCGGGCTGGGCCCGTTCCGACCGGAGTCGATCGTCGCGGGGCCGCGGATCGCCCTGTCCTCGCGGGTCGAGGCCGGCTACCACCAGCCGCTGCCCGCGTCGGCGCGGCGCCCCGACGGCGACTACGAGCTGGGCAGCGAGGGCCGCTTCTTCGGCTCGATGAGCTTCCCGTCGCGTTCCTCCTCCACGGTCGCGCTCGAGACGCGCGCCGCTGTGTCCGTCGACGAGGACGGGGTCGAGCTGGCCCTCGACTTCGCGGGCACCGACACCTCGTGGGTGGGTGAGATCGTGCTGCGGCCCGGAGGCGTGCTCAGCGGAGTCGAGGAGCCGGCCGACGGCGCGTTCCTCATCCCCGCGGGCGGCACGGCCCGCTACCGCGTCGGCGCCGAGACCCTCGAGATCGGCCCGGGCACCGGCTCCGCCCCCGACCGACCGCCGGTCTTCGACCCGGGCGAGCTCGTCGAGTACGTCGGCGGCCGCGACCGGATCGAGGGACTGCGCCTGCTCGTGACGGGGCGCACCTCCGCTCCCGCCGTCCTCCGATTGAGGTTCTCGTGAGCACCGTCCGCGCCTACATCCACGAGCAGCCGGCCGCGCTGCGGCGTGCGCTCGCGCCGCTGGATCCGGCGGTGCTGGACTCGGTGCAGGCCCTGGCACCCGAGCGCGTGCTGCTCGTCGGCTCCGGCACCTCGTCCTCCGCCGCCCGGGTGATCCGCGGGCGCGCGGCCCGACTGCTCGGCGTCCCGGTCGAGGTCGCGCTGCCCACCGACGTGCTGCACTACCTGCCCGACGCGATCGACGAGCGGACCCTGGTGGTCGCCGTGTCGCAGTCCGGCCGCAGCACTGCGACGCTCCGCAGTCTCGCCCTCGCCCGCGACCGGGGTGCCCGCACGGTCCTCGTCACCGGGGAGCCCGTGCGCCCGGGCCTCTCCGACGTCGTGGTCGATCTGCGCTGCGGCCCCGAGGAGGTCGGCGCGAAGACCAAGGGCTTCACCGCCACGATCGCGACCCTCGCCGCGGTGCTCGGGGGAGCCGAGGACCTCGCCGGGATCCCCGAGCGGGTCGCCGCGGCCCTCGACTCCGAGCCGCTCGTGACCGCGTGGGCCCGCTCGCTCGATCCCTCCGTCTCGGTGTCGATCACCGGCTCCGGCCCGAACCTCGCCACGGCGCAGGAGGCGGCGCTGAAGATCCTCGAGACCGCGCGGATCCCCGTCGAGGCCGTCGAGACGGAGGAGTTCCTGCACGGTCCGCACCGGCGCCTCGGCCCCGGCCTCGCGCTGGTCGTCCTCGCCCTCGACGGACCCCTGCTGCCCCGCGCACTCGCCCTGATCGACTACGCGGCGCCGCTCGTCGCCGGGCTGCTCGTCGTGACCGACACGGACGCGCCCCTGCCCGAGGGCGTCACCGCGGTGCGCCTGGCACCGGGGCTGCCGGAGGAGCTCACTCCGCTCCCTGCGATCGTGCCGCTGCAGCTGCTCGCCGTCGCACTCACCGAGCACCTCGGCCTCTCGCCGGAGGACGCGGTGCTCCCCGACTTCCACGCCCGACTCGCCAGCAAGGAGACCGCATGAACATCGTCGTCGGAGCAGACCCGGAGGAGGTCGGCGAGCTCGCCGCCGGCCTCGTCGCCTCGGTGATCGCGGCGGACCCGGCCGCGGTGCTCGGCGTCGCGACCGGATCCACTCCCCAGCCGCTCTACCGTGCGCTCGCCCGCCTGCGCCTCGACCTCTCCCGAGCCTCGGCCTTCGCCCTCGACGAGTACGTCGGCGTGCCCGCCGGCCACCCCGAGAGCTACCGGTCGGTGCTCGAGCGCGAGGTCGTCGCTCCGCTCGGCCTGGACCCCGCCCGCCTGCACGTGCCTGACGGAGCGGCGGCCGACCCGCACGCGGCGGCCCGCGCGCACGAGGAGGCGCTCGCCGCGGTCGGGGGCGCCGCCGTGCAGATCCTGGGCATCGGGAGCAACGGGCACATCGGCTTCAACGAGCCGGGATCCCCGCGCGACTCGCGCACCCGCGTCGTGGCGCTGGCGGAGCGCACCCGGCTCGACAACCGCCGCTTCTTCGGCGGCGACCTCGACGCCGTGCCCACGCACGCGATCAGCCAGGGCGTCGCGACGATCCTGTCGGCCCGCGAGCTGCTGCTCGTCGCGACCGGCGCGGGCAAGGCCGAGGCCGTCGCGGCCGCCCTGCAGGGTCCGATCGACGAGCGGATGCCCGCGTCGTTCGTGCGCGAGCACCCGCGCGTCACCGTGCTGCTCGACCGCGCGGCTGCCGCGGGCCTCGGCCACGACCTGCTGCTCGCGGGGGCCCGCCGTTAGGCTCCCGACCGTGTCCACCGCCCTCGTCGTCCACCGCGCCCGACTCGTCGACGCGCGGGGGATCGTCGAGGACGGCTGGGTGGCCGCCTCCGACGGCGCGATCACCGCGACCGGCACGGGCGACTCGTGGCGGGGGCTCGCGGCGGCCGAGGTCGTCGACGCCGGCGGGGCGACGCTCGTCCCCGGCTTCGTCGACCTCCACGTGCACGGCGGAGGAGGAGCGGCGGCCGACGACGGAGCCGACGCGATCGCGCGTATGCTCGCCGTGCACCGCGCGCACGGCACGACCCGCTCGGTGCTCAGCCTGGTCGCCGCTCCGCTCGGAGAGCTGGAGTGCTCGCTCGCCGTGATCGCGGACCTCGCGGCGGCCGACCCCCTCGTCCTCGGCTCGCACCTCGAGGGCCCGTTCCTCGCTCCCGGCCGGCGGGGCGCGCATGCGCTCGAGGCGCTGGCGCTGCCGACTCCGGAGGTGGTCGACCGACTCCTCGAGGCGGCCCGCGGCACCCTCGTGCAGGTCACCGTGGCGCCGGAGCTGCCCGGCGCCCTCGACACGATCTCGCGGTTCGCGGCGGCGGGCGTCGTCGTCGCCCTCGGGCACACGGAGGCGGATGCCGATCTCGCGCGGACGGCCGTCGACCGCGGCGTCCGGCTGATGACGCACGCCTTCAACGCGATGCCCGGCATCCACCACCGCGCTCCCGGGCCGGTTCCCACCGCGCTCGCCGATCCGCGCGTCGTACTGGAGCTGATCCTCGACGGCGAGCACGTGCATCCGGACGTGGCGCGGCTGGCCTTCGCGGCGGCTCCCGACCGCGTCGCCCTCGTCACCGACGCGATGGCCGCCGCGGGATCGGCGGACGGGGTCTACCGGCTGGGCGGGCTGGACGTCTCGGTGCAGGAGGGGCGCGCGGTGCTCGGCGGGACGGACACGCTGGCGGGCTCGACCCTGACCCAGGACCGCGCGCTGCGCCTCGCTCTCGACGCGGTCGGCCTGCCCGAGCCGGTCGCGGTCGGCGCGCTCACCGCGACTCCGGCCCGCGTGCTCGGCCGCACCGACCTCGGACTGCTGCAGCCCGGCCACCGCGCCGACCTGGTGCTGCTCGACGCGTCCCACCGCGTCGAGTGGGTGCGCGCGGAGGGCCGTCTGCTCGGCGTCTGAAGGGGGGCGGGTCTCGATACGCCCCTGCGGGGCTACTCGACCAGCAGGGGAGGGGAGGTGCCCTCTGCTCGCGTGCTGAGGGGGGTGGGTCTCGATACGCCCCTGCGGGGCTACTCGACCAGCAGGGGGGGGGAGGTGCCCTCTGCTCGCGTGCTGAAGGGGGTGGGTCTCGATACGCCCCTGCGGGGCTACTCGACTAGCAGGGGCTCCTTGCTGATCGAGTAGCCCGCGCAGCGGGCGTATTGAGATCCCCGTCCTCCAGAGCCTCACGGCATCAGCGCCAGCCGCCCCACGATCCTGTCCACCCGGTTCCGCGGCCCGACCAGGCTCACCGCCAGGTATTCCATCGCATCGGCCCCCGCCTCCGCGACCGCCGCCAGGAACTCGTCGTACACCCGCGTCTCCTGCGCCGCGACCGGCACGTCGGCCACGAACACCTCGTCGTGCGCCTCCGCCTTCGAGCGGATCACCGCCAGCGCTGCCCGGTCGGCCACCAGGATCGAGCACCCCGCCCACGGCAGTCCGACGTGCACCGATCCGTCGGCGTCCACAGCCGCGGGTCCGAGGAGTCCCGTCACCCCGGCCGAGGTGGCCGCCGCCGCGCAGACCGCCGCGTTCACCGCGCGACCCGCCGGCAGGGCGGCGTCCACCACGATCACCCACTTGAGCCGCGCGGAGCGGGTGGATGCGGCGGTGTCGATCTCGTCGGGTGCGAATCCGAGTGGCATGGGTCTCCTCCTGAGCGG